>CAYYGL010000097.1:0-18428 GCA_964471235.1 uncultured Calditrichaceae bacterium
GATACCCAACTTCTCCTGAAATAAACGGGCAATTTCCTGGAGCGACTTATGGATTGCCGGGGCGGTCAAATGGGAAGGCGGCTCTCCCGCCAACTGAATGATATACTCCCCCAGGTCGGTTTCGATTACCTCTATTCCCAGCGCCTGCATGGCATCGTTAAACCCAATTTCCTCGGTTATCATGGATTTGGACTTTACGATACGCTCCACCCCATGCTCCCGGGCAATCGATGCCGCGATTTGGGTAGCTTCCCTGCTGTTTTGTGCCCGCATTACCGTGATACCGTTTTCCCGGGCATGCTGTTCAAATGTCGCCAAATATTCCGGCAGATGGCTGATGACATCCTGTTTGATGCGATGGGCTTCCTCACGGAGCGCTTCCCAATTCGGCAGTTCGTTGACCACCTCTGCCCTTTTTTTTAACGAAATCGCGGTCGCCTTCATCACATTGCGACGCATCTGTTCATTGTTCAGATAGTGCGGTAAATTCTTCTTGAATAATTTGGTCTGAGGAATCATCCTCTCCTTACCCCGATTCGTTGCAATTTCCATTTTCTCATCCAGTTAACCGAGCACCCAACTCATGATGGAACGGAAAAGAGACTACCGTCCCGAACATTTCAGCATCATCCATCATGGAAGTGGTGCCCCGGTATATTACAAAATTATTTTCATTTTCCCTACCCGGGAATAACGTTGAAACCTGTTTATCTGCTCAATGGGATTCCTTTAACGAAGGATGCAGTCTTCATCCCCGGGGGCTTCCGGACGGTGGAAAAAACAAAAAACCGAGTTCCTCATAAGAGTGCAGGAATTCGGTTTTTTGATGTAGGAGCTATGCGGTTTCTCAGATTAATAGGCGCCCTTTCCAAAAAAGATAACGGGCACCGTCTCAAACATAATTTCCAGGTCAAAAAAGACGGATTGGTTTTCAATATAATAAAGGTCGAGCAAGCACATTTCTTCGAAGGTAAGATTGCTGCGCCCGGAGATTTGCCACAGTCCGGTAATCCCGGGTTTGGCATCACCTCTTTTGCGATACCAGTCATAGTTGATAGCGCCGTTTTTCAGCTTATCAAAATCGGAAACCGGCAAGGGGCGGGGACCAACAATGCTCATCTCACCTTTTAACACATTAATGAACTGCGGAATCTCATCCAAACTGTATTTGCGCAGGAAACGCCCAAATGGTGTTACCCGGGGATCCTTCTTGATTTTGAAAAGCGCCCCATTGGTTTCATTCATTTCCCAGATTTTATCCTTCATCTCATCGGCATTTTCATACATGGTGCGGAATTTATAGAACCAAAATTCAGGACCGCCTTTATATAACGCCCGTTTTTGTTTGAAAAATACCGGGCCTTTGGAAGTCAGCTTGACCAACAGGGCAATAACCAATCCCAACGGCACCAGGACAATACCGGCGATTGCCAGCACTATCAAATCAAACGCTCGTTTGATTTTGTTATTCCAATACCGAAATCGTTCCCGATTGGATTCCGTGGTTAAAGGAACCCCGGTAACATCCTTCACCTTAATTTGGTTCATCAAATTCTTAATGTAAGGCGAAACCATCTTCACCTTTACATGGTGCGCCTCACATGCCTTGCGAATGGGCTCGTATTTGCGTTGAAGCATGGAGTCGCTCACAATGAACACCTCTTCAATATCCGATTTGGTGATCACCTCTCCCACATTCTCATATTTCCCGACGATATTGGGAATTACCATGGGATCATGCTTGTGGGGAGTGCCATTGGCTATAAACCCCCGCACCTTGTAATAATCCCCATACACATCGTTGAGATGCTCGGCAAAGCGAGAAGCAGAAGAATCGGTACCCACGATTAGAATATCTTTGTTCCCATACCCTTTTTTAAATAAGTAGCGGTTTACCCGGTTCATGATGGAGTGACCAATTTCCAGCAACACATACTGAGTCATTAAAAAAATAACCACAACCCCGCGGGAATATTGATGCCCTTTAATAAGGAACAGGTAAGACATGGTAAATAAAGCCAGGTAATAGGTAAATTTTTTAAGATGCTGCTGCTGGTTGTCCAGCGAGCTCTTAAAAATTCCTCGATAAACACCCAATGCCATGGTTAGGGGGAAAAACACCATATTGATGAACAACCAGGGTTCCCAATAATCAAACGGATTCCGAAATTCAGAAAAGCGGAGTTGCAAAGCCAATAGAAAGGAAAGGTTAATTAGCAAAAAATCAACAAAGATGACCAAGATGGTATACAGATACCGCCAATTTCTCTTAATCATGAGCGTATCTACCTCTTAATTTGAATTTCCCACTCTGGTATCGTTGTTTCGGAAATCAAGATTCCATTGTCGGATGAAAAAAACAATCTTTTAATGAAATGTTTATTTTTTTTGGAAAAATATACCCCATGAAAGGGTGATTCGATTTTTTACCCCCAATCCATCAACAATTGTTAAACATGAGTCTCCTTCCTTTCTGACGAAGAAAAAAGGAGGGTTGGTAAGGCAATATGTTTCTGAACAAATGATAAGAACGAATATATTCTTTTTATGGAATCTTAAAAGTGATGATAGTAACCTTATGGGAAAATCGTTTATTTTTCCCTTTCAGCGGCTATCAAACCTCTTCAATCATTACGATGCCAATCGCCAGATGATATCTTTTGGTAAATCAGCTTCGCAGCCCAATTGACATACCATCGACGAATCGGCGGCAGTAACATACTTAAGCCCAGGAAATCGGTTAAAAATCCGGGGGTTAACAGTAACAACCCGCCCAACAAAACAAATAAGCCATGAAGGATTTCTTTTCCCGGTGGTTTGCCACTATGAATCGCCTCAGATATTCGGTACAGTACTGCAAACCCCTGGCTTTTAGCCAGATAAGCCCCGACGGATGCAGTCATCAAAATGATGAGAATGGTATTTACCGCCCCGATTATCCCTCCGATTTTTATCAAAAAATATAACTCAACAATGGGAATTAGGGTAAACAAGAGAAATAATTTCCAGAACATAAGATACCTTGTGGATAAGGGATGAGGGGATTGGGCAGAAAGGAATTGGGGATTGGGGATATTGGGAGAAATTGGTGGTTTCGAACCTTGCAACGAAAGGAACTTCCACCTTCATTGCCATTGTTGAATCACCCCCATCCCGTTTAGCACCCTTAATATGCTCCACCCGGCGCCCCTCACTACCTGCTATCGTTTCAACGGAATTATTCAGCCTTACCGGCAAATTGGATGTTTTTTATCATTCTGGTTTTTTCATCAGTGGGCGCATCCGATTGATGAAAAATACCGGTCATAGACTACTTCGAAGAATCTCCTACCTCGGAAGAATGCCGGAATGACACCAATGGGCATGTAGCTGAATCGTTACTTTTCATCAATCTTTCATCTTGCCCTTTCGAATTTCCGTGTACATGAATATATTAAAAACTGAGGTAATATTGTTAGCACAAATTTAAAACGTTAAATTTCAGGAGTTATCCATGACATTCCCTCCAATAAATGGTGTTGTTATAATGGTGCTGGTGGGTGCCAGTTTTTTTAGCCAATCGACCCGGGGGCAGGGGCAAACAGAAGTTCCCGCTGCCACCGTTCGGCTTTATCAATTGTTTGATCAGGAGTGGGAATACCAACTGAAAACTTATCCGGAAAATGCTACTTACCAGGGTGACCGCCGCTATAACGACCGTCTAACCGATTGGAGCCTGGCAGCGATTGAGGCGCGTCAACAGCATCAGAAAGTGGTACTGGATGAACTCGGGAATATCGACCGCAACCAACTTTCCCCGGTAGATCAACTCAACTACGACCTCTTCAGGAAAGAATACCGTGATGCGGTTGCTGCCAGCCAATTCCCTTCCTACCTGATGCCGGTTACCCAATTGCGCGGTCCTCAACTGGATTTCCCCCAACTCGTCAGCTTTACCCCCTTTACATCGATGGAAGATTACCAGGCATATTTGAAACGGCTTCGGGCATTCCCGATGCAGGTCGACCAAATTATCATCCTGCTCCGGGAAGGCATTCGGCAGAAATGGCTGAGGCCGGCGGCGCCACTCCGGGGAGTTGCGGAACAAATCCAACAACAAATGGATACGCCACTGGAGAAGCACCCCCTCTACCAACCTTTCCGGCACTTCCCGGAAGAGATACCGGAAAGTGAACAACAAAAACTACAGAAAGCCGGAAAAGAACTCATCATGTCAGCAGTGCTTCCGGCTTATCGAAAATTCTATCAATTCTGGACAAAGACGTATTACCCGGCAACGTTTAAGCGCGCCGGGATCTGGCAGGTGCCCGATGGCGATGCATATTATCAAAACCGAATTGCCTATTTCACCACCACCTCCATGACGGCTGAGGAAATTCATCAAATCGGATTACGGGAGGTGAAACGAATCCGTCTGGAAATGGAAAAAATTATTAAAGAAGTCGGTTTTGAGGGGGATTTCGCCGCTTTCGTGAAATTTCTTCGCAGCGATCCCCGATTTTACTATACATCCGCAAAAGCATTGCTAATCGGCTACCGGGATATCTGCAAGCGGATTGACCCGGAACTGGTGAAGCTGTTTGGCAAGCTGCCCCGGATTCCGTATGGGGTGCGGGAAATTCCGGCTTACCAGGCACCCACTACCTATACCGCCTATTATCAACCGCCGGCAGATGACGGCAGCCGCGCCGGTTACTTTTATGCCAATACCTATAAACTGGAAACGCGCCCCAAATACGAAATGGAGGCATTGACCGCCCATGAGGCAGTGCCGGGGCACCACCTGCAAATCGCCCTGGCGCTGGAATTGAAGAACCTGCCCGAATTTCGACGGCATAGCGAATTCACCGCTTTTGTAGAGGGATGGGCGTTGTATGCCGAAAGCCTGGGGAAAGCGTTGGGACTTTACCAGAGCCCTTATTCCAAATTCGGGCAGTTAACTTATGAGATGTGGCGCGCCTGCCGCCTGGTCGTGGATACCGGTATCCATTCCCTGCACTGGACGCGGCAGCAGGCTATCGATTACCTCGTTGCCAATACCGCCAAGACCGAACATGACATTGCCACGGAAGTTGATCGATACATCGTCTGGCCCGGGCAGGCGCTGGCGTACAAAATCGGGGAGTTGAAAATAAAGGAATTGCGGGCAAAAGCAGAAAAAGCGTTGGGAAACAAATTCAATATTCGCAAATTCCACGATAAGGTACTGGAAAACGGCGCCATTCCGCTGGATGTGCTGGAAAGGGTTATCGATGATTATATCCGGGATGAATCCCAGGGGTAAAGTCGCTTTTCCGGGAATCGATTTACCGCATCTTATTATCGATGTAATTGGTTAATTTCCCCAGGGAAACCACGTAACTGCCGTATTCATTGTCATACCAGCCGAAGATTTTGGCATGCGTCACCGGTAACTGGATATCCGTGGCTCCGCTCACCCCGAACTCCTGCAGCATCTCACTCGACAACCGCACAAACCCTGTTCTGGTGTGGGTTTCATGCCCTTCAATGACAATTGCTGCTTCATAACCAATCAAATCCGAAGACACATTTTGCTTTTCACTAAACGCCAACATTCCCTTCTGGGAGCCTTCGGCAGCGGTTTTATAGATATTATTAATATACGTTTGATTGACAATCGGATCCCCCATCTCATTCAAACGGGTATGGAAGGTAATGTTCAAGGAGATCAGGGAAACCGTGTTGGTGGGGATGCGTACCGAATCCGCCATAAATCCCACCTTTTGAATTTCCGGAAGAATCTGTTCCAACGCTTTAGCCGCCCCGGTAGAGGTCAGGATGATGTTGTTCAGTACCGCACGGTTTTTTCGTAAATCCCTGGCACCTGCTTTGGGAACTGCGTCCAGAATACTCTGGGAACTGGTAGCAGCATGCACGGTGGACATGGAGGCGGTGAGAATCCGGGCGGTCTCTTCCGATTCCACCAGCGGCTTCATCATGTGGGCTAAGCCGGTGGTGGTGCAACTGGCTGCCGAGATAAGATGATGTTTGCCCGGGTGATATTTGATATGATTGATGCCGTACACAAACAGGGCGCTGTCGTCCGGGAGCTTTCGGGTGGAATCTTTAATTTTAAACGGTGCGCTGGCGATTACCTTCTCCGCACCCGCTTCCAGATGCCCTCGAATACTTCCTTTGGAATGGTCCGGCGGAATGGTGGGATCCAAAAACGCGCCGGTACAATCCACCACCAGGCGTATCCCCTCTTTCGCCCAGTTGATATACCGGGGGTTTCGCGCTTCTCGCAAAACCTTTACCGGGAATCCGTCAATCCGGAACTCCCCTTTCTCCCGGTCGGTTATCGTAATTTCACATCTTTTGCCGCTATGCCCATAAAGAAAGTGGTGCAGTGATCCGTAGGTAGAATCGGTTTCCACTATCTGGATGATATCTTCCAGGCGCTTGCCAACTTCCCGCCCGACATTGATGACCATGCCGCTAAACTGCCGGTTTAACAAATGATACCAGAGGGTTAGCTTGCCCATTCTGCCCAGTCCATTAACACCCAATCGATGCTCATAACCAAAGTTCGATTCCATTTTCTATCCCTTTCCTGCTGTTGTTGATTAACTGATATTTTGCCGGGATCGTCACCCGCATTATATCTGGTGATTCATCTCTACCATTTGAGTCGGGTAATGCCCTTTGTAAATATTGCCCAGGTACCCGTCGATGGCAATTTTGTCGCCAGCTTTAAAGAGCACTTGCTGAATGGTACAGGTCTTTTCTTTTTCGTTGACGGATAACTGCTTGCATCCCACAATACATACCTTCCCCAGGCGGGCGGCAGTCACCGCGGCGTGAGAGGTTGCCCCACCGCGCGCCGTTAACAAGCCGTCGCACTGAAATATCATACCGATGTCGTCCGGTACGGTATCCGGTCGCACCAGGATCAGACGTTGCCCGGGGTATTTCTGTTTGAATTGCATCAGATCATCCATGTCAAACGCCAGAATGCCATTCAAAGCGCCACCGCCAACTCCAATCCCCCGACCGACCAATTCAAGCTTTTCCGGAGAAGTTTTGAAGACATACTGTTTTTTATGTTCCTGGATATTTTGTGCGCGGGTCTGGAGAATATATAAATCCTCCGCCCGGTCACTCTCAAAGGTAAATTCTATTTCCTGATGACTGAATCCGTGATATTCAATCAACTTGGAACAGAGTTCCAGCAGGCGTTGATACAGCCGGGGGAAATTTTTTTCCAGGGATATATCGATATTCGGGTACAGTTTTTCCCGGTGAAATTCCGTGACCGGCAGGGCATGCACCAGCCCGGCTACAATGTCTTCTCCCTGGCTGCAAAGGGTGAATTCCCCATAGAGGTTAATGCCAGGCTTCTTCCGGTGCGGATCGTATGTAAAGACCACCCCGGTCCCGGAACGGGTATTGATGTTTCCCAGCACCATCTGCTGAACAATCACCCCGGTTCCCCATTCGTCGGCAATCTGCAAGTGCTTACGATAGACCTGGGCACGCTCCGAAGACCAGGAATCCATCACGGCTAAAATTGCCTGCCGGAGCTGAAGAAAGGGATCCTCTACCAGGGTAATCCGGTTATCCTGCAACACCTGCTTATAAGCATAAGCTATCTTTTTCATCTGTTCGGGAGTGAACTGAATTTTCTGTTCCACACCGAACTTCGTTTTGAAATCAATCATGATTTGATCAAAAACATCCCGTTCGATCCCGGAAGCCATTCCCCAACTCTGTAAGAACCTGCGGTAGCAATCCCAGGAAGTCCAGCCAAAATTTGGTTGCTGGCTTAAGGTATTGACAATCTCATCATTCATCCCCACATTTAAGAAAGTATTCATTGCCCCGGGCATGGAAATCGCCGTACCGGCGCGTACCGAAAGGAGAAGCGGCTTTCGGGGATTGCCATACTCCAGCCCGCTCATCTTTTCCAATTGGGAAAGATGGTAATGGATCATTCGGTTTATCTCTTCATCAATTCGGGGATGATTTAACATCACCTCTTTATGACGAAACAGTTCCGTGGTTAACACAAATCCGGGAGGAGTTGGAATGTGATAGTGATATAATTTCTTGAGATAATAGGCTTTCGCGCCCAGGAAAATCTGGTTGTCCATCTTCGGGGTTTCTTTATAAAGTGGACTGATGATCAAATCCGGGTCATAGGTCATGACATTGTGAATCATCTCTTTGGAAAAATTGTCAACCATCCCCCGCAAGGTGTTTATAATCCGGGAGATAAAATTGTCCAACGTCTGAATCAGGAATGCCGAGGAGAGCACATCGCGATAAAATTCCTCGGACTTCTGATGCAGAACCTCCTTAAGTTTCGCTTCACTCAATTTTCTGGTTCGTTGTTGGATCTGGGGAATAATCACTTTTAGGGGATGATCATACACCCGGAAAAAGTACTCGTTGATAATTTCCCGAACACTAAGTGCCATAAACTGAAAGATGTTGACATACTGGTCAAGTGAAAAGCTGGCGGAGGTAAGGCTGTACTTGAACATCTTCAGATTGGAATTAAATCCCTCGTTGTAAATTCCATCCAATTCCAACCCGGTCTGAAACAACTCCATCACATGGTAAATCCGACGTAATGTTTTGGCGCTGATATAATTCAAATTGATGGTATCAATCAGTTGTTCAATTAAAGAAGAAGCGACCCGTTCCAGGCGAAATGTCAATCCCAGGGCTTCAAATTTTCTCTCGTGATAGGTGCCATACATCGAAGGGATACCAACGGCAATATGACGTTTGTGATAGATGTTTTCCCATCCTTCGCTTGCTTCAGGATCCAGGATGATGGCATTTAATTTTTCCATAAATTGATAGATGATTTTCAGGGATGCTTCCAGATCATGATGGTTTAAATGGCGAGAGAGCCTTTTAATTTCCCGTTCCGAAAAAAAACGGTATTTTTTCAGGCTGGCAACAATATCATGACTCTCGAATGAATACTTTTCCTTGAGTAGATTGTAGATTTTTATCAGGAACAGGAAACGCTTGCTGTCTTTATCTTCAACGGATTTGATTTGTGCCAGCTGGGCTTTTAACCCGGATTCCGGATAAGTTAACAACCCCTCCGTGGTGCAGTCTAATCGATGACATAACTTTAAAACCAGCTCATGCACCCGCGTGAACCATTTACTTTCCGGATCGATTGTATTCAAGACATTTCGGGGAACGAATTTTTCCAACACCGTTATATCCCCGCTAAACCAGAAGCTTAAAATGCTGCGGGTTAAATCGATATGGGTATTATTGCTTTCGGTATGGGTTTGTTTACGGAGGAAATGAATCAACTTGTCCTGGCGATGAGAAAGTTCATCGATAGCAGTGGTTACCTCGCGTAGCTGTCCTTCGGCACCGATTTCCCGGAAATAAACCGGGAAGATGCGCGCTAACTGTTTAATTTGTTTATAAAGCGGCTGAATATCGGCATTTAACAATTGGGTTACATCCCGCTGGAAAAGATCGGTATCGGAGATAAAAATGCCACCCACCCGGAGGTGAACAATCAGCGCCGAGAGGAGTTTCCGCATCCGGTAGGGCGCATACTCGATCAGTTCCAGCCAAACCCGAATGTTTTTAATATGATTGGGATTGACCCGGATTTGCCAGTCTTCGGTGTACTCAATTTTTCCCGGGTGTTCAAATCCTAATTCAATCAATTTTTGTTCATAATACTCGATGATGGCTTGGTCGTTGGTATCGATAACTTCCTTGCCCAGGGTTAAAATGCAATCCAGCACCGTGGCAGTATGTTCGGATTTCAGTTCTCCAAATAACTCCATCAATCTTTCCAAAAACGGAATGATATCCTGGTTGCTCAGTTGGGTATGAACATTTCGCAATAACCGATTGAGATCCCAGAGCAAATTATCTTCCAGGTGTGCCATGCCGGGATGGTGCAGCAGATAAAATATAACATAAATTTTTTCCAGGGGCGTTTCCAGCTCATTCACAAACTGGCGGAGTCGATTGGCGATATCATCCGAAGCAGGCACGGAAAGCAGTTCCTCCCATTGCGTTGCTTCCCGTACCTGTTTCTCCAGCGCAGACCAGAACGCAGCGCCGATTTGTTTGAGTTTTTCTTTACTGCGCGGTTGAAAAAGCGCTTTCCCTTTCTCGACCCATTGTTCGATTTTCGAGTTTTTCTTCCAGAAAAGAATCCCCCGGGTTAGAACCTCCCGGGTTAATGATACAATCGGTGTTTGTAATTCTGGCAGTGCCGCTGCTTCTTTCAAATACGATTTGAAATAACGGGAATTCCGCAGGACAACGATCTCATCTTTCTCGAATACGTTTTGAACAATGTCAAAACATTGGCGGAGAGAGGTTAGCGGAGGCGGATTTAAAGCTGCCAAACTCCCCATAAATTCCAGCAGGGTCTGAAGAAGCTGCTCCTTTAATTCCGTTTTAATATTTTCGGAAAACAACGTCCGGAAAATGTCAATCAACACCCGGTATGCCTTTTCCGGCTGTTCTACGGATGAATAAAGCCACAGGTCCCCCAGGGCTATCAGGCGCAGTTGCTCAATTACAACTTCCCGGTTTGAAAAAGGATGGTGATACTCCCGAAAAAACTCTTCCGCCCGTTGCTGAATGCCCCAATGACTTTGGGAAAGTTGAATGAATTGCTGATGGTGGGGAGGGATGTGGATTTGTTCGGAGCGGGTTGCTTCTAAATTTACCTCTAAAGCCTTCGATGAGAATGTCTGCTTCATAAAAGCCCTCAACCGAACCGATACACTTACGGGTCACATATTAACAATCATCGGCGCCCTACCGCAACAAACCAGAGAATGTTTAAAATTGTAGAAGACTCCCATTCCTAAGCGTTCTGGGAATTTGCGGACTCCCATGAAAATCCTTCTGTCAACCGGATCCTCACAGAACCTGTTAAACATTAAAAATATAGTGTGTTATTTTCTCCAAAAAATGATAATCGTCAGGTTTTAAACTGATATATCTTAGATTTTTACCGCCCGTACCCCCTGGTACGTTTTTTGGGCTTTATCAAATCCCGCCTGTTTTAGTCGCCGCATGGTGTGTTCCGCAAGGCTGCTTTTCCGCCTTTTTTGAGGATTGCCGGCATAATGGTATAACCGACCTTTTCGCCGGAGAATCCGGTAACAGTGCCGGTAAAAGGAGAGTTCATACAATTCCGGCGCCAGGGCATATCGGGGTGGGTCGTGCAAGATGCCGGCAAAGGAGGCGTCTTCCGGCGTCTCCACGAACTCCGCAGCATCTCCTCTTACCAGGGTGATTTTCTCCGAGTTGAACAACTCCCGACTCCAGGGATTCTCCCGGCACAGGCGAATCATATTGGCGTCTTTTTCCACGGTTACCACCCCGGTAACGCCGGGAAGCCTGGAAATGGCAATGGCGCTATACCCTAACCCACAGCATGTATCCAGCACCCTGCCCCGCACGTGCCCCAGAGAACGCAGTTTTCTTTTCGTATCCAGCATCGGGTCCCCATCTTCCGTTACATGCATTTTGATACCGCTGATCTCCACTGTGGGGGGCTTTCCTTCACCAACAAATACCATCTTGTAGAATTTACCCGTTGCCTCATCAAACATCTGCCATTTCTGCCACTCATTGCCGTTCCATTGTAAAATGGTTCGTTCATCCGCTTTCCTGTCACATATTTCTTGCGGCAACGGCAAACGAAGTTCGTCAGATAAAACAATTTGCGCTGCCTCCATTTTTACAATAGATTGGGTGCGACCAACATCTAACGAAATCGATATTTGCCGTGGGAACGAACCGGATTGACAGATCTTGTGTAATGATATCGGATCGAGAAAAAACATCGGATTTTCTTCTTTGAGCATCGTTAACAGACTTTCGAATCAGAACCATCACTATCCTATATTGACAATTTAGGGAATGCAACAACCAAAATATATTACCAACTGAGTGATGAAGGAACAGGCGATCCAACCATTGCCGGAATGGGAAAGGCTCGACACACAAAAACTAAACGGGGTGGTGTTGATCCTGGGCGGGACCGACGCCGGTAAATCCACCTTTGCCCGCTACCTGTTCACCCGGCTGCAAGATGAGGGTAAATCCGTGGCGTACCTGGATGGCGACCCCGGGCAAAGCTCCCTGGGACCACCCACCACACTGACCCTGGCGCTGCCCAAAACGGGTGAGACCGCTTTTCCACCCCGGGGTGAAATTAAAAGATATGCCGTTGGTTCGGTTACACCGGTGGGACACATGCTTCCCATGATAGTAGGTTATGCCCGGTTAATTACCGCCGCCCGGGAAATGGGTTATTCGACGATCATTTGCGATACCACCGGTTTGATAGACCCGGAGAAAGGGGGACTGTATTTAAAGTTGGCAAAAATAGAACTCCTACAGCCAACGATGGTGGTAGGCATTCAACGGGAAAAAGAGCTGGAGCCGCTGCTCCACCCTCTGCGGCGCTCCCGCCGGCTGAAATTGATCCAACTTCCCCCTTCTCCTGTGATCACCTCACGGGACCTCTCCACCAGACAGGCATACCGGGCACAACAATATGCCGCATATTTCTCCACAGCCAAACCAATTCAACTCTACTGGCATCGCCTGGCGGTTTTCCCTCGTCCCTTTTTCCGTCGCCATCAGATAGTATCCTTGGAGGATGTAAACGGATTTAGCCTGGGTTTGGGTATTGTGATGGACATTGACCCCGCCATCCACCTGCTGACATTGAATACCCCGTTGCGAACACCGGATCATGTGGATGCGATCCGTCTTGCCGATGTGGCAGTCGATCCGGATTCCTTCCTTGACAGGATGCTCAATTTATAATACACACTGCGGGTATCCCCCCCCTTTTAAATCGATGCGAACAACACCATACAAAACTGGTACAAAAGGTGCCTTGTGAGAAAAATTAAAAAAGCGACGAATTGCAGCGTTACCTTTAACCCGTTTTAACGTTTACAAAGATGTAGAGAAGCGAAGAGGAATATGAAGACGAAATCTGACGAAGAATTGATGCTTGAATACGCGAACGGTAAAGTAGAAGCTTTTGAGGAGCTTTTTTCCCGCTACGGACAAAAGATTTACAATCTGTTTCTGCGCTGGTCGGGAAATGCGGCACTTTCCCAGGATTTGCTTCAGGAATGTTTTGTGAAATTGACTGAAGCGAGACATCGGTATCAACCACGTAATGCCTTTTCCAACTGGATATTTACCATCGCGATGAATCTGCTGAGAGACAGGCATCGGGAAAAACAACGGAAAGGCATGCAAGTAAGCTACGACACCCCGGGAAATGAAACCGACCGGCTGATAACCCCCGAACCCGGACCACACGAAGCACTTGAGGACAGTGAAGTGAAACAGGCGGTGGAAAACGCATTACATAGTTTGCCGGATGAACAACGTGAGGTGATCATCTTGAAAAAGTTTCACGGGTTCTCGTTTTCCGAAATTGGTGAAATTTTAAGCATTTCCCCTGACGCTGCAAAACAAAAAGCTTACCGGGGAATGCAAACCCTGAGACAAAAATTATCCTATTTAAAAGAGGGATAACACTATGACCTGTCAGGATATCGAAAAAAACATGATGAGCTTTTTGGGAGATGAACTTTCCGGAGCGGAGAGGAAAGCCTTTCAATTGCACCTGAGCCAATGTGACCGCTGTGCAAAAACCGTAAACGAGCTTGACGCTGTATGGCTCCTGTTGAGTGTGGTAGATGATCAGCCTGTGCCGGACGCCCTCCAGGCAAAAATATTACAAAATGCTCGAGAGGCTGAATTAGCAGCTGATGAGAGTTTAGTCTCAAATCTCCGGGGCTCTCTACAGAAGCCTCTGAAAGCAATGACACCCATCTTCATGGGATTGTTGACAACCACCCTGTTTGCCATCATTCTCTCATTTCGTATCGATCTTGAATCCATTCCCCCGCTGGGGCTTACGGTTGCCGGGGCATTATGGACCGGGCTTTTTGCTCTGGTATTTTACCTGTTCTCAATTGGCAATAAGCAGGAAGAACCTTCATGGAAATTCCTGGCACAAGCCTCGTTAATTGCCGTGGGTATTTTTCTGTTGATGACCTTTGTTACGCCTTTGCCCCATTCGGTGCGCTTTTGCAGTCAGTACCAACTAACCCAGCCGCTGATGGAGCGGCTTTCTATCGGAGGGACGTATTTTCTATTCGGGAGTTTATATGCCTTAATACCCATGTCCATTGCCGCTTACCTAACGGCAAGTGGGCGTGGAAAAAACCCGCTTCTCAGGGGGTCATTAGCCGGCGGTATGTTTATGCTTTTGCTGATTCCGGGGATTTTTTTACAGTGTGCTCCCTTTGCCCTGGGTGTGGTGTTGGGATGGTTTGGCGGTGCCCTGGTGGGGTCGGTGATTGGCGGCGTTATTGGTTACTGGATTCGCTATCGTCTGGCAAACAAAATCGTATGAATATTTTTCGACACCGTTACTTTTTCGGTACCGGAGCGTTGGTAATATAAAAGGTAAAAAGGCGGAGAGAGCAAAATGTGGTTGAAGACAGTGTGGATAAAATTCATGTTGGTGCCCGTGATTCTGCTTCTTGCGATCGTTCATCTCGACGCCCACGAACCGTTATTCGGGCTGGGTCCACATACGATTTATCAAAATGGCGTTGGTCTGGAATCGGCACTGGAGAAGGGGGAGTCCGGCTGGGCGAATCATTGGGAATTATTATATGGGATAACCCCGGATTGGGCGGTAACTTTTGCAGCACCCTATTTGTTCACCAGTCAAGGTCATACTGCCGGTTTCGGGGATATTTCCTTGCGCAGCAAACTTCGTTTTTTCCGTCGGGATATGCCGGGAGCCAGCTTGCAGGCAGCGTTCCATTCAGGAGTACGCTTTCCCACCGGAGACCGGATACTGAATCGTGGATCCGGCGCCACGGATTACTTTCTGGGCGCTTCGCTGGGATATGAATCCCGTCGTCATTATTTTTTTGCCGGAAGTCACTATCAAATCAACCGGGCGGTGAATGGATTGGAACGGGGCAATCGGCTGGAATTCGATCTGGCGTACGGCATTCGCCCTTATAAGCTGGAATATTTACAACCCGACCCGGTACTATTGGTGGAATTTATTGGGGAGACGATCGGCAAAGATCGGCAGAACGGCGTAAGTAATGCAAATTCGGGCGGAAGCGTCCTCAGCGTCGCACCGGGGCTCCTGTTTAGTTACCGCAATGTGATGCTGAAGGCCGGCGTCAAAATTCCTATCATTAATGATCTGAATGGCGTTCAGGAAACCCCGGACCCGGAATATGTGATGGGACTGGAATTTCACCTGCCGCCTTTATTTTGAGATGATAAGTAGTGTGGTGAAAAAAACGTCACTTCTAAATTTGCTGTTAGCTTTTAGCTGTTAGCCGTTAGCTATTGGCTGCTAACGGATGAGTTTAGTGCCAATAGCTAATAGCCGGCAGCGAAGAGCGAAGACTAAAAGTCTTTAGAAAAAACAGCATCTGTTTAAGTAAATTTACTTCTACAACAAAACGACTAAGGAGGATACATCATGAAAGCAGTTAGTTCGAAAATGGCATTCACTGCCGTTATCATCCTGTTTGCACTTTCTTTTTTAACGCTTTCCGTCTTTGCCAACCAGGAAACCGATAAAGTGTTTAAAGGCGAAAAAATAACGATTCGGGTGGATGGGCTTTCCTGCCCATTCTGCGCTTACGGTCTGGAAAAGAAGCTCAAATCCATAGACGGGGTGAAAAAGATTGAAATCAAAGTAAACGACGGTCTGGCGATTCTCTATCTAAAAGAGGGTGCGGAGATTACTGAATCGCAGTTGCGTGAAACGGTGAAAAAAGCCGGGTTTACCCCCAGGAAAATCGTTGAAGGAGATGCGCAAATGAGCCTGGCTCCTGCCGGGAAAACGGTGACCCTGAAGGTAGCCGGTATGAGTTGCCAGAATTGTGTGCAACGTGTGGAGGCCGCATTGGAAAAGGTCGGTTGTGCCCGGGATGTGAAAGTAAGTCTGGAAAAAAATCAGGCGACGGTGGTCTGTGCCGGGGATGAGGCTCATCAACAGCAGTTGGTGAAAGCGGTAAAAGAAGCCGGGTATGATGCGGAAATCGTGAAAGTCGACCGGAAATGAGGCTGTCAATGAATCACATTCTGTTTCGCGTTTTTTTTCTCCTCTTCATGGGGATTGTGCTCATTGGAAAAAGCAGTTATGCCCAGGGTCCTCCCATCCAGACCGATACGCCGATAATGCTGGGTCTGGAAGGACGGGGAATTCGCACGTTTGTAAAATTCCTGCGGAAAGAGACCCTGCTGGAAGAAGGCAGGGAAATTCCGGATGCCATGAATCGCCGGGTAACCGTGCGAGTGACCCCGGTTGCCATTCCCTACAACCTTGGAAGTGATCGTTTTCAGGTGGGCGTCATTGTGCCGTTTATGGATATTCATTTTCAATCCAACACCCAGGACAACTCCAGTTTCGGAATCGGTGATGCAAAACTATTTGCCAAGTACCTGCTGTACCAGCACGATCGGAAATTGGAGACATTCCGCATCGCCGCAAAAGCAGGTGTTAAACTGCCAAGCGGGGATGAAAATGCCTCGCCCGCCCTGGGCAGCGGTTCCACCGACTATTTCTTTTCCACCGTCGCCGGATGGATAAAAAACCGCATCGGCATTTACCTGGAAGGAATCTATAATGTGAACACGTCCCACGGCGGAGTGAACTTCGGGAATAATTTTTCCTACAATCTCGCATTTGGGTACCGGCTACTGCCGGCGGTTTATGAGACCTATCCGGAACCACAACTGAACGGATTTCTGGAAATTAACGGAAACACCCAGGCAAAGAGCAAAATGAACGGCGAGCGCAATGAAAATACCGGCGGCACCATCATTTTTCTATCCCCGGGACTGCAATATGTTGGCGGCAGACGCTGGTTGGTTGAATCCTCACTGCAACTCCCGGTGGTCAATGAGCCCAACGGTCAACAATTGGCTACCGATTGGACGATTTCTTTCGGAACGAGAATCCTGCTATTTTAAATGAGATGCACCTTTTACTTAACCCAAAAGAACCTGGGGTATTGCGATGAATCTGTTTCGGATATTACTGATATTTTTTGTTGTTACGGTTACTTTAGTGGGTGTATCAAACTGCCAACATAAAAGCCGTTTTGAGGTTGAATTCATCTCCCAATGGGGCAGCGAGGGCAGTGCACCGGGGCAATTCCGTCAGCCGGTTGGGGTGGCGGTGGATGCTGACGGGAATGTGTATGTCGCCGATGCCGGTAACAACCGCATCCAAAAATTTACCGCAGATGGGGAATTCATCACCCAATGGGGTACACCCGGAGATGGTCCTGGTGAATTTGACCGCCCCATGCATCTGGCAGTGAGTGATGATAAGTTGGTGTATGTTCCGGACTACGGCAGTGACCGCATCCAGGTATTTGACACCGAGGGGAAGTATCAGTTTACCTGGGGAGAAAGCGGCGACGCTCCCGGGCAGTTCGATTCCCCGGCAGCGGTAAATTTCGACCGGAATGGCAATGTTCTGGTTGCTGATTTTTACAATGATCGCATCCAGATTTTCGACCCCCGCGGCAACTTCATTTCTCAATTCGGAACCGAAGGGCATGAGTTCGGTCAGTTGTATTATCCCACAGATGTTGCGGTGGACAAAAACGGGAATATCATCGTGGCGGATGCCTACAATCACCGCATTCAGATATTCCGGGCGGATGGAAAGCCGTTGCAGTCCCGGGGCAGTTTCAGCGGAGAAGAACGCACGCCCGGTCAATTTAACGTAGCCAATGCGGTGGAAATCGATGCTGCCGGGCGAATGTATGTGGTGGATTTTTACAACAGTCGGATTCAGGTGTTTGATTCTACCGGGGGATACCGAACTCAGTTTGGCACACCGGGCAGCGATCCCGGGCAATTTGAGAAACCCACGGATATTGCCATTTACAAAAATTGGATTTATATTGCCGATTGGGGGAATAACCGGGTGCAGAAATTTGAAATAAACGAGTAGTTACTTCCGGAAGCGGGTTAAGAGTTACGTTTTGCGTATTCCGTTTTCGCAAAATGCCATTCGGAACACGGAACAGGGAAAACCAAACAAGGTCGCACAATGAAAGAGAAAACCGTCAGCCTACTAACCATCATATTTGCCTTCCTGAGCCGCCCTTGCTGAGTGCTGCCACTGGTATTCAGCTTCCTCGGGTTAGGAAGCCTCTCGTTTACGGCATTTTTTGCCCAATACCGCAATGTTTTTCTGGTGTTGACTTTTGGAGCACTCGCAGTTTCTTTTTACCTGAATTACATCCGGGTGCGGTCCCATATAGTCAACCGGGTCATGTTCTGGATTAGTGCAGTGATTGCACTAGTATTTTATGCCATTTGATTTTGATGATTGAGGATTTATTGATACTTTTCTT
>CAYYGL010000098.1:0-18024 GCA_964471235.1 uncultured Calditrichaceae bacterium
TTACGGCGGATTTGGCACCGGCAAGAGTCATCTGCTCCATGCCATTGGCAACCATGTCTCTTCCCATTTACCCTCCTCCAAAATAAGGGTAATCGATTGTCTGACATTTGTAAATGACTATGTCACTGCTTTACAGGGAAATCGCTTAAATCGCTATATGGGGGAACTGAGCAGTTACGATTTGCTGTTGTTCGATGATATCCATTTGATGGGCGGCAAAATGAAAACGCAGGAGGGGTTCTTGTTTGCCATGTCTCACCTGTTCCGCCGGGGAGGGCAGGTGGTGATAACATCCAATGTGGCACCGGGTGCCATGGAACAATTTAATCCCCGCCTGATAGCCTTCCTGCAAAGCGGTCTGATTGTCGATTTGGTGCCGGTGGAGGCAAGCACTCGAGAAGAAATGATACGTCAATTTTTTTTACAAAACGATTTCCATCCGGACGAGAAAGTTGTTCAATTGCTTGCGGAAAGTACTGTCCGGAATTTACATGATTTGCAATCGATTCTGGTTCGCATTATTGCCCAGGTCTCTCTACTGAAAAAAAGTTTAACATATCAGGATGTGCGCTATATTCTCTCCCGAATGTGTCCCCAGGCGCATATCGGCGATTCTGTGGCCCCGGCGTTCCGGCAAATCGGAATTGATGATGTGGTAAAAACCTGCTCGGAGTATTTCAAAATTCCAATGGATATTTTAACCGGTGTTTCCCGGAAAAAGCGGATCTTAAAAGCCCGTCATATTACCCTCTACCTTTGCCGGGAACTGACCCACGAATCTCTGAATACTATCGGGTATCATTTCTCCAATCTCAATCATGCAACGGTTCTTTATGCTCATAAAAAAGTAGAAGCCCAGCTCGAAAGCGACCCGCTGACCAAATCAGCAATCCGGGCGATAAAAGCCCTCCTTCTGCGATAACGTTACATCCCGCAACTTTATTTACCCTGCGATAAACTTATTTCCTGCTTTTCTTAGTTGCTTATTTTTCATATCTTACGGCTTCAAAAAATCGAAGGCAGAGGTAATGCATGAGAAAAGTCCTGGTTTCCGGGGAGGGGGTTCGTTTTCCAATTTTCGTTGTCGGTTCGATCATTCTCTCTCTCTTTATCTCATCATTATTTGCCTTTCCTTCCTCGCCCCACGGGGACACTTTATCATCTGCCCAACCTGATAGCAATGAAACGCTCAACGTTCCCATGGGAACCGATACACTTTTGCATCCCATTCTGCCGGGAGATTCATTGCACCAGGACTCTCTTTCCCGGGCAGCGATGCAAGATACCCTGCCCCTTTATCATCTCGATCGAACCATTCCGAACAATGCATTTCGAGTGGGTGAAAAATTAACGTTCAAGGTTCGCTATGGAATTATCAAAGCCGGAACCGCTACCATGGAAGTGAAAGAGCGGATAAAACTGCCGGATAGCTCCGAGGTTTATCATATCATTTCCACTGCCCGTTCCAGCGGCGCCTTCGATATCTTTTATAAAGTACGAGATAGCGTGGAAACTTTCCTGGATGTGCACGGTTTCTTTTCCCGAAAATTCAGAAAACAGCTGCGGGAAGGCGGGTACAAATATGATCTGTTCGTTGACTATGACCAGCATCATGGAATTGCCAACGTGCAAACGATCCGATACTACAATGAAGAACCATTGCGGATCAAGAAGCAGGAGACGTTTCAATTGAAAGTGCCTGCATACGTGCTGGATGTTCTGGCTTCCTTTTATTATGTTCGAACCCAGGAGTTGCGGGTGGGTGAACCGATTTATATGACCAATCACGACAACAAGAAAGTATATGATTTACAGGTGATAATTCAAAGAAAAGAGCGGGTAAAAGTAAAAGCCGGAAAATTTAACTGCATTGTGATCAGTCCCCGGTTACGAGGGGAAGCGATTTTCAAACAGAAGGGCGAACTGTGGATCTGGTTAACGGATGATCAGTATAAAATCCCGGTACAAATGAAGTCTAAAGTGGTGGTGGGGTCGATTACCACGGAACTAATTAAAATGGAAGGCGTTCCAACTCCTATTCCCGCACAAATAAAGTGAGGCGTCTATGTCCAGGTATAAAAAACTAACATTTGATCACATAAAAACCTACAGCATTCGGGAGCGTTACAGCAAGGTTGGGATTGGGGATTTTGCAACGGAAGTGAGCCGGCAATCTACCCTTGAGGAGTGGTTGAATGCCTTGCCGGAGATACTGATTGGGAAGGAATTTCGGGAATTTGTCCGACGGTTCCGGGATGCCCTTGATCGAAAACTGCCGGTCATCTGGATGATGGGCGCCCACGTGATCAAGTGCGGTATTAATCCCTTAATCATTGAATTGCTGCGCCGGGGACACATCAGCCATTTAGCCATGAACGGCGCCGGGGTGATTCATGACGTCGAAGTCGCTTTATGGGGGATTACCAGTGAGGATGTGGCGGCGGGCTTGCAGGACGGCACGTTTGGGATGGCTAAAGAAACCGCCGAATTTATCAATGGCGCATTGACAGACAATCTGGGGAATGACAAAGGATATGGAGAGGTGGTTGCTGAAAAGCTGGCAAATACGAAAGCACCGAATGGACAATTGAGTTTGTTGCTCGCTGCCTGGGAACATGGGATTCCCCTCTCGGTTCATCCTGCCCTGGGAACGGAAATAATCCACCAGCATCCCAATCTGAACGGCGCTGCTTTCGGTGAGAAGGCGCTCTTAGATTTTCAACTGTTCACCCGGTCCCTTACAGAACTGAAAAAAGACAGCATCGTTGTCAATGCCGGTTCTGCCGTAATTATGCCGGAAGTGTTTCTGAAAGCGTTAACCGTAGTAAGGAACCTGGGCTATCCGGCTTTCGAGTTTTATACCGCGGTTTTTGATATGATTCGTCATTACCGCCCGGCGGAGAACGTGATGCACCGCCCGACCCTGGGCGGCGGGAAAGGGTATTATTTTGTCGGTCATCATGAGTTGATGCTTCCCCTGCTGATCGGGCTGCTGCTGGAGTAGCGGTTGGTTGCCCGGCTTCAACCACTCACTCAATCGACTATATCCGAATTTCCCTCTTGCCTGCTCACCGACATAAGCTGTAAATTTCATGCGGTTTTAAACGATATGTTATTGCGAATTCAAAGCGACAGGTAAGCTTTATGAGAGAGCTCATTATTTCCCTGTTAGCGGCGTTTGGGCTGCTGAGCATTGCCGTACCAATCAATACCGTTCAGGCACAAACAGTACGCGCCAAAGTAACCCTTCAGGCGGACCGGATGCAGCCGGAAGACCAGACAATTTTAAAGGAAATGCCCCGGCAGTTAGAAGATTATATCAACAGTTACAGTTGGTCTGACGAACATCAGGATATTCTGATCAATATTCGATTGAGTTTCGTGATCGAGACATTCTCCCAACGAGGTTCTGACAGACTCTACCGTGGTCAATTTTTGATTAGTTCCTCCTCCGGTGAAAACATGGTGGACCGGGCATTTGAGTTTACCTACCAGAGGGGGCAATTCATGGATCACAATCGCCCCCTGTATGATCCGCTCCTCTCCCTGGTTGATTTTTATATCTATATGGCAATTGCCGGAGAGATGGATACGTATATTTTGCTAGGCGGAACTCACTTTTACGATAAAGCCCGTGCAGTTGTGAATGAAGCCCTGGTAAGCAATTACCCGGTCGGTTGGCGCCTCCGCCAGGATGAAGTGGATTTGATCACCGATGGGGATCACCGCCCCCTGCGGGAGGCAAAATTTTATTATTACGAGGGGTTGTTTTACATTGAAGTGCGAAAAGATGCCCGACGAGCCCGGGAGCGTGCCCGTAAGGTTGTGGAACTACTGAACAAGGTTCACCAGCGACGCCCGAACAGCGCTGCTTTAAAACGCTTTTTAGATGCCCATTACCAGGAATTCTGTGAATTGTTTTCTTACGATGAAAACCGTGAAAACGCCAACCAGATGATGACGATTGATAACCGTCACATGGAGACCTATCAAGCCTGCGGGTCGGAAAACAGACAGGATATACGGTAACGTCGAGGTTCTTCGCCCGGAGGGTATATGGGAGGGACTCTGCTGTTAACGGGGGTTACTGCAAACGGATGCTCTCCGCATTGGGTACTTCGACAGACCCCGCTTTCGGCGCCACCGATGGCGGCAGACTCTGCCCGATGGCAAATAATCGCACCCGTGAAATCCTTTCCTTACATAAGTTAAAATTCCTGTCCAGCTCCTGCGCTTTTTCCAAAAAACGCAATGCTTCCCGGTAAAATCCCTGGTCTTCCTTTGCTAAACCGCTACTGAATGCCAGAAAAGCTTCCCAATTTTCCGTTGGTAGTTCCATCACAATTTGCTGCGCCTCTTCCGGAATGGTCAATCCGATTTTTTCCAGCACATTCAAAAAAATCTCTTTCTCTAAATAGAGCAGATTTTCCAATTTATCGGCATGAGTGGTGGTGGAGGGAAACTGCCCGGTTAACAAATTCCAATGGGCAACATCCACAATCAGGATATTATCTTCCAGCACATTATAAGAGCTTCGGATCACGGTTCCGGCGCCAAAAAATTTCCCGATTCGAATGGTGGTGTTTTCATTGGTCAGGGAAGTGGTTTGACGACGGATTTCGTTTAGCAACACTTCTATCTTCCAGCGTTCAATAACCGTCAATTGCGGTATTTGCGACAAATCCTTTACCAGAAGTTCCGCCAGTCCTTTTCCCAGCGGGAAATAAATCGGATTTTCCCCATGATATTTGAATGGAAATACCGCAAGGGTGTTGCGATTCATTCTTTTCGTCGAATCAGCCTTTTCCATTCTCAGTTTCTCAATCAATTGTGCCTTTTCCTGTTCAAACCGAACAAGCTGGTACCGGCCCTTTAACCAGGTGAAAAACGGAGACGAACTGGGATAATTCTTGTAGGAGGCATACAAACCTAATGCCTCGAAAGGGCGCTGAGTTGCCTCCAGGGTTAAGCCCAGGTAACAAACCGCAGGAGGATAGTTCGGTTCGATTTCCAAAGCCTTGGCAAAAAGCCTGCTCGCCCTTTGGAGCTCATTCGTGCGATAATAGAGAATACCTAACTCTGTAATCGCCCCGGTATCTAAAGGGTTGGCTTTTATTTTTTCCTGTGCCTGCCGAATTTCTTCCCGTAATGCCTGCTGATCCTCATATACCGTTGCTTTTGAACAGGAAACGAAGAAGAACACCTCGCCCAACAGGAAAAAAATAACCAGGTATTTGCGGAAATCCATCAATTCTATCCATCCTGTTTTCTGGGTGAAGGTACGATTGTTGAAAAATTTCCCGGATGTCACCAGCCGGAATATGCCATGCTGAACCGCCACATCCCCCTTCAACTTATGAATATTGATTAAATAACCGTGCCACCAACAAAATAAATTTTGACAAAATAAATTTTGTCGCTCCTCCGCTGTGAGCATTAAAAATAGCCCGATTAATGATTCAAACTCCATTATTGAAGCCGATTGGAAAAATACTCAATCGAGTTAGCAGTTTTCCCGACATCCAGGGAAACTTATACTCACTTATCATTTCAACGGTGATGATGGCAACAAAAATGAGGAATAGCTTTTTTGTTATAAATTTGGTGGAGACGACCGCAGACATCGTTTCTCAAATTGGTAGCGTATCGCAATCTCGTTCCGTAACCCAGATAGCAAATAAGTAAACATCAAATTTTGACCATAAAAACAACTGTCTTGTTACTGAAGTGTTATCAACACGTCATCTTTTTCAACCGCCTGACTGGGTTGAACCAGAATTTTAGAAACCATGCCATCCCTGGATGCCCGGATTTCATTTTCCATTTTCATCGCCTCCATCACCAATAACGGCTGCCCGGTGACGACCTTTTGACCCTCTTCAACCTCGATGCGGAGGATCATCCCGGGCATGGGGGCAACAATTTCGCCTCCATGCGCTTTCAGCTCACTGTTGCCGAAAATCTCGCTTTCCAATTTTTGCCGTTCGTTGAACACCTGAATATCGCAGGCGTGTTGCTCCATAAACAACCGGATATGCTGATCCCGGAATTCCGCACCGACCGTATAGGAAAAATTGTCAATAATGATAGAAAACGTCTGGTCATCCGTGGGTTTTAAATCGACCCGATGGTGCTTCTTCCCGTTTCGGATAACCAGGTAGCCGTCTTTTTCCTGGATTTCCAATTCATGAAAAGTGTCGGCTTTTTTGATATAGTATTTCATGATATCATCCAATCGGTTCGAGGTGTCCGGGCGTAAAGACCGAAATGTTTACCTGGGGAATGCTCGCAATTTCCAGGGAGATAGGGAAGATTGATGATGATTTTCCCGGGCGGCGACTTGAAATTTACGGGAAGCATCCCGGTAATATGCCAGTGCCGCTCCGATGATATCCATCATGGAATCGGTTTTCCATAAAGCGGTTTTCATTTGCTCCCAGTGACTGTCCACAAAATGGGTGGTGAAACTGCCTTTGAGAAATTCCGGATGGTGGAGAACCGCCATGCAGAAGGGAATGGTCGTCTGCACCCCATCAACCTGGAATTCCCGTAATGCCCGCTCCATACGGCGAATAGCTTCCGGACGATTGGTGCCCCAGACAATCAGTTTGGCAAATAGCGGATCATAGTAGCGGGATATTTCCGAGTTTGCGTCGATGCCGCTATCTACCCGAACCCCGGGACCTTCCGGGTGATTTAAATAGACGATTTTACCGGTGGACGGGACAAAGTAGTTAAACACATCCTCAGCATTAATACGGCATTCGATAGCATGGCCCCTGGGACGCACTTGTTCCCGGGTTAATGAAAGCGGTTTTCCCTCGGCAATCTCAATTTGCAGTTTCACCAGGTCAATTCCCATTACCATTTCCGTAACCGGGTGCTCCACTTGCAAGCGGGTGTTCATTTCCAGAAAAAAGAAGTTCCCATCAGCATCATACAGGAATTCCACCGTGCCGGCATTTTCATACCCACAGGCTTTGGCAACCTGAATTGCCACCTCCCCCATCTGTCGGCGTTTTTCTTCACTCAGCACCACCGAAGGGCATTCCTCTATCACCTTTTGATGGCGCCGCTGGATGGAGCAGTCCCGTTCCCACAGGTGGATGACATTCCCGTGTTGATCGGCAATGATTTGAAATTCGATATGCTTGGGGGCTTCGATAAATTTTTCCAGATAAACCGTGTCATCTCCAAAAGCCTTTTTGGCTTCCCCGCGGGCAGCGGTTAACGCTCGTTTCAATTCTCCGGCGCTTTTCACCACGCGCATCCCCTTTCCCCCGCCGCCGGCTGCCGCCTTGATGAGCACCGGGTATCCTCCCATGCCGGATATGATGTTTTGAGCATGGGCAACCGAGGTAATCGCTTCGGTAGAACCGGGAACCACCGGAATCCCGGCCTCGATCATCGTTTTCCGGGAGGCGGTTTTGCTGCCCATCAACCGGATGGTTTCCGGGCGGGGACCGATAAAAATTAAACCGGCACCCTGCACCTGTTCGGCAAATTGAACATTTTCGGCTAAGAATCCATACCCCGGGTGGATGGCATCGCAATTTGCCTCCCGGGCAATCTCAATTAAGGTATCTCCCTTTAAGTAGCTTTCGGATGCCGGCGGCGGTCCGATGAAATACGCTTCATCAGCCATTAATACGTGAGGCGAAAGGCGATCGGCGGAAGAATATACCGCAACGGTGCGTATCCCCATTTCCCGGCAGGTGCGGATGATGCGCAGGGCAATTTCACCCCTGTTGGCTATCAGAATCTTCTTGATTTTCATCTTCAAACAAATCTTCTTTAGAAAACAATGTTATCTCACAGCTAAAAGCGGTTTTGGGGGATTGGTGGTCTGTCGGGGTAACCTGGAAAAGCAGAGTGTTGTGAGATTCGTCTAACTTTACACTTTCGAGATGGTATTCAATCCCATCCTTCTTACCTAATCTTTCCATCCGCTGGCTACGGCGATGGTAAATATAAACGGTTTTGTCTTCCAGGGAACTATCCAATGCCCAGCGGTCCATATATGCCAACCGCAGCACTTCACCGGTTTCGAGGTCCTGAACAATCACCGGAACCAAACCTTTGGAATTAAATCTTACCGTATGGTCATGGTCTAACCGAAACTCTTTCTGTACAGGAGGTTTTCCTTTCTCTTTAACCAGTTTTTTAAATAACAGCGCCATCGTCTTTCCCGTGAGTTTGTTCGTTTGGCTAATGTTATTAAATTATGTTTTTTTATAGGATAGATGGGATTCAAGATACGGATGGAGACGGGTTAACAAGACCTGGAGTTGCTTTTTCATTTTCCGGCTGAAACATCCCGGGTTGGAAGCAAGACAGGTCTCATTATAACATGATTCCAGGGGTTCCCGACAATCCTGTGACCAGTAGTAATTGGGAATCGGTTCGAAATTCGCCTTGATTTCCGCCAGAGTTAAGGGGGCATCATCTGTTGCAGACGAAAGATGTAGAATCTGGTGTTCCAGAAAATCACGCAATTCCTGGAGTTGTACCGCTGTTAAAGATGAGATGATCTCCTCAACATTTCCGCCATTAATCAATTTCAGCATGATTTCCGTTTTTCGAAAGGGGCTTAACTTCTGTTTAAACGGCATCTTATACAAAACGACAGACTCCCTTATTGAATGTTCCCATTTCTATAAATACTAAAAATAATTTTCAAAAACAATTCAAATTTTAGTTTATAAACCGGTTAAGGACGATTATATCTCTCGAAGTTGTAAACCTTCGTGTGCGTAAGGATATCGTGCCAGGTATGCTGTTGGGCATTCATAGCTATCCACCAGAAGCCGAGACCAAGCGGTAACAGGGAAAGTAAGTAGCTCAACCACCGCCACAGGGCAAGAAGAATGTCCGGTCGAGCGTGCTGCTCGGTCATCACCACCAACTTCTTCATCATTTTACCGGGGGTTTGCCCGTAAACCGCGGTGAAAATACCATAATATGCCCCATAAATAAGCCATAAGATCGGCGCCGGGTAATTGAGGTAAATAGTCTTTCCGTAACTGAGATGAATGGCAAAATAGTTTCCGCCCCACCAGCGGGCAAAAGCATCCGGAGAATACCCGGAGGGAATTTCCAGGAGATACTGAGGCAGAAGCGGCGAGACCCACACACTGAACAGCCGGCCGCCGCTCAGCAGGTAAAACATGATGCTACAAATAACCCCCAGGATGATGCCGTCTATTAACTGTGCCATGATGCGGTCCCGTAAAGAAGCCGGTGTTAACCGATAATGGTTCTTCCGGGTGAAATCAAATTGATGTAAGATTGGTATTGGCATAGAGAAACCTGAAATGACTCATGGGATATGTAAAATTAAGCGATGCGCGCTCTACGAACTACTGTTTTACGGAATACTGATGACTGCCACTGAAACCGGGATGTTTCTGCTTTTATCGGGATGCCATTCACGCTTCCGCCCATTCATTCATCCGCAGAGAGAATCTTTCCCAAAAAACTTTGCCGGTGAAGCGGGCAGGGTCCCCATTTTTTGATCATTTCCCTGTGGAATGCGGTACCGTAGCCTTTATGACGGCTGAATCCATACTGAGGGTATTGCTGATCGTATTCCATCAGCATCCGGTCCCGGGTAACTTTGGCGATGATGGAAGCCGCGGCGATGGTAAAGCACCTGAAATCTCCTTTTACAATTGCTTCCTGTGGATAGATTTTATCCGGCAGTTCTTCCCCGTCAATTAGCAAATACTGGGGGTTGATGTGGAGCGACCCAATGGCAATGCGCATGGCTTTAAAAGTTGCCCGGCGGATGTTGATGCGGTCGATCTCCCGGTTGTCAACAATACCGATTCCGTAAGACAGGGCATTTTGGATGATGATTTCAAAAAAATAATCCCGTTGTTTGGCGCTCAGTTTTTTGGAATCCGTCACTCCTTCGATGTAATAGTATGGCTCAAATATCACTGCCGCCGCAACCACCGGTCCTGCCAGGGGTCCCCGACCCGCTTCATCCACCCCGGCAATATGCTCGATGTCCTCCTGCCAGAGAAGGTGTTCCACCTCCAGGTTGTCAGGTAATGGTTCCGGTATGTTCATGGCTTCCTGGATATTGGGTTCTCGGAAAATTCGGTTATTGGGAACAGGTTAGCCCTCCCCCAAAGGGTTGTTTTACCATAGAGTTTTTTTGAACTCACCCCCTGGCAAAGCCATCTCTTTGAGATCATCCTCCTCGTCAAAAGAGAGAGGAATTGGGGGAGAGTTTAATCATCATACAAAGCAAAAATTCTCAATTTTTCAAGGCACTATAGTGCTACGGGGATTGGTTACTGGGTTCTCACTTTATTATCCCGGGGAAGACAGAGCGGTGGATGTGAAACACTCACCGCTTTCCCAAACATCACAACGCGACCGCATTGTGCCTCCCCACTGCATACTGATTACTGATTTACTGATCTACTGATCTACTGATTTACTAAATACCGCCCCCTGCTCATGGGCCTACTGTTTTACTTAAACTCCATCTTATAAAACGGCACCCATTCTCCCGCCGGGTACATTTCAAATCCGAAAAGGTGTTTATCCATCACGGCCACATTGGTTTCGTGCCAGAGGCTGATGTAGGGCAAATCTTCCTGCACGATCTCCTGAATTCTCCAGTAAATCTGCTTCCGTTTCTCGATGTCAAGGGTACGATTTCCCAGGTCAATCAAGCGGTCTACCTCCGGATTGTGGTATCCCACCCGATTTTTTCCGTTCCCGATGCTGCGGGAATGAAAAAATTGTTCGTAAACCGCTGGTTCATATATGCCAACGATGGAGAGGGAAAACATGTCAAAACGCCCTTGCTGAATATCATCAAAAAAGGTGCCCCATTCATAACTCTGGATTTTCACATCGATGCCGACCTGCTTCAAATATTGCTGGATGACCTGGGCTTTCTGGCGGCTGGGCAGCTTGTCAGTACATTTGTAGGTAAGGGAGAAGCGGCTTTGAGGACCGTCGCCATCCGGGTCGGTGAAACCGGCTTCATCCAGTAGTTGTTTGGCGAGTGCCGGATCGTACTGGTAGGTTTTTAAATTGGGATGATATGCCCAGTGGGTTTCACTTAGCAGTGAATTTGCCCGTTTGTGCAATCCTCCCAACAAGTTTTTAATCATCCCATCCACATCAATTGCATAAGCAATTGCCTGGCGCACCTTCCGGTTTTGCAGATATTGATTGCGCAGGTTTAATCCCAGGTATACATAATTGGAGCCGGGGCGTTTAATCACTTTAAAGCGCGGGTCTTTTTCCAGCAGTGGAAGCTGGGTTTCCGGGATGTTGTTTATCAAAATATCAATCTCGCGGTTTTGCAGCGCCAGGAGCCGGGTGGTGGATTCCGGTAAAATTTTTAACACAAGTTTTTCCAGTTTCGGGCTGCCCTTCCAGTAATGCTCATTTCGTTCCAATTCCACCACGGCATCGGATTCCCACTTGACGAATTTAAAGGGTCCGCTGCCCAGCGGCTCTCGTTTAATGTCGATGGAGCCGCTTTCCACCAGGTGACGGGGAACAATGCCAATCTGCAAATCGGCAAGAAACGGGGCATGAGGTTCTTTAAGGGTAATTTTGAGATGAAACGAGTCCAATACCGTCACCCGGCGGATATTTTGCAGGGTGGCACGCAACGGCGCTTTTAATGCCGGGTCGAGAATACTTTGGATGGTATAGGCGGCATCATACGCCGATAAAGGGCTGCCGTCATGGAATTTAACGCCCTTGCGCAGGGTAAACAGGTAGACGGTATCCGATGGCGTATCAATCCGTTCCGCAAGTTGGGGCTGCGGCAAACCGGTAGAATCCATCCGCACTAAAAAATCGTACACCAATTCAATAATCCGGTAAGAAACGGCATCGGAGTAAGTGCGGGGGTCCAGATTGGTGGGATTGTCAAAGAGCGCCACCCGCAGTATTTGGGGATGTTGCCCCTCATGTTTGTTGCCGGTGCAGTGAGTGAAGAAAATCAAAAATAGAAATAGGGGGACAATCCGGAAGAGACGATTCATATTGGTTCCTGTTCCAGGTCTAAGATGAAGATTGACGGTTGATTAGCAATGAATGGAGTTGCCGGATGGTGCGGTCAACACGGGATTCCGGTAAAACCCAGGAAATTCGCAATTCTGTCACTTGCAGCATCTCGGGGGCGATGTGCAGTACGTCCAGTGCGTTAAAAATTTTCCCGGCTGCCGGGGAATTAAAATTCAGTCCGGTGCCGACAACTGCAACAACGCCCACCGGCTTTTCCTCCGTAATGCGGAAGTTCGTGTGGGAAACACGCAGTTCCGAAAGAATCTCTTTAAAAGCTGCTCTGTTGGTTTGGGCGAAGACCAGTTCTAACGAATGCGGCTGCATGAGGTATGAATACACTTTTAATCGCCGGGACGCAAGCGCCTGGTTCAGACGGTTCTTTACATGGAAATCATCCGCTTCGATTCTGGTGTAGAACATCCCTTTTTTGCCCACAATTCCGCTGATGGCAGAAATTTCGTGGGGACTGTCGGTGATGATAGTGCCGATGTTCCCGCTGAAACTGGAACCGACTGCCAGGCGAACCTTATACCGCCGGGCAGTTTCCACCGCCTCGGTCTTCAGCACGCCGGCTCCGGCACCTGCCATCTCAATCATCTCATCATAGGAAATTTCCTGATTGAGGGAAGCATCCGGCACCAGTCGGGGCTCGGCAACATAGATGCCGTCCACATCTTTCATGATTTCACAGCGGTCTGCTTGCAGCGCTGCTGCCAGGGCAATTGCCGTGGTATCGGAGCCGCCCCGCCCCAGGGTGGTGATCTCCTTATGGATGCTCACCCCCTGGAAACCGGCGATAATCACAATCTTGCCGGAATCCAATGCTTCCCGAATGCGCAGCCCTTTCACCTCCAGAATGCGCGCTTCGGTATGCCGGTTATCGGTGATGATACCCACCTGGGAGCCGGTAAAGGAAATTGCCTCGGCCCCCAGTTCATGTATTGCCATGGCTAACAGGGCAATGGAGATGCGCTCCCCCACGGAAAGCAGCATATCCATCTCCCGCTCCGGGGGATTTGTGGAAACCTGCCGGGCTAACGCCTCCAGGTGATCGGTGGTATCACCCATGGCGGAAACCACTACCACAACCTGGTTCCCCTTGCGGTGCTCTGCGACTACCATTTCGGCAACTCGTTTAATGCTCTCGGCATCTTTCACCGAACTGCCGCCATATTTTTGAACAATTAGAGCCATGGGTACGAAAAGCATCCTGAATTTACGGTTCAACGCCTAAAATTAATAACGGCACCGGGGGATTATTCCGCCCGTGCCGCATGACATTGTACACTTCCCCTTCAAAGTAAGCAATACCACTGGACATCAGGAGCTGCATATTTTTGGTCGGAAGAATTTCGATTCCTAAGTTGATTAATCCTGCATGGTAAAAAAGCATTTGCTTAACAAAAATATCATGGGCTACAAATGCATATTGATTGAATTGAACTTCTAAAGCAACTTTATCTTTAACCAAATCGAGTTTAGCATGTGAGAGAATCGGACGCACATCACCATGTGTCATCAAAAATTCTTTTTGCTTTTTAATTGGTAAGGAAAGGCTTTGTTTAATCAACGCTCGATCTAATGTGACATAATATTGATAACGTTTTTCTTCCCAATTCTTTGTTGAGAAAACAGTTTTGAATGATTTTGTTAGTTCAGTGGTATTATAAAACACTTTATCCTTATTCCTTATCCCTTCACCTGGTTCAATCTTGAATTGTTCCGCTTTGATTTCATCAATTACCCCTTTGATTTCTTGATATAAATCGAGATGATGAACAATCAAATATTCCTCACCATTTAGGTGAGAATACTTTTGAACTATCTTCATACTAACAATTCCTCTTAATATTTCAATAGCCTTTTTCTCGACGCGGGTTCTTTTGGGACATTCACAGCAGTCCCGCCTCAATTAAAATTGCCCGAAGTTTCTGTTTGTTTTCTGCTCCCATTTCACAAAGCGGCAGGCGGAAGCCGCCCACATCCATGCCTAACAGGTTCATGGCAGTCTTGACCGGGATGGGATTGGTTTCCAGAAACAGGGCGGCGTTCAGCGGCTCTAACTCGTGGTGGATTGCCAACGCTTTTTCCACATCGCCGCCTGAAAACGCCTCGATCATGGCATTTACCCGGTCCGGCACAATGTTCGCCGTTACCGAAATGGTGCCCTTGCCGCCAACCGAGAGAATTGGCAGGGTTAACCCATCGTCGCCGGAGAGGATGGTGAGTTTATTTCCACAGCGAAGGTGAATTTCCGAAATTTGAGACAAATTTCCGGAAGCCTCTTTGATGGCAACGATGCGTTCATGTTCCGCCAGCCGTTCCACGGTCGCCGGGAGAATGTTGACACCGGTGCGCCCCGGCACGTTGTAAATAACCACTGGCAGACCGCCCTCATCGGCAAGGGTCATATAATGCCGGTAAAGCCCCTCCTGGGTGGGTTTGTTGTAATAGGGAGAAACCACCAGGGCGGCATCCACCCCGATTTCTTTTGCCCGGCGGGTCAATTCCACTGCTCTGGCGGTGTTGTTCCCTCCGGTACCGGCAATGACCGGTATCTTGCCATTGGCTGCTTCCACCACCACCTCAAACAAGCGGATTTTCTCGGCTTCGCTCAGGGTGGGGGATTCCCCGGTAGTGCCGGCAGGAACAACTGCGCCACTTCCCTTTTCGATATGAAATCGAACCAATTCACCTACTTTGGCTTCATTTACTTCACCGCTATTTGTAAACGGTGTAACCAGGGCTGGAATGGCTCCGGAAAACATGATTGCTCCTCCCGGTTTTGGATTGCTGCGAATTTACACGGCGCTATGGGAATTGTCAAGGGAAATGCATTGTTATCGGTTTCAACCAACCATTGGAATCGGGTTCGCCTTTTACTAAATTCCGGGCGTTTCATTTTTAAAAAGGAGATGCAAATGGAAGTTGGAATTGTCGGCTTGCCGGTTTCCGGTAAGACTACCTTATTTTCCACTCTTACCGGGCAGCCGGTGGAATCGCTCCATGGCGGTGGGAAAGTGGAGGTGCACCGTGGGGTGGTAAAAGTCCCCGATGAACGCCTGGACCGCCTGACGGAGATTTTTAATCCCAAAAAGAAGGTGCCGGCCACTATCGAGTATATTGAGGTGGGGGGACTGGATACCGAAACAGTAGAAACCCGGGGGTTTGATTCCCAATTTTTGCAGGTGCTCAAAACCACTGATGCCCTCTGTGTGGTAATCCGGGCTTTTGAGAACGAATACTATCCCCATCCCGCCGGCAGCGTGGATATTCACCGGGATATGCAAACCATCGAAGCGGAATTTTTGCTGTCGGACCTTTCGATCGTAGAAAACCGGGTGGAGCGCCTGGAAAAACAAACCCGTAAAGTTAAGGATGAACAGGCGGTTAAGGAATTAGCGTTGTTGAGGCGGTGCCAGGAACAGTTGGAAGAGGAGAAACCGCTCCGGGAACTGGAGTTCTCCGAGGAAGAATCCCTGATGCTGCGTGGTTTTCAATTTTTAACCGCCAAGCCGCAAATTGTGGTGGTGAATATTAACGAGGCGGATATACCCCGGGCGGAAGAAATTGCTGCTCAACTGCCGCCCCGTCCCCAGGTGCAGGTGGTGGCGCTTTCTGCGAAGGTGGAGCAGGAGATCAGCCAGTTGCCGGAAGAAGACCGGGAGCTGTTTTTGGAGGAGTTGGGAATAACCGAGCCGGCGCTCCATAAATTGATTCGCACCTCTTACGAGTTGCTGGGATTGATTTCCTTCTTCACTGTTGGGGAAGATGAATGCCGCGCCTGGACCATCAAAAAAGGCACCCCGGCGGTGCGGGCGGCTGGTGCCATTCACACCGACCTGGAGCGGGGGTTTATCCGGGCCGAGGTGGTGCATTACGAAGACTTCCTGGAAGCCGGCAGTCTGGCAAAATGCCGGGAACAGGGCATTCTACGCCTGGAAGGGAAAAGCTATATCGTGCAGGATGGGGATATCATTACCGTGCGGTTTAATGTGTAGAAATGAATGCGGAGAACAATTATTTCCTTCGGTTTGTAGCGGATGAACATTTTAATAATCATCGGGTAATTCGAGGCTTACTTTTACGAATCCCGGAGATGGACATCGTGCGGGGACCAGTAGTGAAATGGAGGCGTGGGAAGGTAAAATAACCTCCGTTCGACATCGGAAAAATAGAACGCTGAGGGACCCGAATGACCCGGATTTTCGCAGATTTTTTTATATGATAACCACTCATCCGTGAATATCAGCGTTACCTGTGTCTTCTGTGTTTTATTTCAAGTAACGTCCAACTCACGTTATAATATATTATTTTCCTCCATGATCCCCACTACTCAGTAACCTCAATCACCTTTCCCTGCCAGACGAAGCGGATATTTTTCCCCAACGCCAGAATCCGCGCTGCCGACGGATTGTCTTTCAGAAACCGGAAATACGTTTCGCTGCCGAACCGAATCTGTTTCACCTCAGCGTGTGGCTGCTCCTGAAGCTGGGAATCCACCCATAGCTGCCCGGTGAAATAAAACGCCCTGCCGTTTAAAAATTTAATCCGATTGTTGAGGGCAATTTCTTTTCCGCTCCGGTCGTGGTAGCGAACGGCTGCCTGTTTTTGCCGAATTCCGCCCAGACCGGCTGCTCCTCCCAAATCCTGGGCTTCCTTGCTGCTGCCAACACTTATGGCGCCGCTTCTCTGGCGGAGACCTTCAAAGGCTTTTCCGGCGGATTCCATAAAGGTTCGATCCCGAACCATGTTTTCCCCGATGATCCGGTCCTTCGGTGATATCTCCTGCCGGGCAACCCGCTCCTGTTCATCTTCCACGAGTAAGTAACTCGTATAAGGTGTAACGATCCCATAACGCCTCGCCAGTCGAACGATCTCCTCTTTCAATTCCTTTGTCTCCCCGTGCAGGCGAATCTGGTCCAACAGGTATCCCACTGCCCGGGCTGCCCACAGGGGGGCAACAAACGAATACTCCTCCGCCTGCTTGGGGAAGTTTACCCGGTAGGTGAAGGTCTTTGTTTTTCCTTCTGCCAGCCCGCGAAGCGTCACCGTATGCTCCCCGCTGCCCCGGAAACGACCGAGAATGGTCAATGACGAACCGCGAAACACATCGGGCAGGCGGCCGGGGTAGAGGTCGCTGACCTTCACCGCCTCATCGAATTCGATTTTCAGATCCGTTAAAACAGGGTTGGCAACCTTCCGGTAAAAATTGGAAATTTTCAGTTCGATGTTCTCATCCGGGGTGATGTACGTGCGGTAGGCGTTGGTCATTTCCGTTAACTTGTCCAGCAAGTGGGTGTTAATGTCGTACCCGATGCCAATGGTAAAGATACGGGTATGGCGGGTATTGACCCTCCCAATGGTTTTTAACAGCTCATTCGCGTCGGTCCGTCCCACGGTGGGTTTGCCGTCGGTGATGAACACAATAAAAAACGGGCGGGTTTCCTGACCGGAGCGTTGCAATGCCAGTTTTAACGCAGCTTCAATATTGGTGCCGCCAATGGCATTGAGACTGTCCAGGAACGCAAGGGCGTGTTTCCGACGGTTTTCTGTTGCCGGGGTGACTTCTTTAAACAGGGCATCTGCCCCGGTGGAGAAGCGAATCACATTAAAGCGATCCCCGGGGTGCAGGTTGTTGATGCAGAATGAGAGGGCGGCCTTTGCCTGCTTAATCTTCTCGCCCGCCATGCTGCCGGAAACATCCAGTACGAAAACAATGTCCTTGGGAAGCCGTTTCTGGCTGCCCTGTTCGCTACCGGGATAAAAGCTCATAAAGAAATACCCCGCTTCCCTTCCCGGGCGAAAGGTCAATACCGACAGCCCGCCTTCCCGCTCATCGGTGTGAAAAAACAGCCGAAAATCCTGGTCCGGCTTGATGTGGCTGGCTTCGTAAGCTATCACTGCCCGGTGAGCATCCGGTTGAGAAATGTTCACCGGATGGGTGGGGCAGTAAATATTGGTGATGGGCGTCTGTGA
>CAYYGL010000099.1:0-4277 GCA_964471235.1 uncultured Calditrichaceae bacterium
GTATATCTGTGGCGAGTGGGAAGATTTGTAGCACCCTTCGCAAAATGGGAAATGATAGATGCAAATATTCGAAGTATGCCGTATATTAAAGCATCTGCTTAGGAAAGCCCAGGGTTAAAAATATGCTCCCATTCCGATTCTCTGTCTCATGGGAGAATTTAGACCATTGATGAGGTAACAATCGTTCGTTCCGTTTTATTCCGACATAAAAGTTCCAGGGGTCATGATGAAGAGAGAGGCGTTTGTTAAACAACTGGAAGAACCAATGTTCTGGGATGTTATTGTGATCGGCGGCGGCGCTACCGGTTTGGGATGTGCTGTAGATGCCGCTTCCCGCGGGTATGCCACTCTTTTACTGGAACAACACGATTTCGCCAAGGGTACCTCCAGCCGCAGTACCAAGTTGATTCACGGTGGGGTACGTTACCTGCAACAGGGCAACATCTCCCTGGTTATTGAAGCGCTCCATGAACGGGGCCTGTTGGTGAAAAATGCCCCCCACCTGGTGCATAACCTCTCCTTCATTGTTCCCAGTTATGAATGGTGGAATGGTCCCTTTTATGGGGTGGGATTGAAAGTATATGACCTGTTAGCCGGTAAACTGGGATTCGGACCATCCAGGCTTCTTTCCCGTGAAGAGACCCTGAAGCAAATTCCCACGCTGGAACCGGGAGGGTTGCGGGGCGGAGTTATTTATTACGATGGGCAATTTGATGATGCCCGGTTGGCAATCAACTTAGCCCAGACGGCCGTGGAACAGGGAGCTACGGTTATCAACTATATGAAGGTGACCGGTTTCCTGAAAAGCGGGGGAATGCTTACCGGAGTTACGGCAACGGATATGGAATCCGGGGCGAGCTACCAACTCAATGGCAGGGTAGTGGTGAATGCGACCGGGGTGTTTAGTGATTTAATCTGTAAATTGGATGATCCGGCGGCGCCCGGGATAATCACCCCCAGCCAGGGAGTACACATCATCCTTGACCAAAAATTTTTGGGGGGAGATTCCGCCATTATGGTCCCTCACACCAGCGATGGCAGGGTGTTGTTCGCCGTTCCCTGGCATAATCGGGTCGTGGTGGGCACCACAGACACCCCGGTGAATGATGTAACCCTGGAACCCCAACCCTTGCCCGAGGAGATTGAATTTATTTTAAACCATGCCGCCAAATATCTGACCAAAGACCCAACTACGGAAGACATCCTGAGCGTTTTTGCCGGGCTGCGACCACTGGTTAATTTACAGGGCAGCAACACCACCGCCGAAATTTCTCGCGACCATCATGTGTTGGTCTCTTCCTCCGGGTTGGTAACCATCGCCGGGGGAAAATGGACCACTTACCGCCGGATGGCTGAAGACACCATTGACCAGGCGGCATTGATAGCCGGACTGGTGGAAAAACCGTGTGTCAGCAAAGAATTGCGGATTCATGGCTGGTTGAAACAGGTGGATCGAAACGATCCCCTTCACATATATGGTTCGGATGCCATTTTTATCCGGGAGTTGATCAAGGATAAACCGAAGCTGGGAGAAAAACTGCATCCCCGGTTGCCCTATCTGAAAGCCGAGGTGGTGTGGGCAGTACGACGAGAGATGGCACGCACCGTGGAAGATGTGTTAGCCCGCCGCACCCGCGCCCTGCTGTTAGACACCCGCGCCAGCATGGAAATTGCCCCTATCGTGGCGAAATTGATGGCAAAAGAATTAAAACAAAGTCGCCGCTGGCAGAAAGAACAGATCGCTGCCTACCAGGCGCTTGCCCGCCAATATCTCCCCGGGGAAAATTGAACAGCGGCGACTACAGCGAAAAATAAGTAAAAGAGGGTAGTCCTCAGAGGGTTCCTGAAGAAACCACGGAAAAAAAGAAGCCCTAAAGGGATAAGTGGAATAAGCCTCCTGTGAAATGAGAAAGTGGAGAAACGGAACTACCTGGTGGAAATAAATTTTAGCCCTTGACATGTATATCTTCTCATCTGTTTTTTATACGGAAAAAATGGGAATCCATTACAACTTGAAGAAAACAGCCGGAGTTATTTTATGGAAACCCGATATATTGGCAAGCCGATCCGGCGGAATGAAGACCCTCGTCTGCTAACCGGAAAAGCCCTATTTGTGGATGATGTGCACCTGCCGGGCATGCTCCATGCGGCGTTCCTGCGCAGCGATTACGCCCACGCCCACATCAATGGGATAGATACTACAGCTGCTCGACAACGTCCCGGCGTGGTAGCCGTTTATACCGCCGCAGACCTGGGCAGTTACTGGCAACCGGGACCGCTGTTGGTGCCGCCACCGCCGATCAAAGATATCGTCTTTAACAAATGCACTCAGGTGCCGCTGGCAAAGGACAAAGTGCGCCATTGCGGAGAACCGATTGCCGTTGTGGTAGCGGAAAGCCGCTACATCGCCGAGGATGCCCTGGAGGATATTATCATCGACTGGGAAGTGCTGGACCCGGTAGTGGATATGGAAACAGCCCTGTCTCCGGAAGCGCCGGTGATTCATGAAGAAGCGGGCAGCAACCTGGCGGCACATGTGATTCAGCGGAAGGGAAATTACGAAAATATCCGGAAGCAGGCTGAAGTGGTCCTCCAACAGCGGTTTTATTATGACCGGGGGGTGGCGGCTGCCATGGAAAACCGCGGGATTGTGGCAAACTGGGATCCCCTCAGCCAGCAGTTGACCGTTTGGGATACCACCCAGGCGCCCATTCCCATTCATAATGGGCTGGCAGCTATGTTGGGACTTTCCGAGTCTCAGGTACAGGTGATTGCTCCGTTTATTGGCGGCGGCTTTGGTCCCAAAATCATGATGTTCTATCCCGAGGAGATGCTGCTCCCCTGGATAGCCATGCAGTTACATCGCCCTGTTAAGTGGATTGAAGACCGTCAGGAAAACTTTTTTGCCACCACTCATGAACGCGCCCAGGTGCATGAGGCGGAAATTTGTATGACCAGAGAGGGCAAAATTCTGGGCATCAAGGATGTGTTTATACATGACAGCGGTGCGTATGACCCTTATGGGTTGACCGTTCCCATCAACAGTCAATGCACCCTGTTGGGACCGTATGATGTGCCCAATTATTACAGTGAGTTTAAAGCGGTGTTCACCAACAAGCCCATCGTCACCCCTTACCGGGGTGCGGGCAGGCAGCATGGTGTTTTTGTGATGGAACGTCTGCTGGACCTGGCAGCGCGGGAATTGAATATGGATCCGGTGGAAATCCGCAAATGCAATTACCTGTCCCCGGACGCATTTCCCCATAATCATGAAATTATCTACCAGGATTTTGCTCCACTGGTATATGACAGCGGGAATTATCTACCGGCGCTGGAAAAAGCGGTGGAGATGATTGGTTACGAGCAGTTTAAAAAAGAGGAACAGCCCAGACTGCAAGCCGAGGGGAAGCATGTCGGGATTGGAATTGTTTCCTATGTGGAAGGCACCGGCATCGGTCCTTATGAAGGTGCCCGGGTGACGGTGGAATCCAGCGGCAAGGTAACCCTGGCGACGGGAGTGGGCACCCAGGGGCAGGGGCATTTCACGGTGTTTGCCCAGGTGGTGGCAGAACAGTTGGGAGTAGATGTTGCCGATGTCCGGGTGGTGACTGGCGACACCCGGGAATTTCACTGGGGAACCGGCACCTTTGCCAGCCGGGGCGCCGTGGTGGCGGGGAATGCCTGTCATGCCGCAGCACAGGCAGTGCGCAAAAAGATTCTCAAATTAGCCGGTGAGGAACTGGAGGCGGCAGAAGAGGACCTCGTCTTAGAAGGGGGCAAGGTGTTTGTGAAAGGGGTGCCCGATAGCGCCATTACCCTGGGAGAATTAGCGGCGCGTGCCAATCCCCTGCGCGGGGCGGTAAAACCGGGCACCGAACCGGGGTTGGAAGCCACTACTTATTTCGGACCGGAACGGGGTGCTACTGCCAGCGGGGTTCATGCCATGCTCCTGGAAGTAGATCCGAAGACCGCCATGGTCAACATTTTGCGCTATGTGGTGGTGCATGATTGCGGCACGGTGATCAATCCCATGATTCTGGAAGGGCAAATCCATGGCGGGGTGGCGCAGGGAATCGGCAATGCTTTTTACGAACAGTTGTTCTTTTCCGAAAGCGGAGAGTTAATGAATGCCTCATTCATGGATTACCTGCTGCCCACTGCGATGGATGTGCCGCCTATCGAGACCGCCCATGTCGAAACCCCCTCGCCATTGAATCCGATGGGCGTGAAAGGCGCCGGAGAAGCCGGTGCTATTCCGGTAGGTCCTTTGTTTGCTC
>CAYYGL010000099.1:4287-17970 GCA_964471235.1 uncultured Calditrichaceae bacterium
TGCCCTGCCGGAATATAACCTGACGATTACCGAAATTCCCCTGAGCCCCAATCGGTTGTTTGAATTGTTGAATGAGGATAACCGGAGTTGATGCCCTTCTTTATACAGAATCGGATGAATTATCGCCCGGATGTTTTTCCAATTTTTTCAGTAACGCCCGATGGTTTGGCAGCCCGGGAAAAATGGTTGCAATTTACTCAATACGTTGAGTAAATTTACTCAACGTATTGAGTAAATGGTAAAGCCATGTATATAAGACCGATTTTTCAAACGATTTACCAAAGATTGAATAAGGAGCGACGCTTTATCCAGGTGTTAGCCGGTCCCCGGCAAACCGGCAAAACCACCCTGGCAAAACAATTGATGGGACAATTACCGATGCCCTCTCATTATGCCACGGCAGATGAGCCCACCCTGAAAGAACCCGGTTGGATAGAGCAGCAATGGGAAGTCGGGCGTATGCTGGCACGAGAGGGAGCAGCCGGCCGACAGGCTTTGCTGGTGCTGGATGAAATCCAAAAAATTCCGGGATGGTCGGAGATGGTAAAACGCCTTTGGGATGAGGATTCTTTTAAGTCTTTACCATTACATGTGGTTTTATTAGGCTCTGCTCCATTGTTGATGCAAAAAGGATTGTCAGAAAGCCTTGCCGGAAGATTTGAACTGAATTTTATTACCCACTGGTCATTTCCTGAAATGAGAGAGGCTTTTGGCTGGAATTTATCAACCTATATTTTTTATGGTGGTTATCCCGGGGCAGCAGTTTTAATAGAGGATTATCAGCGATGGGCAAACTATATCTTGCATTCATTAATTGAAACCACGGTTTCAAGAGATATTTTGCTTCTCACCCGGGTGGATAAACCGGCATTGCTCCGGCGGCTTTTTGAATTAGGATGTGCTTACTCCGGACAGGTGCTCTCTTATCAAAAGATGTTGGGACAACTTCATGATGCCGGAAATACCACCACACTGGCGCATTACCTGCATTTATTAGAAGAAGCCGGCTTGCTGAAAGGGGTGCCGAAATATGCCGGACAGCGGGTTCGTCAGAGAGCATCCAGCCCCAAACTGATCGCTTTAAACACCGCCCTGATGTCGGTATTTAGCGGATACACTCCGGAGGAAGCCCAACATAAGCCCGAATTCTGGGGGCGATTGGTAGAAACAGCGGTCGGAGCGCATCTTGCCAATGCCACCATGGGGAAAAGGACTGAGTTGTTTTATTGGAGTTCTCGCAATCGGGAAGTAGATTTTGTTCTCACAAAAAGCCGTCGAATAATCGCCATTGAAGTGAAAAGCACCCATCAAAAAACATCACTACCGGGGCTGGAAGCTTTTTCCAACGAATTTCCTACCGAAAAAAAATTGCTGGTTGGCGGAAGCGGCATTCCATTGGATGTTTTTCTCTCAACAGACCCGGAAGATTGGTTTAAATAGACGCAGGAAAAGAGTTGCCCGGGGGTAAACGTCACCCTTCGGGGTTCAATTGTAGCATTTCCCTTGAAACGATGGAGTTCCCATGAAACCCGCACCCTTTGAATATTTTGCCCCTGAATCTACCGAGGAAGCGCTCTCCTTATTGCAACAGCATGGGGATGATGCCAAATTGTTAGCCGGCGGGCAGAGCTTAATCCCCACCATGAATTTCCGTCTGGCGCAACCGGCGGTGTTGATCGATTTGAATCGCATTGGGGAGCTTGCCTACATCCGGGAAAGCCCAGACGGCATTGCCATCGGCGCCATGACCCGGCAAAGTATGGTGGAAAAAAGTGATCTCATCAAGCACCATGCTCCGCTGGTTTTTGAAACCATTCCTCATATTGCTCACATCCAGATACGCAATCGGGGCACTGTGGGGGGAAACCTGGCGCATGCTGACCCGGCATCGGAGCTCCCGGCAGTGATGACCGCTCTCCAGGCAAAGTTCAAGTTGCAAAGCAGCAATGGCGAACGGTGGGTCTCTGCCAAGGATTTTTATCTGGGGATGTATATGACCGCACTTCAGCCCACTGAAATGTTGTCAGAGATAGAGGTGCCGGACTTACCCTCCCGTACCGGCTGGGCGTTCGAGGAAATCGCTCGCCGACATGGCGACTATGCCCTGGTGGGGGTAGCGGTGCTGCTAACGCTGGATGATAATTCCTGCTGCCAGCAAGCGCGTATTGTTTACCTGAGTGTGGGAGATGGACCGGTGGTGGCTGAACAAGCCGCGGCATTGCTGCAAGGGCAATCTATCAACGACTCTTTGCTCAGGGAAGCCGCAGAGGTTGCCTCACAGGAGGACATTGATCCTGAGGATGATATTCACGCTTCCGCTGTTTATCGCCGCCAACTGGCAAAAGTGCTTACCGAAAGGGCACTAAAGCGTGCTTTCAGTAGAACCCCCTAACTCTTCGAACTCTCTAAACTACCAATCTGTTTTCACGCCCCAATCCCAAAACCAATAAAGCATGGAGTTGACGTGGAAAGCTCTCATCCGAATCTTCGCCAGCATAATCGCATGGTTGAGATGATACAACCGCCAGTGGATGGTCTACTCAGCAACATCGATCTGGCGCCCACCCCCATCTCCCAACGCACCTGGAACCTGTGGCATATTGCCTCCCTTTGGGTGGGAATGAGTGTCTGTATTCCCACCTACATGTTAGCCTCTTCCATGATAGATGCCGGGATGAATTGGTGGCAAAGCCTGCTGGCAATATTCCTGGGCAATGCCATTGTGCTGGTACCCCTGCTGGTCAATGCCCATGCCGGAACCCGCTATGGCATTCCTTTCCCGGTATATGTGCGTTCCTCATTTGGTATTTTTGGCGCGAACGTTCCCTCCATTCTTCGTTCTCTGGTTGCCTGTGGCTGGTTCGGCATTCAAACCTGGATAGGCGGGCTGGCAATTCATGCCATCCTGAGTATCCTCTGGCAGCCCTGGCAGCAATTCGGTGGGAACTGGCAGTTTATGGGATACAGTCTTTCCCACTATCTTTCGTTTTTTATTTTCTGGTTGATGAATATGTTTTTTGTATGGAAGGGAACGGAAAGCATTAAATGGATGGAAACACTGGCTGCCCCGTTCCTGTTGTTAATGGGGATATTGTTGTTAATTTGGGCGATAACAAAAGTTGGCGGTATTGGTACTATTTTAGCTCGATCGGATGCACTGATTGAACAGAAACAAACTCATTCGATTCTCGATTTTCTGCTTAAATTATTTATTCCCTGGTTAACCGCCATGGTGGGGTTCTGGGCAACCCTTTCGTTAAACATACCGGATTTTACCCGCTATGCCCGCAGCCAGAAAGATCAGATGGTGGGGCAGGGATTGGGATTGCTCACCACCATGCCGCTGTATTCGTTTATTGGGATCGCCGTTACCGGTGCCACGTTGATTTTATACCATGAAGCCATCTGGGATCCAATTCAATTACTTTCCCGCCTTACCAGTGAATATCATAGCCCCATTCTGGGTATCATCGCCCTTTTGTTTTTGATTGTGGCAACCCTGAGCACCAACATTGCCGCCAATGTGGTTTCTCCGGCGAACAGTTTTTCCAACCTGGTTCCCAATCACATCAGTTTCCGCAACGGTGGATTGATTGCCGGTCTCATCGGCATCCTGATCATGCCCTGGAAACTGTTAGATATGTATCAATTGTGGTTGATAACCTATTCGGGGTTGCTTGGAGCGGTCGGTGGCGTGATCATTTGCGATTATTGGGTTATCCGTCGATTAAACTTAAACCTTGTCGACCTCTACCGGGTGGATGGAGAATATCGTTATGAAAATGGTTTTAACCGGAAGGCTTTTATCGCCCTGGGCGCCGGGCTGGGAACAGCACTTGTGGGGAAGCTGGTTCCCGCCCTGGATTTTTTGTTTAACGGTGCCTGGTTTTCAGCGGCAATTGTTTCGTTCCTGGTCTATTGGCTGCTGATGGGGGATAAAATTCATTCGGTGAATTCATAAGGAGAAAACAATGTCTACTTCACTTGATTATTCAGCCATGTTAAGAGTTGCCATAGAAGAAGCTCGTCAGGGATTAGCGGAAGGGGGGATTCCCATCGGTGCCGTGCTATTCGATAGCAAAGGGAATGTGCTGGGCAGGGGGCACAACCGCCGGGTGCAGGAAGATGATCCCTCGGTTCATGCGGAGACCGATGCCTTTCGTAAAGCCGGCCGGCAGCGCACGTACCGGGATAAAATCATGGTCACCACCCTGGCACCCTGCTGGTATTGCAGCGGTTTGATCCGTCAGTTTAAAATCGGCACCGTGGTGGTAGGAGAATCGGTCAACTTTCAGGGAGGTGTCGATTGGTTGCGGGAAAGCGGTGTGCAAGTGATTGACCTTAACTCCCGGGAATGTGTGGAGATGTTGGCAGATTTTATAAAACAATATCCGGAATTGTGGGATGAGGATATTGGGGAAAGCGGTCATTAAAGCGATAAAGGGAGAGCAAAAAAAAAGAAACACGTAACACAACCTTCTGAAAGATTTCCCAAAAGAGGTATCAGCCCGATAGAATGCAAACCAATATTGTTACGATTCTTTTAAATCCCATTCGGGAATATCCCTGCCTGGGATTTTATTTAATATTTGACCAACTTTTGCTTTTAATTCCGGTATAGACTTTCGAGACAATCTCGATTCTAAAGCTGAGATTACTTCGCTTTGTGTAAGTTGAACATTTAGCAAATAATTCGCCAACTGGTTTAATGAAACCCCCTGATATTTTGCTTCTCTTTCCAATCTTCTCTTTAATTCTATCGGCATTCTTAAGGTGACAACTTGACTTTTACTCATGATTTGACTCCCATAATTCATAAAACTCTCGTGGTGTAATTATCTTAAATGTAAGCCCTTTTAACTCTCTGCTTTTAAAATCCTTTACATTACATCTCTGATAGTATCTATCTGTATGTCAATAAACCGGGCAATAGAGTGAGTTGTGTTGAAAGGATGAAAATATACAGTTGCCAACACCTTAAATGGATAGTGGGGTTATACCCGTGTGAAACCATTTTCTTGATAAATCTCCCACGGATAAACACACCTCACCTGATGAAATTCCCGGGGGATTTCCAGACACACGGCATTGATCTCTGCCCGGTATTTTTTTTGGAATGTTAGCAATGGTCGTGGGTTCAATTGAGCTGAGTTCAATTTTACCTCTATAGCTTTTAATGCTCTACCGGTATCCAATACGAAATCAATCTCTTTCTTATCTTTAGTTCGCCAATAGTGCACATGGAAGGTGGGAAATTTTTTGATGAATTCGGAAAAAATAGAGGTTTCGAATGCATTTCCCATAATCGTTTCCGGAATTGTATTATAGCTCAAAATGTTCATTAAACCGGTATCGATGAAAAAAACTTTGGGACGTTTAAATAATTCTTTGCGCAAGTTTTTTGCGAAGGGACTTATCCGCTTTAATACATAGGTATTCTCCAAAATAAACAAATAATCTTCCAGCGTAGATTTAGCAATACCGGTTGTCACTGATAATTCCGCTAAATTCAGCATCGAGCCACTTTGCTGGGCAAGTAGCCGAATCAATTTATTGAATTTATCAATTTGGCGAATATTCGCCAAATCCCTGATATCCGCCTTTAAATAAGTATCAACAATTTGTCTAAGATAAACTTCTTTCCGTTCCTTTTCCGGCGTCAGCACAATCTTCGGATACCCGCCAAACTTAACATATTCCGCAAACAACTCTTTTAGTCTTTGAATGGTTTGGGGAATTTGAATATTCTGATTGAGATCAATAGAGGCTTCTTTGAAAATCAAAAACTCATCAAAACTCAAAGGATATAATTCAAAATTGACAGTCCTACCAACCAGACTATCTTTAAATTTATCTTTTATGGAGAAAGTGGAACTGCCGGAAACAGTCAACTTAATTGAGGGATAATGATCGTGCAATAATTTCAAAAAGGAGGAGGGTCGATCCAGAAGTTGGATTTCATCCAAAAAGACAAAAGTGATAGGGGAATATAACAGACCATTTTCACGTAAATACTGAACAAATTGCTCGGCACCGGAATTACAAATTTCTCTGAATTTAAAATCTTCCAGATCAAAATAGACGGGATTTTCTATATTTTGCATCAAAAGTCTCAAAAGCGTCGACTTTCCCGTTTGTCGAGCTCCCAGAATCACAAGGATATCCGGGGAGTCCAAAAATTTCTGCAGATATGGTAAAAGATTTCTGGGATATATCTTATTCATCGGACTTTACGCACTTTTTAGGACTTAAAGTAAACCATACTTTACGAAAAGTCAAACTTTTTGTAAAGTATGGTTTCAAAAAAGTACGATTGCCAGGACGAAACCGCTTTAGCGGGCAACCCGGTTGGAATACGAATAGCCCCAATTCCCAACACTTTTTCTGTCGTTTTTTAAGGTAACGGATCCTCCACAGATCCTGCTTTCCGACACGGAACATTCTCTGTAAGCGTCTTTTCAATTTTTCCACCTGGCAACCCCGAGCCTCGAAGCTCACAATCTGAATCACTCCCTCGGTAAAATTTCTCTTTTTTCATTTGTTTAAAAAATTCAGTTTTCATACCATTAGACTTCCGGTGATACGGGAATGTCCGGTTGAAATGCCCGGGCATTTTCTCCCGAAAGTGCTTGTTGCCAATTAACTGATCATGAACCAAATTGTGAGGATGCTATGGAAAAGAGAACGCCGTTTCCCGCCGTTTTTTGGGTGGCTAATTCCATCGAAGTGCTGGAACGCTTTGCCTATTACGGTATCTATATGGGCTTTGGAATTTATATGGAATACCTGGGCTACTCCAAAGGCGAGCTCGGGTTCATTCAGAGCCTGTTTCTGATTTTTTCTTATACAATCCCGGTCATCTCCGGCACTTTTGCCGATCGCTACGGATTTAAGAAAGTGTTAATTGTGTCTTACTTGGCGTATTTACCATCTATTCTTCTGTTAATTTTTACCAAGTCGTTTTCCGGGATTGCCCTGACCATGCTGATGATTGGGCTGGCTGCCGGGATTTTTAAACCCCTGGTTTCCGCAACGGTTCGGGCGGTAACGGATAAAACCAACAAGACCCTGGGATTCGGTATCTTTTACGCCATGGTCAATGTGGGCGCCTCCCTCGGTCCCATTGTTGCCGGGATGCTGCGAGCCATCTCCTGGAACTATGCGTTTTTAGCAGCAGCCATCGGCATCGGGTTGATGCTGCTGATCACCATCTTTTTCTACAAAGAACCGGAGCGGGAGATGGAGGGCATCACCCTGAAGCAAAAATTCAAAGACATCTGGATTGCCCTGTCGGATGTTAAGTTTGCCATTTTTTTGATTTTATTGGGGTTGTTTTTCTGGCTCCCCTTCTGGGCATTCTTCAACCTGATGCCCCTCTATATCGACCGCAACCTGGACACCGCTACCCTGTATCAAAACATCAAAAGTATTTTTCTGATCGGTCCGCCCATCGCGAACCTCCTCTCTTATACCGATAAAGAAGGGGTGCGCCGGCTCCTGGGAGAAACCATTTCCCATACCGGGTATATCATTATGATTTTTCAGGTATTTGTCTCCCGGATATTTGAAAAACGCGATGCCATCAAAACCTTTCTCATCGGATTGTTTATTGCAGCCCTGGGAATGGTAATTGCCGCATTTGCCAAATCGCTTACCCCGGCGTTGGTGTTTCTGGGGATTGCATTTTTTGCCATTGGAGAAATGGCATCCTCCCCGCGCATTCAGGAATACATTACCTGGATTGCCCCCAAGGAAAAAGCCGGGTTATACATGGGGGCGAATTTTCTGGCAGTCGGCCTGGGCGGCGGCTTGAGCGGTTTTTATACGGAACTGTACGGTATTTTTCGGGACCAGGGCTCTCCTGAGACCATCTGGTATACCATTGCCGGGCATCTCGTTCTGGGGATTATTGTGATACTGATTTATACCCGCAGCCTGGGTAAATTTAAAGAACTGGAAGCATAGAAACGCGGGAGTACATCAGCCGGGCAAATCACATAGCTATTGATGGAGCGGGGGGATTGAGAATTATGGCAGTCAGTTGGAAATACTACGCAAAATTGCGGCAGAAAAAATACCGACAACAGGAAGGGAAATTCCTGGTCGAAGGAGTACGGCTCACTCACGAGGCATTGTTATCCGATTGGCAAATTGAAATCGCCTTTGTGGCACCGGATTTCCCGGAGTCCGACCATTGGCTGCAATTTGAGGAGTTCTTCAAACAGCGACAGATTCCTTATCGCATCCTGCCGGCGGCACATTTTCAGCGGTTAGCCGATACCGAAACGCCCCAGGGAATTGTGCTGGCGGTTAAAATACCACAACGGGAGTTGTCTCAACTGAATCTGCGAAATGCCGATTTCGTGGTCATTCTTCAGGGGGTACGGGACCCCGGCAACCTGGGCACCATCATTCGTACTGCGGATTGGTATGGGGTAAATGCGGTTCTCTTGTCGGATGATTGTGTGGACCCTTACAATCCCAAGGTGGTGCGTAGTACCATGGGTTCAATTTTCCATGTGCCGGTGGTTCGATTGACTGATTTGCAACACGGATTAGCCGAATTGAAAAAGCACCGTTTCCGGATAATCGCCACCTCTGTGGATCATGGGAAGGTAGTTCACCGGGTACAATTCAAAAAACCGGCAGCCCTGATTTTAGGCGGGGAAGTGAGAGGTGTCTCTCCGCACCTGTTAGATGCAGCCGATCTAACGGTTCGCATCTGGAAATACGGGAAAGCGGAATCATTAAATGTTGCTGTTGCCGGTGGGATTCTCATGGACCGGATTGCCCAAAGCATTTATCGCTGAAAACGTTCTTAATTGGGTCGCGTCGTTTTAGATAAGCCATTTTTGATTTTTTCCCAGTTTCGGAAGAAGAACCGGCTGGGCTGTGTGTTTTAACTATTCTGTGATTAAGGAGCAGGATGAACGAGAATCAACCTGACAAAATAAATCCTCCACCACGGGAAGCCATTTTGGTTGTCGTCATCAGTTATTTCTTCTTCGTGATTTTAATCATCCTGGTGTCATTGGTGCTGGGGTCCCCGACCGATATGAGTAAAATTTCCACCCATACCCAGAAATGGGTATTGTTGTTCGGTGAGATGAGTTTGGGAGTGGTTCCTTATTTCTATTTCAAAAAAAAGCAAGTATCTGTCGGGGAGATGATCCGCTGGCGTCGCATCCCTTCAACCATTCTCCGGGTTATTATACCAATCGGTTTATCGGCAACCATCATTTCCGATGAAATCGATCGCCTGATTCAGTTGGTTTTTCCCCGTTCTCCGGAAGCAGAAAAAGCTATAGCCGCGGTGATGAAAGCCCATTCCGGTGGTGAACTGATTTTACTTATTTCGAGTGCCGTGGTGGTGGCGGCTCTGGTGGAGGAAGCCCTCTTTCGGGGTTTCTTGCAAAGAACCCTGGAAAAGCATATCAATGTAACGCAAGCCGTGGTATATGGGAGTTTGATCTGGACCCTGTTTCACCTTACTCCTTATTCGTTCACCCAGGCAATTCCAATCTTTTTGTTTGGATTTCTCCTGGGATACTTCAGTTGGCGGACGAACAGCATCATGCCGGGCATTATCTGTCATGCGATTAACAATGGGATTGCGTTACTATTTTATAATATTGATTCCGAGGGATGGCTTACGTTCTATGAATGGAAGGGGCATGTTTCCCCCCTCTTCCTGCTTCCGGCAATTCTTGTCCTTTACAAAGGTATTCAGTATATCGATGAATTCTATCGCAGGGAGAGTTTCCCATCCTCATCCACGACAAATTCATCAGATTGATGGGTCAGGAGAGGATATTTCCGGAAATACTTGAGTAGATGTGCTTCGGCGGCTTTTACATGGCTGGCGCGAATGTTCTTGAGGGTATCATAAACCGCCTGGGGAGTAATGTTTTCCAGCGCGGCAACTTCCCGATAAGTCCCTAAATCTTTATAATTCCAGAAGAGCCGGTAATGTCGTTCACTCCACCGGGATTTCAAAGCGGTCATTAACTGAAAAATGGTGTTGACCAGCATATCCAGGTCTTCATCATTCGATTTCATACAGTAAATATATTTCTTCTTTTTCGCAAAGTTGAGGGCGGCACTGGCACGATGAAATGCCGGACCATCCATTTCGATGGGCAGCGTTCCTCCCATCTTATACACCTTTCCTAAGCCAATACCAAACCGAAGCCGTACCGGAAAGGTTAACTTTTCCAGGGCAAGCACAATGCTAAATGCCACGTCCAGGGAACTGAGCAATCCCTGGAATTCATCCCCCTTGGAAAGGGTAAACGGCGCATCAATGGAGTCTCCATACTCCTCATTGATTTGCACAATTGCCGATTTGACAAACAACTGGGTTTGATAGCGATTTTTGCTGCTTAACTGCTTCGAGCCGCTCACATCCCCAATGATAACGACATACGTTTTGTTTTCAGTGTCCATCCTTGTCACCTTGTTTTGAAGCAACATGAACTGCCCATATTGTTAACCGCTTATTTAATTACCTGAATCGTTGCTATTTTTCCTTCTCCCATTCCAGAATGTATGCATAGTGCCCATTGTTGGGGGCTGGTTGAGAAATGGGATTGATTTTCACGCCTTTTCCCCCGCAAATTTCAATGGCAGTTTTCAGAAATGCTTCTATGAAAATCTGATAGGGCGGATGCACAGGCTCTTCATACTCAAATGTTATCTGTGCCCGGTGGTCGTTTTCCAATTCAACACGAATCTCGCCCAGTCCCCAAAGTTCCGGGTAAAGCTTTTCAAATTGTGCTAAAAAACGAGCCGGTTCCCGGGCTTCCACGTAATTAAAAAAATAACGGTCCAGGATGATCCGGGCAAACTCCTGCCCTATCTCGGAGAACAATTGGGCATCCGGCTGGGATGAAATATTTGCCAGTTGGGTATCCAACTCTTCTAAATACTGGAATGGGTAATTATTTACCGGAAAGACCTGATCGAAAATGAAATGACGAGTTTGAGATGATAATTGGTCGGCTAATGCTTTGAGTGTTGCCGGTTCAAAATGCTTTTTGATATAATCAAAGCGTGAATGAAAAACCAAGCCTCGAATACCATTCATGCCAAACCCCATGTCAAAGTGCTACGTTTGTTAGTTCAATTTACACTTTTTTTCTCAAAAATCAAACTTATAAACTTGATTTTTTGTTTTCAAGGAATTTGGCAGGAGCGAAAAATGTGATAATCATCACTGGGCAGAGGGAGGGGATCTGACCTGCGAGTCGAGAAAGATGACTCTGTTCCGCCACCTACAGGCTATGGAGAATTCTCGTTTAGACGGAATTTACTATCGGTTTTACAAAAGAAGGTGTTGAAATAGAGGAGGCGGTGAACAAAGAAAATATTCACCGCCGGCCGTTTATTTCGGTTGCAGCTTGATTACCGGGAGGATCATCTCTTCCAGGGAGATGCCGCCGTGCTGAAAACTGTCCCGGTAATACGAGAGATACTTATGGTAATTGGTGGGGTACACAAAGTAATAATCTTCTTTGGCAATAATGTAGTTGATGTTGAAATTGCGCCGGGGGAGTTTACAATCCAGCGGGTTGTTGATGAAAAACGCATGTTTGGGATCGACTTTCAGATTGCGACCGTATTTGTAACGCAGATTGGTAGAGGTTTCCCGGTCGCCCAATACCTTGGTGCCCCTCAAACAGCGAATACTGCCATGATCGCTGGTGATAATGATGGTAACATCTTCCTTTGCCAATTTTTTAAAAATCGTATAGATGGAGGAATGCTCGAACCAGGAGCGGGTGAGAGAGCGGTAAGAGGCTTCATCCGGGGCAATCTCTTTCAGGATGGGGAGATCGGAACGACTGTGCGCCAGAATATCCACAAAATTTATCACAATGCTCAACAAGGGGGTATCCAGGTAGGAATTCAGATCCCGTTCCAACTGCCGGCCTTCTTCCACATTAATAATTTTGCTGTAGCGCGGTTCTTTTTTTAATTTTAACCCCAGCAGGCGGAGTTGATCATACATCAATTCACTCTCATTTCGGTTCCGGCTGTAATCATCATCTTCCCCCTGTGCCCACATTTCCGGATAGCGTTTTTCCAGCTCACTGGGAAATAACCCGCTGAAAATGGCATTGCGGGAAAAGGGTGTGGCAGTGGGAAGAATGCTGAAATGATACGACTTCTCAATGGTGTAATAATCATAAAAATATTTTTCCAATGCCAGCCACTGGTCCAGGCGCATGCAATCGATGATTACGAAAACGACCCGTTTGCCGGCAGCCAATTCGGGAAAGACAAACTGTTTCACCACATCGGTCGATAATACGGGGCGCTCTTCTTCATTAGAGTTCACCCACTCCGCATAATTCCGTTCGATGTATTTGCCGAATTCCACATTGCATTCCCGACGCTGATTGTAAACCACTTCCCGCAGTTCCTTGTCCGATACCCCATCCAATTCGATATCCCAGGAGGTTAGCCTGGCATACATGTCGATCCAATCTTCCGGTTCCAGGCGAGACATCAAGCGCATGGTGATTTTGTTTAATTCCTGTGTGTAATCCCGGGTAAATTTTTTCTGGGAAATGTCCCGGGATTCCAGAATTTTTTTAGCCGCTATCAATATCTGGCTGGGATTAACCGGCTTGGTGAGGTAGTCGGTAATCTGGGCGCCAATCGCGTCCTCCATCAGGCTTTCTTCTTCATTCTTGGTAATCATGATCACCGGCAGCCCGGGATGAACTTCTTTGATTTCCGTCAGGGCGGTTAACCCGTCTTTGCCGGGCATCATCTCATCTAACAGCACCAGGTCAAAATTGGTCTGCCGGATTAATTCCAGGCCATCATCTGCATTGGTGGCTGTCGAGACCTCATACCCTCGTTCCTTTAAAAATAAAATGTGGGGTTCTAAAAATTCAACCTCATCATCAATCCATAATATTTTTGCTTTATTCATTAACACTCCGAGTTTAGATAATACAATATCTTATTTCCTCCATTATACTTCATTTTCGGAAAAAAGTCGCAACCGGATAACGAAACCGTTCTGCCCGGGGAAATTTCCCCCTGGAATTGCCCCGAATCTCCTATCCATCCGATACGCCAATATCCCCTTCTCCTGTTCGCTACTGTTTCCCTGCCTTTTCTGCGTCAATCAAAATAATTCTCTTTGAAAAATTAACCGTGCATGAAAGACTACGAAACCGTTTGCCAAAGGCATCCCTGCGGGAGAAACGGTTAACCGGAAAGGGAACAATCAGAATCATGTTCACCCCGATGATGGAGTTTGAATAATTAATCGGGCTATTTTTAATGCTCGCAGCGGAGCGTCAAAACAAGTTTTGACGCTCCGTTGTAAACGTAGGAGCGACAAAATTTATTTTGTCGGTGGCACGGTTATTTAATCAAACTTCATAATTTTGATGCTCCGATTGTTTAAAACCGTCGTAACGCTTTTGCGGAGAGCGCCTCATTTACCCGGGCAAGGCTTTCGGTGAAATGGGCGCGGGTGTAATCATCCAGTTGCGCTTTTTTCAGTGCGTTCTCGATGGTGCTTTTTAGATGCTGCAAATCCGCCCGGGCTAATGTAACCGCATCATGCGGATACATGCCGGGATGATAAATGACCAGGGTGGTCAGCACTTCCAGATGCATGCGCTGTAGTTCTCTTCGGAAACTGTTCACAGGCTTCCCGTT
>CAYYGL010000100.1:0-17955 GCA_964471235.1 uncultured Calditrichaceae bacterium
TTCCAAGAGAGGGGGATGAAAGGGGGAGAGTTGAATATACCGCTTCAAACATCATAAGGATTTATGGATGGGAGGATTCTCCATATCCTCTTTTTTTAACTCTGCTATACTTTGAGCAGAATGTGTTTTTTACCGCACCATTCTTCCGGTAGTAAAATAACCCAAGTAGTTACAAATTAGAAAATTCATCTTTGTTTATCCTGAAGTTCATAGTCCCTATAAAAACAATAACTTTTCACCAACAGTTGAAGTGAGAAATGTTTGTAAATGAATGATGGGTAGAAGGGTGATCAGTGCGGATGAAAGCCACGGTCAATTGTCAATAGCTCCCAGCTTTCCCCAATGGCAGGCAGCTTTCAACGGTAGATGGGGAGAAGAGTAGATGAAGTAATGGGAAGCAGTGTCGGAAAATCCGAAATCCGGCTACCTCGTTGGGAAAACCATCTCTCGTCACTCATTCCTTCTCCCCCTCACTCCCCATTATCCTTATACCCTATACCCAACCCCCTGACCAATGCCCAAAATCATCCACATAGAAATGAAGCGCCGCCAGCCGGCGCGCTTTATTGTCCGATGGGACAGCGGGGAAGAACTGCCCTTCAGCCCGGAGACGGTATTGCGCTATCAGTTTGCCGTGGAGAAGGAATTTAGTGAAGAAGAATTTGCCGTCCTCTGCCGGGAAGATGCCATTCGCCGTGCCAAGGATCAAATCCTGAAATACCTGTCCATCCGCCCCCACAGCCGAAAGGAACTGCTGTTGAAAACCCTGCGGAAGGGGTATGCTGCCGAGGAAATCGAAGCGGCGCTGGATGATCTGGAAAAGGTAGGGTTGATCAACGACCGGGAGTTTGCCGGGCAGTTTATCCGCAACGAGATGTTGCTGCGTCCCTGCGGTACCCGCCTGTTAAAAGAGAAATTGCTGACAAAGGGCGTCAATCGGGAGATAGTGGAATCCCTGCTATCCGAGTTGTGTCCCCCGGAAACCCAGGAAGCAGCCATCCGGCATCTGACCCGAAAATTCTGGAAAGCCAACCGCCGCAACGATCCGAAAAAGCGGATGGAGCGGTTGATTCGTCACCTGCAAGGGAAAGGATTTGGATGGGATTTAATTCAGTGGGTGATAGAGGCGGAAGGACTGAAAAAGGAGATTGAATAAACATCGGCAAGGGTATGATGAATAGAGCCGGAATTGGGTTAGCCGTCAGTTCATTTTCAGGGGGGACCCTCCTGCTGTTAATTTTCTACTTCTCAAGCAAAATGGATATAGCCTTTGTCGGTTACCTTTTCTTAATTGTTGCCGGTACGGTCAATCTGTGTATGTTGATTGTTTTGATGATTAAAGCCATAAAAGACAGCAACAACCGCCGGAACTATTTGAAAACTTCCGGTTTAATGGTGCTCAACATTCCGGTAGTAATCATTTATTTGTTCGCCTTTATTTTCTTGACCAATACCATGCGAATTTGTTTCATAAACGAAACCGGTAAACCAATTACCGATATCCGAATAATGGGGTGTGCAACGAAATTCATTAATAAACTTGATATTAATGAAAGCAAAACATGCTGGATTGACATCCCCGGGGATTGTTCAATTACCATCGAGTATAAATTGGATGGAAAAATGAAAAGAGAAGAAGTTTTCAATTACGTAACAAATTCTATGGGGCAAAGAGTCACATATCGGATTGGCACCCAATCAAAACCTATTGATGAAACTTTCTAAAATACCCCCACATTCTGTTTCCCTGTATCCCATGTGCTCCGTGCGCCGTTTTAGCGCGTGAAAGGTCATACGATAAAAGCATGAAATGAGTGGTAACAGGATACTGTTTGCTGGTTTACTGCCAACTCCTCCCGTTATCCCATTACTCCATATCCTATCCCTTATATCCCCGATTCCAGGGTTACCACAAAGGTTCTTGGGGGTGCCAGGGAGCCCACCAAGCTTACATAGTTATAGTGCAATAAATTGTTAATCTGAAACGACATTCTCAGGGGCATTTTCCCCAGAATAAAGTGGGTTGCCAGGCGCAAATCCACCACATGCACATCCACCCGCAGGTCGGCATCCGGCACCAGCAGGGCTAACTTCTCATCAATCCGATCGTAACGGCTTATGTAACGGTAATCGACCCCGGCTTGCAGCATGGCAATATTGAGAAGAAGCCCGCTGTAAAAGAGGTGGCGGGGACGAAAATTCAGAAAATCATTTTTCACCAGGTCTTTGGAATCCACATAGGTGTAGCCGAGGTTGAGGCGCACCGCTTTGGCAAAAAAATAACCGTTCAGGTTGGTCTCTATCCCCTGCACCCTTGCTTCGGTAATATTCTGAAACTGAATTTGACCGCTGCCATCGGGGATAAAATCCGCTTCGATTAAATCGTCAAAGCGGCTGTAAAACCCGGCGATATCAATATAAAAATTCTCTCCGAAAAACTGGTTTACTCCGATTTCCAGATAGCGGCTTTTTTCCGGTTTTAAATTCAGGTTGGGAACGATTTGAAAGCCGCTGGCATTGGTGTTCACATATACTTCACCGGGAGAAGGTGAACGAAACCCCAATCCGAAAGAGCTGCGCAGGGCGGTTCCGGAAAAGGGTTTGTACACAATGCCGATTTTGGGATTCAGTTGATGGTCGGATTTCACCGAATCCAGGTCAAAATAATCAAACCGCATTCCCACGGTGGCGTTGATTCTGGCGCTTACCGGAACCTCTGCCTGGAGATACACGGCAGCATTGGAGCCGCCATGATTTCCAAAAATATTCGATTTCGCCGAATTGTGGGTACCTTCCAAACCGGTAGTCCAGATCCATTTCCCGGTTTGTACGTTATATTGTATCTCCCCGTTCACATTCTGGGAAGTGGAAACGTCGCCGCCGCCTTCGGCTACGTTGTCTTCAAAACGATTGTGAAACCAGATGCCGCGGAAGGTCAGGAATTGATGGGGGGTGAACACATAGCGGTAGTGAGTGCTAATATAAAAACGGCGGGATTCCACCACATCATCTTCCTGTCCGGGACCCGGCACCAAAGCATGGTTTATATCTTCCCAGTATAAAAAATTGCCATGACGCTGAAGCATATAACTACCGGAAATGCTGAGTTGCTGAAAAGGGGAAATATCCCATTGGAGTTTACTGCTGCCCGACCACCGTTTCCGCCAATTGTTCATGCGAAAGCTGTCATCCTCATCCCGGGCACCGCCAATCATCATTCCTACCCGACCGATTTTTCTGGAATAATTAAAGGTTTGCCCGTTTAAATAGCGCCGCCTGTCAGACCAGCGCCATTCAGCAAAAGAGGGTTCCGAATACATCCCGCCGTAAAGTTTGGCATAAAAATGGGGCGTGGTGCCAATGCTGCGGGTGATCACATTAATCACCCCGCCCAGGGCGCTGGAACCATACAGCGCCGACCCGGCACCTTTCAGCACCTCGATCCGCTCGATCAAATATACCGGGATCACATCGAAATTAATCTCCCGGGTGTCACCGGTCAGAAAGGGCACGCCGTCCAACAGTAGCATCACCCGACTGCCCACCCCCCGGCTGTACCCACTGGAGCCCCGGATATTCACCTGGGAAGAGTTCATATTCACCCCGGAAATGTATTGCAGCGCTTTGTTCAGGGTAATCGTATTCCGATAGCTCAGTTCCACGGCACTCATGGTGCTCATGCTTACCGGTACATCCTGCACCTTTTGCTGATATTTCCCAGCCGTCACTACCACCGGGTCCCCGGGGAGTGCCGTGGGGGGTAAGGAAATTTTGCCCAGTTTTTTGTGTTCATTTTCGGTAATTGTTACCCGGGTGGAAAACGGCTTGTAACCGATCATCGAGATGGTCAAAGTAAAATCCCCGGGCGGGACATTGAGAATCACAAAGGTGCCGTCGGCATCGGTGGCGCTGCCCAGAATGGTGCCCTCCAGGTACACATTGGCACCGATCAGGGGATCGCCGTTTTCATCCACTACAGTTCCCAGGATGCTGCCCGGTTGCGCCGAAAGGAACACTGAGGAGAAGATGCTCAGTAATAGGAAAACTCTGAAGAGACGTTGCGTCTTTACAGGCAAATTCAACCCTATCCAATAGTTAAGGTTCATGATTTGGTGTTAGTTCAGTACATTTACCAAATAGTGGAAACATATTTTGAAGATGTCATCGATCTCAAAACTTGTAGTAACAATTCAGCTATATGCCCGTTTGTGTCATTCCGCGTATTGCCGTAATCATCTGAAACCCCCACCCCAACCCCGTTTTTTGGGGCGGGAGGGGTTGGGTGAGGTGAAAAAACAACCACTGAACCATGAATAAGAACGAATGACATATAAAACATCAAATTTGAAGGTAAAGCTAAATAGTTACAACTTGTATGAATAATTTCTTCAGTTATAGGTGTTACGTTTACGGATGGATAATTCCGACAAAAAATACCAACTTCTGTTAGATTGGTATCTATTTTGTGTCGTTCAGAAAGATAACCAAACTCAACCAGAACCATTGCCGGAATCAAGATGCTTGCTTTTCCTCGTTCAGCCTCTCTATAGATTGCTCTGGCTTTTCGCCCCATTTTCCGTTTTTCCAGACGCAAGACCAAAGCCATTGTATCGGTGATATCGTTATTCTTCACGCGGATATAGTTCTTTGTAGTTGGCAAATTCTTCTTCTAAGTGAACTAAGGATATCTGATCGAGATCGCTTAAATTTTCACTCGGTTTTTTCTCGAAAAATTCTTTCCTGACTCTTCTGTGTTTTTTTGTTTTCAGAAAATGGATGAAATCCAGTACTTTAATTAAATTGTCCTTTGATAAATCTTTCGTTTCTTCCATAATAGTTTTTTCTATTTCAGCTTTACTCATGTCATTTTCCCCATCTCTTTGTTCTTATCAAATTTATAATATTTTAAAAGAACCACGTTCCAAAAGCAACCCTTAAAACGGCTGGATGGGCAGATGTTTAAAATCTACATAGACATTGATGTTCTTGAGCAGAACGCTATCGATTACCGTAAACGGGCTTGGAAGGGAGTCTTCATCGGTGTCGTACTGCCCCACCGCCCGCCAATCCAGCGCCCGGTTGGGCCCGTAACGCTGGGCAACCACCAGGTATTCATAGGTACGGGGTTCCAGTTCAAAAGCGTATTGCAGACTGTCCACGTAAAAGGGAAGGGAAACAGTGTCTTCCAGCGCAGTCGGATAGATGAAAGCCTCCCCGGTGAGAATTTCCACGATCAGGTTTTCCGGGGGAAATTTTTTGAATACCACGATACGGAGTTCGAAGAGGCTGTCCGGGGGCGGCCAGTTGGTAAAGTAAATCGTGCCGCTGATGCCGGTGATGGAGTCTTCCACCGTGGGAGGTGGGGGTTTTTCGATAGGCGATAATCCTTTATCGCATTGATAAAAAAAACCGATGGCGAAGATCAAAAAAAGTATGCCTCGTAGCGGTCTCATCATAATCCAATTGTTTTGACAGGGCATAAATATAAGGACATTGGATAAAACATTCAAGATGTGATGGTGAGTTTATGAAAATTCCGGTTCGGTTTGCTCTTGTTGCCGGAGGGGGAGCGGCTGCTCGTTGTCCCCGACTTGAATTTTAACCACCACGACCGTCATGTCATCATGCTGCTTTGCCCGACCGGTAAATTTGTGGATTTTGGAAAAAATGGACTCTAACACCTCATCAGCATCGACATGAAAATTCCGCTCGATGATGGCATGAAACCGCTCTTCCCCGAACTCCTCTTTATCGCGATTCATGGCTTCCGTGCAGCCATCGGTGTAAAATACAAAAAGATCGTTGGCTTGAAAAGGAATCTTAACTTCCTGGATGGTCTGCTCAAACACTTTGCCTTTTTCCATTCCGATAGCCAATCCTTTTGGATGGATGGCTTGCAGGCTTTGTTGCTCGGTGCGCCGCATAACCAACGGGTTATGCCCGGCTCGGGCGATTGTTAACACGTGGTTCCGGTTATCGAAAATGCCGTAAATCATACTGATAAAGACTCCCCGGCGGGCATTTTCATAAAAAAGGCGGTTCAATTTTGCCAGCACTCTTGCCGGGGAGGATTCATTTTGCGCCAGTGCCCGCAGAAATCCTTTGGTGAGGGTCATATAAAAGGCTGCCTGGGTGCCCTTGCCGGAGACGTCTCCAATCGCAATTCCCAGGCGATGGTCATCGAGGGGGATAAAGTCAAAATAATCGCCGCCTACCTCCTGTGCCGGGGTACACCGGGAGGCAATATCCAGCATGGTAAACCGGGGATTCTCCTTGGGCAGAAACCCCATTTGCACTTCCCGGGCGATTTCCAATTCTTTTTGCAGTCGCTCCCGTTCCGAAATGTTCTTTACAAAATCAGGGGTGAGACGCTGGAAGTCGGTTATCCGGTCGCGGGTTACCAGGCATACCAGTGCATAGCCGACGAAGAGCATTAACACCCCGATCAACCCATACCCGGAAGCCTGGTGAGACGGATTTCCCGTGGTGAAAAGGGTTACCCCGGGTTCTAAAGCGACCACTGTAAACATTGCTATAAAACTGGTTAATAAATCATAGCGGTAGAAACTCCACAACACCATCAGAACACCTGCGCCCTCTATCACAATGCCAATCATCGCCGGTTCGGTATTGAATTGATAATTGATAATGAGGAAGAAGGCTAATATTGGCAGCAGCAAATATGGAGAAGATATCCACTTTCTCAGTAACGATAATAACAGAACAATAAAGGAGGTGGTCGCGAAAATGGTGATGAAGATATCGTAACTGAGAATGCTAAGAACCGGGCTGGCGGCGCTCAAAAATTGGAAGGTATTTTCTTCGCGGTGAACAATTTGCAGGGGATGTAGCGGCTCGATCAGCCACACCATCACCAGCCAGGCAGCGAAGGCAATAGCTCCGACGGTAATCCCGCGGAGGATCGCCATGCCAATCCGGGAATGAAGAAAAAATTTGTTTCGTAAAAGATCAACCGAGATAAATTTTTCGTTCCAGGCTTCCCGCCCAATCGATTCCGCCACCGCCCATACGAAAATAAATATGCCGCCCATAAACAATGGGGTAAAAATCAACGGGAAGAGGATGGTCCACCCCATGGAAGGGGGTAGGCTCTGGTACAGAAAAATATCGAACGTAATAGCGACGATAACGGCCAGCCCGGTGGCAAAGCGGAAACTGAGTTCATAAGCCCGCCATCGTTTGAATGCCAGCAGGATGGTAATAATGGCAATGGCAATGATGATCAGGGCGGAGACTATGGCTCGCACCGCTTCAAAAGAAGGGCGGTTAAACTCTGCCGGGGTGTCAATACCAATGTCCAATCGGGAAATGGCATTCCCTCTTACATCTACCCGAACGGTTACCCTGTCATCAATGTGCGTTGACTGAAGGCGGGTCTTCCATAAGAAACGGTAATCGGAACGGTCTTCATGTTGAATCGCTTCGTTCTTTACCAATTCCAGGGGGGCAAAACGGTAGAATGGATTGGATGCTGTATGAGTAATCATGCTGTCGTTAGCGGTGCTGACCGGAATATCTTTTATGAAACTATAGCGCTGCAAAAACGCCCGGGCAACTTCTTTTGCCTCCTCTGCCGTTAATTTTTGGGGCTCTTGTTCGGGAGGAGAGGTCTGTTCAAAGTGAATCAGGTTGCCCCAAACATCGAACATCCATTTTTTGCCGTACGCAGAATCGGGAAAATCTACCTTAGTTTCGTTGGAAATCGAGATGGATTTGACGTCCTGGTAATTCATCCATTCCACTTTCCAGAAATAGCCCGGGAGCCCCTGGCGGAATACCTGATTGCTCTTTCGGATGCCCAACTCCGCCTGGAACTGACGGATCAGCGGTTTATTTCGTTGTAGCCGGATATCCAACCACTTATCCTGAGTCGAGAGGTGAAGCGAGTCAGCGAGATGAAAAGCTCTTTTCTCGATTTCCGTTTTATCCAGGGGCAAATGGATGCCATAGAACGGATGAACAAGGGGAAAGAGGTGGTAAATGAGAAAACCGCAGAGGGAAATAAGCACGAGAAAGGTGATCGGGGGAAGTGCTCTCTTCATACCAAATCCTTTACCATCGGTGATTGAAATGCTTTTCTTACCTACGGTGCAAGCAGAGAAAAGTTTGCAAAACGTGATTGCGTCAGCGTCATCTTAGGTGTTGGTAAAATACACCACCCGGCTATATATTGCAAGTGCAACTTGCCCGAACAGCCGGTGGTGAGAGGTTGTTGGTGAATGGAAATTGCTCCATTTAACATACGCATTATCCAATAACCACTCATTAATAACCGAGTGGTAAATATCGTCCGGGTTTTAACAAAAACTGCTCATGGAGGAATAATGCCGGAAATGATCCTCGCAGCGGCAAAACCGGGCTATCTGCCGGGAATGCTTTTTTTTGCCCGGATGCTCCGGGCAGATATCTTTGTGCTGGCGGATGACATCCAGTTCAGTAAACAGGATTGGGTGAACCGCACCCGGATCGCCAATGCAGCGGGCGAATTAACCCTCAGTGTTCCGGTATTAACAAAAGGCAAAGGGAGACAATTCATAAAGGATGTCCGGATCGATCCCACCCGGCACTGGGCGAAAAAACACCAAAGAGCATTGCAGGTAAATTACGCCTATGCTCCCTATTTTGACTGGTATGCCGATCTGCTGGCAGAGGTGTATTACAAACGGTGGGAATTCCTGCTCGATCTCAACCTGGCGTTGATTGATTTACTACGCCGGGTATTGCAAATAGAGACGCCGCTGCATTTCGCCTCGGGAATATCACACCGCTCCGGCGCTACAGTAAGCATCATTGACATCATCCGGGGATTCAGTTGTCAAAAATACCTCGCGGAGGAACGGGACAAACAATTCCTCGATTTCTCCCTATTCCAATCGGAAGTTATTCGCCCCCTCACTCTCCGCTTTCCACCGCCCCACCGGCACCGCCTCACTGAACCATATCCTTATCCCCTCTCCCTTCTGCACTGGTTATTCCATCGAGGACATGAAGAGGTGAGGGAGATGTTGGAGAGCGCAATTGTCCGGTAAAGCCGGTGAACCGGGTGCTGCATGCGTAATTGTTGTGAAGAATAAAATTTGTCGAACTTGATTACCTGTTACGCCGCTTGTATCCGTCCTCCAAAGTATGTATATTTTGGCGCTTTAGTGAAAACCGATAAGTTTGAGAAGGAGAAAATTTATGCCCGATAAAGTTTTGGAAGATTTTGAGAAGATGACCAAGCCCAATGGCGACATCGATGCCCAGGAAACTTCGGAATGGCTGGAAGCGCTGGAGGAAGTGTTGCGTTACCAGGGACCGGAACGGGTGCGCTTTTTACTTTCGGAAATGCTGCGTGCCAGTTATGCCAAAGGTGTCGCGGTACCGTTCTCCATTAACACACCCTACATTAACACCATTCCCCGGGAACAGCAGCCACCGTTTCCGGGCGACCGGCAGATTGAACGGCGCATTAAAAGCATTATCCGCTGGAATGCCATGGCAATGGTGGTGCGCGCCAACAGAAAATTCCCTGGCATTGGGGGGCATATTTCCACCTACGCATCAGCAGCGACCCTCTACGAGGTAGGCTTCAACCACTTCTTCCGTGGAAAGGGCGAGAACTTCGACGGCGATCTGGTGTTTATCCAGGGGCACGCCTCACCGGGAATTTATGCCCGGGCATTCCTGGAGGGACGATTGACCAGGGAACAATTGGCGGCTTTTCGCCGGGAGGTGGAAGTTACCGGCGGCCTGTCCTCCTACCCGCATCCCTGGCTGATGCCTGATTTTTGGGAATTTCCCACCGTCTCCATGGGGTTAGGACCCATATCCGCCATTTACCAGGCACGCTTTGCCCGCTATCTACAAGACCGGGGAATCAAAGACACCAGCGGCAGGCATATCTGGGCATTCCTGGGGGATGGCGAAACCGATGAACCGGAGGCGCTAGGCTCCATTGCCCTGGCTTCCCGGGAGGGGCTGGATAATTTGATTTTTGTCATCAATTGCAACCTGCAGCGCCTTGACGGTCCGGTGCGCGGGAATTCCAAAATTATCCAGGAACTGGAAACCGTATTCCGGGGCGCCGGCTGGAATGTCATCAAAGTGCTGTGGGGAGAGGATTGGGACCCCCTATTCGAAAAGGATACCGAGGGTTACCTGATTAAACGCTTTGAGGAAGTGGTGGATGGCGATTTTCAAAAATACATTGTAGAACCCGGTTCCTACCTGCGGGAGCATTTTTACGGCAAGTATCCGCAATTGTTGAAGCTGGTGGAACACCTCTCCGATGAGCAGTTGAAAAAGCTTCGCCTGGGCGGGCACGATCCTGCCAAAGTTTATGCCGCTTATAAAGCGGCAGTGGACCATACCGGTTCACCGACGGTGATTCTGGCGCGAACCATCAAAGGATATGGGTTGGGTGAAGCGGGGGAAGGGAAAAACATTACCCACCAGCAAAAGAAACTGAATGAAGAAGAGATGCGTCATTTCCGGGACCGTTTTGACATCCCCATCCCGGATGACCGGTTAGCCGAGGCGCCCTTCTACCGACCGGATGAAAAGAGCCCGGAAATTCAATACCTGAAAGAACGGCGTGCTCAATTGGGCGGCTACGTCCCTTCCCGGCGAACGTTGACCGAGTCGCTGGAAGTGCCGGAACTCCATTACTTTAACGAGTTTTTAGGCGGCAGCGAACGGGAAGTCTCCACTACCATGGCGTTTGTGCGGCTCCTTTCTCAATTGATCAAACACCCGGTGATCGGGAAACGAATTGTGCCGATTGTGCCGGATGAAGCCCGTACCTTCGGGATGGAATTTTTGTTCCGCCAGGTAGGCATTTATTCTCACCTGGGGCAGAAGTATGAACCGGTGGATGCGGAAACATTTTTGTATTACCGGGAGATTACAAACGGGCAGATTCTGGAAGAAGGGATAACCGAAGCCGGTTCCATGGCCTCTTTCACGTCTGCCGGCACGGCTTATGCCAATCACGGGGTGGATATGATTCCGTTCTTCATCTTTTACTCGATGTTCGGTTTTCAACGGGTAGGCGATTTAGCCTGGGCATTTGGCGACCAGCGGGGGCGTGGGTTTTTAATCGGCGGCACTGCCGGTCGCACCACCCTGATGGGGGAGGGTTTGCAGCATCAGGACGGGCACAGCCATGTTTTAGCCAGCACCATCCCCAATTGTGTAACCTACGATCCAGCCTGGGCATACGAGTTGGCAGTGATTATTCAGGACGGCCTTCGCCGCATGTATACCAACCGGGAGGATGTGTTCTATTACCTGACCGTGGGGAATGAGAATTATCCCATGCCCCCGATGCCCAAAGGGGTTGAAACCGGGATTGTAAAGGGCTTATATAAATTCAAGGAAATGCCGGCGAAGGCAAAAGGGAAAAAGAAAGCGCCGCTCAAAGCCCATATTTTTGGCAGCGGTTCAATTTTGCGGGAGGCGTTACGCGCCCAGGAAATTTTAGCCAGAAAATATAATGTGGCGGCGGATGTCTGGAGCGTCACCAGCTACAATCAACTGCGGCGGGATGCCCTGGAGACAGAACGCTGGAACATGCTCCATCCCACTGAAACACCCCGGAAACCGTATATTACCGGATTGATGGAAAATGAAAGCGGCCCGGTGATAGCCGCCTCGGATTACCTGAAAGCCCTGCCGGACGCCGTCAGCCGTTGGGTGCCGGGTGGCATTTTTTCATTGGGAACCGACGGCTTCGGGCGCAGCGACACCCGCCAGACACTCCGGCGCTTTTTTGAAGTGGATGCCGAAGCAATTACCGTGGCGGTGTTGAGTCAGTTGGCACAACGAGGTGAGCTGAAACCGGATACGGTTGCCAAGGCAATGAAAGACCTGGGGATTGATCCGGAAAAGGCAAGCCCAATGATTTCTTGAGATTGAAAACATCTATTCCGGGAGCTTCTTTCGGTATGGAAGGAAAAAATAACGAATGAGGGGGCATTCGCTTAAATTGATATCATTATACCGGATGGCATAGTTGGCGGAGCCCTCTTTCCTTTAGCGGGTTTTCTCCAGTAGTTGATTCAGTTCCTTTTCGATATCAAACATCATATCTTTATAAATCCCTTCCTGGAGTACCCGAATTTTTTCCTCATGGACTACTTTATGGAGACTTTGCAGAACCTTGCTGATGAATTCGACAGTTTCCCGGGCGATGGTTTTAATTCGTATCGATTCCTCCAAATCGGTTTCATCCATAATCTGAACGGCAAAATAGAGCGGGGTTAGCGCATTGTTGATATAATGGTTTAAGGTAACCATAACCCGCTGGATATTCCGCAATTGTTCCACCTGAGAATTCTTTTGCTGCAATTGTTTTTGTAATTGGATAATACGCTGCAACGAGCGAATCTTCAGTTGAATTTCCAGGGTCGTGTGTGGCATGTAAATGAAGTCATCCACCCCCATCTCAAATGCTAACAGTTGATCGACAATGCGGCTCCGATCCAATATCCCAATCAAAGGCAATAATTTCATCTGCGGACTGCGCTTTATTTTTTCACATACTTCAAACGCATCTTCATTGCTCAACTCAAAATCCACCAGAACAATATGATAGTCTCTGCTCTTTTCTAATTCCCAGATTGCTTTGGAAAAGCCGTCCACAACGGTTATGGGAAAACCTTCCGGTTCCAGGTCATCCTGCAAACGGTGAGCGGTATCGGGGTTGTCCGACAACAAAAGAATCATTTTGAATCCCTATCATTAAAACCTGGGAAAGTAAACTTTTTATAAACTCATCGAATTAGAACCGGTATATAAATCAGAGCCTGTCATGACGATGGGAGAAATCAAGAAGAAATTTATCGGCCGTTGGATTCTTTATCATCTATTCCCTAATTGAGGTCGGTATGAAAAGCGGAAAACTTTAGATTCATAAGCTGAAAAACGTCTTGATTTTATACCTCCCCGGTGTTATATTTTTCGCCGCTTTAACGGTTGGCACCTTAGCTCAGTCGGTAGAGCAACGGACTGAAAATCCGTGTGTCCCCCGTTCGATTCGGGGAGGTGCCACAGAAAATTGGCTTGTCGAAAGGCAAGCCTTTTTTTATGGACTGTAAATGGGAATGGGGGAGAGAATGTCCGCAAATAGGGAACTGAACTGCTCAGGTTTTCGTATCGGCAGTTTGGTTTTCTAAGAAATACTGAACTGCCTGGTAGATTTCCTTTAGACTTTTTCCTTGCTGTTTGGCGAGTCGCCGGCATTCCTCAAATTCCGGGAGCAGGAATTTTTTTCCCGCCCGGATGACTTGCTTCACTTTCAACCTGCCCCAGGGAGAATCGATCTCTACCACCTGCCGCGGCAGGTGATCGCGATATACGGGATGGTAACGCAAGCCGATGGTGGTGCTTTCGGAAAAGAGCGTTTCCCGGATCACCGGCAGCAATTCAGCTCTGCACAGGGTAATCACTTCCACGCCCGGTCGCCCCTTTTTCATAATATTGGGAATTAGGCTGACATCCGCTGCCCCGGCTTTCAACAACTGCTCCATTAAATGGGGATACCATTCCGGATTCATGTCGTCAATGCCGCATACCACTTCCCACAGCATGTCTTTTGTATAGCTCTCCTCCGGTTCTGCCAGCCATAGCCGTAACACGTTGGGCAGAAGGGGAAACTGTTTGCTGCCGGCGCCATACCCGATTGCCGTTATCTTAAACGGTTGACTTTCCGGTAATGGCCCCCGGGATAAGTGCGTTACCAGGGCAGCCCCGGTGGGGGTAACCAGTTCCCCTTCCATATCCTTGTAGATGACCGGATAACCTTGTAGTAAATGCAGGGTTGCCGGTGCCGGCACCGGTAGGGTGCCGTGAGCAGCCGTGACAGTCCCCCGGCTTACCGGTAATCGGGAGGCATAAACCGGATCGACTTGCAAATACTCCAGGCAGATAAACACGCCCACGATATCCACAATGGAGTCAATCGCCCCAACCTCGTGAAAGTGCACCTTCTCTACCGATATGTTATGCACCAGCGCCTCCGCTTCTCCCAACCGCTGGAACACCTCCCGGGCATTGGATGTTACATACTCGCTTAATGAACTCTTCGTGAGGAGAGAAAATATATCGGAGAGATGACGATGGGGCTGATCGCCACCAGTAAGCCGAACTTTTACTTTGGTAGCATGGATTGATTGGCGAGTGGTGGATTCCGACTCCAGCGTATAGCCGGTCAGGGGAAGCTTCTGCAATTCTTCCTTCAGATAATCCGGTGGCACCAATCCGTCCAAAAAAGCCCCCAACAGCATATCGCCGCTGGCTCCTGCCACACAATCGATGTATAAAAATTTTTGGGTCATGGGATTGGGTATAAGGGTAATGTAACCGGAATTTATGATTTAGGATAAATGGGTGATGGATGACAAATAATGAGTAATGCGTAAAGAGTTTAATTATTGGCTGTTGGCTTTTCTCCCCCCTTAATTCTCGTTTAGCGCTGATAGCTGATTATTGTTGTTTCTGCCGACTGCCATCTGTCACTGCCAACTGCACCTGATCTCCATCTGCTCAGTTACCTTCTCACTCCCCTCCCCGGTATTCGGATTCGCCATTGGTTTCCGTTTTTACCTGCGGGGGAAATTTTTTCAGCCACTCTTCGCTCGGTTGGGCAGAGTTATCCCGCTTCCAGCGGCCGTCCACTTTGCCGGCAACCGGGGAATGCTTTTGAAAATAATCTATCAGCGCTTCCCCAACCTTTACGCCGCTAAAATCCACTTCCGAGCGGGGAATGTCTTTCAACATATATAAGCCGGAGTTTCCTTCCAGCAAATAATCATTGGTCGCCACCCGGTAGATTTTATCCGGTTCCAGGGGAACACCGCCCACCTCCATATAAACCACCCGCTGCCCATCGGGGAGATTTTTGTTGAAAATCACCTTGCCACCGGAGATCACCAGCCCCCGGCTGCCACCGGATACCTTCCGCTCAATAATGGTTTTTAAAAATAACCCGCTACAATGAAAACTGACAATCTCATTTCCGAAGGGCAGCACTTTAAAAATATCTTCCCGGGTAACCGGACCGGCTTTGATATCCGCCCGAATTCCGCCGAAATTCATAAAAGCAAAATCCGCCCCGCTTCGTTCCCGCATCACATCGGCAATCAAATTGTTCAATGGAGCTTCACCGACACTGGAGCGGGTTAAACTGTTGCTTGCCTGACCAATCACTTCCCGGTAGCCTTTCTCGTATTTGGCTTCCTGTTCGGCTAAAAATGCCGCCACCACACTGTCTGGCCAGAATTGATCTTCCTGCAACAGTAGCAAATCATTTTGGTCTACCGGAAGGTGGTAACCGGCAATGGTTTTCGTCTGCCAGTGAATGGTGAAATCCACCCAGCCCAGGTTGCCGCCGTTAGCGTAATTTTGTAAACAAATAGTATGATTGACCGGGTCTTCCCACGGTTGGGGATAGCCTTTGTGGAGATGCCCGCCGAGCAGAATGTCGATCCCTTTTACATAATGGGCAATTTCCATGGCATTAATATGCCCCCTGTTGATGACCTGTGCCCGGGTACTCTGGCGTAACTTACGATAGCCCTCTTTGGGGTCGTATGGCAGCCCGGTATGGACCAGCGCCACCACCAGATCAACTCCCCGGGAGCGCAGGGAATCCACCGCTGCCTGGAGGGAGATGATTTCGTTGCGAAACTCCAATCCTTTAATATTTTCCGGGTAACTCATGTGCGCCGTACCAGTTGTTGTGACCCCGGTAATCCCGATTCGCATGCCTTCTTTTTCAATAATTACATAGGGTTTCAGCCATTTCCAGGGTTCTCCGGTGCGAGTGTCATAAATGTTGGCAGATACCCAGGGGAAACGAGACATTTGAATCAACTCACTCAGGTTATCCTTCCCAAGATCAAAGTCGTGGTTCCCGGGAGTTACGGCATCGTAGTGCATCATATTCATATATTCCACGACCGCTCTTCCTTTGGAAAGGGTGCCCACCAACGTTCCCTGAAACGTATCTCCGGCATCAATCAGTAGCACCGGGTTGCCTTTCGCTTGTGCCTGCTGACGCACTTTTTTGATAATGGCAGCTGCCGAGGCGCCCCCGCCCAGCATCGGGGGAAAATCCGGATTTAAAAACTCCGCCTTCTGCGGAACAATCCCGCCATGCACATCATTGGTAAAAAAAATCGTTAAGGTGCGATACTCGTCCGACTGCCCCCATGCCAGCTGGGTTGCCCACAGGAACAGAATTACTGGAATCAGTTTTTTCACATCGTATCTCCGTTTGTTATCAAGCTAATATATCGGGTGTTAAAAAAGGATGCAAGGGGTTAAAATAGTGTTTGGTATTAACTGCCCTTCGCTGCTGGCTGTTAGCGTATGGGAGTACCTGTCTGGTCGCTGACTCTTCCCTTGCTTCACCCTGCGGGGGATTTGCTACGTCATATCGTAAAAGAGGTTTAGTCACTACTCAGGTAATAGCTATTTAGGAAGTAGATTGGCAAGAGTTCCTGTAAAAATCTGTTTTTGTCATCAACCCTTTTTCTTTACCGTACCGTAATGATCCCAGCGGATACGCGACAGCCACAACGTGAAAGAGATAAACATTTGTTCGTTGCGAACGTTGCGTTCGTTGCGGTATAACAACCTGAGTCGTTATGAGGTTTATTTAAAGCCGTTCACCTTTTTTATGTCGGACAACAATTTACCGGATGCCTGTGCTCCTGGCAGCGGAGTGGCGCCTCATTGCATTCGCACGAATTTTTAAGTTGGATATTGTGCCCGGCATGGATAATTTTGGTAACCGGTTTAGAAGATTTGTGGAAAATCATGTTTTGGGTAACCATCCTTTCTGGAAACGTTTGTTATCCGCAGAATGCCCGGATATCGCCTTTGTCAGAGCTTTCATCCCCTCAATTGGGTAAAGGACGGAAGCTGTTATCAAACGCTGTGCGCATGGGCATATACGGATAGCTGCACGGATGGCGCATTTCTTAACTTTTGTAAAAATTTTTCGATGATCCATTTTTCTTTTTTAACCCAAAGAGGTAAATCTTTATGATGAAAATAGCAATCATTGGCTGCGGCAGCATGGGGCTGACCTATGCCCGCTCTTTCTTGCAATTCAACCTGGTTAGCCGGGATCACCTGTTGCTGATTGCCAAGAACAAAAAACATCAGCAAAAACTCGATGAACTGGAGCTGGGAAAAACCGTGGTGGGCATTGATGAGCAGTTAGGGGACTATGGGATCATCATCCTGTCGGTTAAGCCGCAGGATTTTGGCAGTATTGCCCCGGGATTGAAAGCGGCAATTTCCTCCCACCATTTACTGCTTTCGGTGATGGCGGGGGTCACCATCTCCACCATCAAGCAGGCGGTTCAGCACGATATCATCATTCGCGCCATGCCCAACACCCCGGCGCAATTGGGCATGGGGGTTACGGCTTTTACTGCCAGCGAGGCGGTCAATATCCACCAGGTGAGCATTATTGACAATCTGCTCAGCACCACCGGTCGTACAATATTCCTGGAAAATGAACAGTTGTTGGATGCTGTGACCGCCCTGAGTGGATCAGGACCGGCATATTTTTTCTTTATGGTCAAATGCATGATCGATGCCGGGGTGCAGTTGGGGCTGGAAGAATCCGTGGCGTCCATGCTGGTAAAACAAACCATGTTAGGTTCATTTCATTTGATGAACCAGTCGCCCAAATCCCTGGATGAGTTAATAAAAGCCGTCGCCTCCAAAGGGGGTACCACAGAAGCCGCCTTCAACAAACTTGAAGAGACGCACCTTGGAGAGAACTTTATCGAAGCAATCAAGGTTGCCTGCAACCGTGCCCGGGAACTCTCCCACCTGTTTAATAATAAGGGATGAGCGGGTTAGGTACCCACAAATTGTACGAGAATCTCGACTTTCATGAAATCAATTCGTTCGTTTGATAGGGGAGATGCGTCC
>CAYYGL010000101.1:0-17703 GCA_964471235.1 uncultured Calditrichaceae bacterium
TTTCCTTCGTCACTTTGAACAGCAACTTCACCGGTTCGAAGTGAGAAATGTTAGTAAATAATAGAACCGGCGCAAGCTGAAAGCTCATTGGTAAGGGTTGAGCCGGGCTTTTCCCGGGGTCCGGGAGGAATCGCTGCTCCTTTCCGAGGGAACGGGAGTTTTCCAGCGTCGGTGCATCCACAAGTATTGTTCCGGGTATTTGCGAATCAGCCTCTCCAGCGCAGCCGCCATGCGGGCGGTTATCTTTTCGATATTTTCCCGGTTTACGTCCCAATCCGGTGCCGTCTCCAGCGGGATGAGATATCCTTTATATTTAAATTTACCCACCCGTACACAGGCACCCACCACCAGGGGAGATTTGCTTCGCAGGTGCAAAATGGCGGCACCCATCGGGGTGGACGCCATTTTTCCGAAAAACGGCACAAACACCCCACGCCTGCCTCCATCCTGATCGCCCAGTAATGCCAACAATTGCTTTCGCCCCAGTACTGCCAGCCCCCGGCTGACCGCCCCCCGGGAATAAATAATTTCCAACCTCCAACAACGACGATGCTCTGCACTCCATGCATCCACCAGACGATTGGTCTGCCGCTGCTGAATCACCGCGCCGCCCTTCCAGTAATGAGTGGCTAAAAAGGCTATCGCCACTTCCCAATTGCCAAAATGCCCGGAAGAAATAATCACCCCCCGGTTTTGCCCCGCCAGATTTTCCAGTAATTCCGGATTTTCGATCTCTACCATCTCCCCTAACCGTTCCGGCGACCAGGACGGCAACTTCATGAACTCCAGAATTAACAAAGCAAAATGGTAATAGCTATCCCGGGCTATGTTTCCCCGTTCCTCATCGCTCTTTTCCGGAAAGGCAATCCGAAGGTTCGCTGATGCCACCGCCCGGCGATATCCGATGAGGTGATACACCACAAACGCAATGGTTTTAGCCAGCGGTGGCAGAACGCTCTCCGGCAGCACTCGAACAAACCATTCGATGGTACGGAGAACAGCATATTCTATCCGGTGTCGATACTGTAGTTTCATAAAATTTTCCATTCCTGTTCATACCGGGCGCTAATTTAGGGGCAATGACACGGTAGCGATACTGAAAATTCAATTTCACAATGAGTTGACCGATCAGGGAGGAGACAATGCGGCATTTATGAACCGGCACACCGGGCAACATCCTCCGGCGCCCGACGTGAACCAAACCCGACACGGGTGCGAATAATATGCGCACCTGTTTAAACCACCGATGCCGCCCGTGGGGATATTATGCCGAAGTGAAAATAAATCTGTATATCTTTCCTGAGAGTCAACAACATCTCCAACAAATCTATTATCAACAACTTACATCTTTCATCCAAGCAAACATTCTTCCGGAAATCGTGTTTTTCGCCTACTGGCAATCCCGTCCCCAAAAATTGTGGTACGGGTTTTGACAAAGGTTAGGAAACGAAAGGCTCTGTGGAACAATCAATTTAAACCTAACGCTGAAAGAGAAGTGGAAAACCGTAATGAGAAAAAGGGAAATTACTTACAAGAGAGGAAAAATGATACTTTTGCGAACGATGGCGCTTGCGGTGCTGATGATGGTTGTTCTCCCCGAGGGTACGGTCTATCCGGAAAATGCAAGCGATAGATTGCGAATCAAAGTTCGCACATCGGAGAATATTCGCTCGGTGGAAGATGCCGATCGCCTGGTCACGATTGCCATGGAAAACCGGGTGGATGAAATTTACCTGCTTATCAAATCCGATGAAGAAGAGCCGGGGATGTCCTCCGGTTTGTTGTTTTACCCGGGGAAAATTGCTCCGGTAGCGGTGGGATATGCCGAAAAGGACCTGATCGGGTATTTTCTGGATAAAGCGCATCAAAGAGGCATCCGGGTGATGGCGTGGGTGCCGTTATTAAAGGACGCTGTCTTCTGGCAGAATCACCCGAATGCGCGGGCAATGGTGGTCACAAAGGATGGGCAGCGGACAGAACAACCCAACTGGCTTTCCCCGTTTTCTCCGGAAGTGTTTTCCTATCTTAACGGCTTAATCACAGAAATCGTCACCACTTATCCGTTTGACGGTCTCATTTTGGATTATATCCGCTACAACGATGATTTTGCCAGTGTGGATGATGCCAGTTTGCAGGCATTTGAAAAACGGTATGGGAAACCGCTTCCCTGGAGATTTTTGCGCAAAGAGGGAAGGCGGCATAGCCGGGTGTGGAAGCGCTGGGTGAATTTTCGCGCCGAAAGAATTGCCGAAATTGCCCGTCGCCTGGTGCAAACCGCCCGGAAGATTCGCCCGGATCTTCGCATTGGCGCTACTCTGCTGCCCTTCAGTGCCGGTGGATATTATAAAAACACCGTTTCCGGTCAGGATTACCAGCGGCTCTCCGGAACGGGGCTCGATTTTATCTCCCCATTGGGATATTGGGATGACTGGTTTAAATCCCCCCAATGGATGAGCCGGGTTTACAAAGATGCCCGGCAACAGGTGGGAAGCCACTGCGAAGTGATAATGGCGATGGATGGGGATATGACTTTCGGGAGCACTGCCGCAACCTGGGCAGCTCTGCCGACGGATCATCGCCCTTTGTTATTTTTCTTTGGAGAATGGACCGACGACCGGCTGGCGATGCTTCGAAGCGCCCGGCAAACTTCGTTTACCAACCTGGAACAACTGGTATGTATCCGGATTGACACCGAACCGAATGCCGCCGGGGAATGGGATGTGCCGGATGATGATTTTTACCGTTTGCTGGACTTGTTCTCGGAATTGCATGTTCCGGCGACCTGGGTGACGGTTGGTAAATTTGCCCGAACCCGCGGAAAAATGATTCAGCGCCTCTATGCGGCAGGGCACGAAGTTGCCTTGCATGGCTGGGAACATGAACGTTTTGAGGATTTACCGGACCGGGAGGAAAAAGCCCGCCGTATTGCCCTGGGGCTTCAGGCGATGAAGGAAATTGGCGTTCCAATCCATGGATTCGGTGCCCCTCAGAACTCCATTGATACGGAAACCCGGCAAATTTTAATCGAAAACGGATTCGAGTACGACGGCTCCCTAGCATTAGACCCGCAGGAAGGGCAATGGCTTGCCGTCCGCCACTTTTCCAATCATCATAAAACGCTGCTCATCCTCCCATACCTGTACCCCAATGATTACGACGGCTTTACGTTGGCTCATCTCAATGTGGACGGGATGTTCCGGGAATGGAAAAAACGGTTTGATATCAATTATAAAACCGGCAGGGCGCCGTTTGTTATTGATGTGCATCAATGGCTCATCGGACAGCCCTCCAAAATAGCAGCATTGCGGAAGTTTATTCGATATGCCCGGTCAAAATCAAATGTAAAATTTGTTCGTTTGCAGGACATCGCCGAAAAATACAGGAAACAAGCCCTGATGCCGGTAGCTGCCCCTCCGGTTACCCGGAGTCATTTCGACAGCAGTGCCATCTGGCAGGGAATTCTGAAGTTCCTGGCATTTTTTCCGCTGGCGCTTGCCTTACAGTATATCGTGTTTTCAATCATTTTCCGACTCGTCATTGAACGCCGGGCGGTATATCACCCCCGGTTTACCCCCCGTGTTTCCGTGTTGGTACCGGCGCACAATGAGGCGGAGCATATCCGAAAAACGTTAGAGGCAATCAAAGCATCTGACTACCCCAACTTCGATCTCACTTTAATAGATGACGGCTCCCATGATGACACGGCTGCCATTGCTGAACAGGTAGGAGGTGTGCGAGTAATTTGCTTAACCGAAAACAAAGGGAAGGCCCATGCTTTAAACCACGCCCTGCAGAAGGCACGGGGGGACATCATCGTTTGCATTGACGCGGATACCATCATCGAGAAGCAGACCCTGCGTTACCTGGTGCAACAGTTTACGGACCGCCGTATTGCCGGAATCACCGGTAACCCACAGATCCGAAGTCGGAAGGGCTTTCTGCGCAAACTGCAAACCATGGAGTATGCCACCATCATCAGCCTGATCAAGCGGGCGGAAACCTTGCTGGGCGGGTTATACACCGTTTCCGGAGCGATCTGCGCTTTTCGCCGGAGCGTACTGGAGAAAATCGGTGGCTGGGACGAAAGCACCCAGACCGAGGACATCGAAATCAGTTGGCGGGTGCAGAAGCTGGGCTACCGAATCACTTATGAACCCCGGGCGGTATGCTGGATATCGGTGCCCGGGAAGTATGGGGCGCTTTTTCGGCAGCGGGTGCGCTGGTCGCGCGGCAGCGGGGAAGCATACCGCAAGCACCTGAAGATTGTCACCTCCCCCAACACCGCCACCATCCCTATCATTTTTATGGGCATTATTTCCAGCATCTGGGCGCTGGCTGTTACCCTCATCTTCCCACTGTTGACCGCCCGGATTTTACCCGGGCTAACACACGGTTTGATGGTGCTGGCAACCGGGGTGGCATTCATCCATGTGCAAAGCGGCGTGGGGCTGTTTTTGGACAAAAAATATAATTCTCAGTTACTCCGTTATTTTACATTTACCCCGTTTTTTATCATCTATTTCTGGACATTGGTGTTGCCGTCTTTTTTATACGGATTTTTCAGGGGACTGTTGGGAGAAAAAACCGGGGTATGGAAAATTCAGCGAGAGTAAATTGATAAACCCCAGACCTATCAATTTGTAAACCATTAACCGAATTTTAACATTTGGAGGAGGCTCAATCATGCAGGAAAAAAAACACATCCTATTTTCATACCTGAACTTTGTCTGTGGGTTTATTTTTACCAATGTCGGTTTTGCCCGGGTGATTTCTCCCGATAAACCGTTTAGCAGTACGGGGATGATTTTTATCCTCCTGGGACTACTGTTAATTTTTCTTAGCGGGCGTTCCGACCGCCTGTTTGCCCTGGTGCGCTCCCGTTCCCCCAGAATCGTAACGAGCAGAAAACGGTTAACCGCAACCGGAATCTTCATATTGTTTCTTCTGGCACCCTTCTCGGCAAATTCCAGCCCGCTGAACTTCGGGTTACGGAATGTGGAAGCTGGCAGTTCCCACCTCCGAGATTCCGATCAGGAGGTGATGCGAACCAATTTTGCCTTGCTGAAATTTTATCGGCAAGATGGAGAGTTGTTCAAACTCAACATCCAGCAAACCCGGATAACTGATTTATTCGGCGATCAAAACATCTACCGTTTCATGGCCATCACCTCCCCTGTGGAATGGCTGGGGTTGACCGCAGGGTATGAACAAATGCCGGTAGGAACCGTCCGGCTTGCCGCCGGACTGGGACCGCTGCATCTTGCCATCGGCGGAGGACGGGAAGCGCTTACCACCCGCACCAATGCTATTGCGGATCAAATTGATCTGCGTTCCGGTTATTTCGATGTGGCCTTACCCCTGCCCGGACAAGTGACGCTTTCGGCATCCATCGGGGCGGGAAAATTCGGTGATGGCAACCGGCTACGGAACCTGAACGCATCAATGGCAATTTATCATAAATTTTCCAAATTCAGTACCAATTACAGCCTGGAATATAGCCAACGGTTGCTGGATAATTTCAGTATCTATTATTGGAGCCCCAATGCCTACCGGGAACTATCATTTTCCCCGGAAATCGGATTTGAAACGGATGGTTTCTGGCTCTATCTGGATATTGCCCTAAACCGTATTCTTGAGGAACGTTACGCCGGAGATGCCGTAGGTCTCCGAAGCTGGGGAGCCAATGGTGAATTGAGCATGGGATACCGGATGGGTCCCGGTTATTTGTATCTCACCGGTCGTCTCTGGGATAGCGGCGTTCAGCGCCCCGGTTCCGGTTACCGCGGCAGAACCCTGCAATTCAGCTATGAACTCAGTCTGGACAACTAAGGCTCAGGAGGTCTGACAGACTTCCTGAGCCTTTTAGGCACTTCTTCGGTCGCAATTCATATTTCACCATTTGTCGATTAGATTGATTTCCGATTGGCGCTTTCAGATCTGCGAAGTTTTTTTGATCACTATGAAACCCAACAAAATTTCCCAAAGTATAATGACATCAGAAAAAATAGTTCACTAAACCATAAGGAGGAGTTCGCCATGAAACGGTATCTCCTGCTATCGGTTTTGCTGAGCTTGCTTCTTCTCTTGTTTGCAGTCCCATCTCTTAATGCTCAGGCAGTTTGGACCCACCAACCCGTCGATCGCGGCATTGCCCTGGAAGCGCTAAAACCCACATTTACGGATAATGACGGGGTAAAATTATCCACTTCAGCGTTGTTCTTTAGCGGGTATACCCGACTCGGGGAACATTTCCGGGTCATTGGGGAATTGCCCGTAGTGCATTACGGATTTGAACCCTCCCAGAACCAGCAAGGGAATGAAAATATTTCCGAGACAGCCATTGGTAATCCCTATCTCGGCATGCAATATCGAACCACGGAACAACGCTTTACGGCCGATGTGGGCGTACGCTTCCCGGTGATGTCTGAGGATAAGCCGTTTGCCGGACAAACCGGTTTTTATTCCGACCTGGAACGCCAGGATGCTTTTATCCCCGATGCCCTGGGGTTCATCGGCAACGGGCAATACCGCTACCGCTTTGAAAACGGCTTGTTTGCCGGCGTCCGCGGTGGCGGCTCTTTCCTGGTCAACACCCAGAAAGATGAGGGGGAAGATGCGTCCGATTTCTATTTAAACTATGGTCTGTTTGCCGGGTATGAAGCGGAACGCTTTAACATTACCGGTAATTTTGACGGGCGTTATCTCACCACTCATAATGAGGGTGGCTTCGGGGAAAACAGCCTCCACCTGCTGGCATTCTCCGGCAATTATAAAGCCGGGAAACTCACACCGGGAGTAATGGTGAAAATCCCCCTGGATAAAGACCTGAGCGATGTAGTGGATTTCGTGGTGGGACTGCAAGTAGCGGTCAATCTCCAATAATAGATTAACGATAAAACCATACCAGAGTCAGGTTCCCGAAATGGGAGCCTGACCTTTTTTATACTGTTCGGTTTATGGCGGAGATATAACCTGCATGACTTGATATGTGACACCTACACACATATCTTTAATTTTACTAATGGGGAATTAATTAAATCAGCATCTATTAGGTTATCTTAAAAATCATCAACAGTACCTTAAACAAGAATTCATTCTTCCTTTTTTTTCTCAAGAATCTTTATTACTTCAGCTTTCAGAAATGGAATATCATCTTATGTTGTGAGCCAGACTTTATCAATATCTCCACCAAAATAATGATGAATTAAAATGTCCCGCATCCCGGCAATATCTTGCCAAGAGACATGGGCATAGTGAGTTCTTAACCCCAGAGAAAGTCGCTTTGCGGCTTCACCAATAATTTCAAGTTGACGGATAACGCCATCTTGAACAAGAGTATCTTTTAAGAAAGATTCCTTTTCATACCCTTTCAGATACCTTTCTCTTGTCTCTATTGCATCAAGAATATGTTGAAGATAAACCAAGTCATCAGGCTTCATAAATCACCACAAGTTCACTCAGGATTTTATCACGAAGATATGGACTAATCGCAGCCTCTGTTAATAGATCAACTTTCTTCTGAAGTGCGATAGATAATTCCCGTTTTAGTTTAACTAAAGCAAGCAAGCTTTTGGGCTTAGAAAAATAAACCAATATATCAATATCACTTGTCTCCGTAGCTTCTCCCCGAACGGTAGAACCAAAAACACCTAATTTTGAAACGTCATTTTTACGGCATATTTCAATTAAGCTATGCATGTCAATTGAAATTGTTTGCATAAAATTCTCTTATTTTAGATTGTTTCTACCTATTCTCTTTCTTCTATTCAACTTTAAAAAAGCACTGCTAAGGAATTTTTTCTTGTTTTTTGCCACCAATCCAGCTTTATTTATTCGGACAACTCCCACTCTTATTCTTTTGTTAACTGACTTTTCTCAACAATTTCCTCGATGCACAATCGCTAAAGAAATTCCTGAATGTAAGGAAAAGAGACTAATTGTTTTAGAAATTTTAAAATGGCTTTGAGTTGTGTCCACAATTTTGTGTAAAATTGAGTTGGTTTTTAACCATTGGTAGGCGCAGGCTTTTCCCAACGGGATGCCTTCGGCAACGCCTGCGCTATTTTACCGCAATCCCGTCGTGACGGGATGCGGTTACCAGTATATTTTTTCCCGTATATAAATTTACACATAATTCTGGACTCAATCTGGCTTTATCACCTTTGAATGAAATTTGAATCATTAGATACTACCCATGAAATATGTTTATTAATAATCAAATTTAGTATGTTTAAAGACAAATTCAAGCCTTTTTCTTGGTGTGCATTTGGTGTGCATTAGGATTTACTTAAACAGTTGGAAGTTCCGCCCGGGATGTTGACGGATTCATTTCTCCAAAAAATGCAATGATTAAGGTATCTGCTACTCCCCCACCAGAAAGTTGTGGATTTAATTACCACCACATCCCTCATAGCAGGATATGGAAGATATTTTATTTTGATGCCTAAAGAAGTCATGTTAAGCTGCGGATTTCTGACAAGAACTTCACATAGGCATCATTGCGAGAAAAGCGGCATCTTTACGTATTAACGTAGTCACTATAATGAAATAGTCCTCATTGTCATTAGTTTCTCCAAATAGTTTTAAAAAAAGGCATTTGAGCAACCTAACGGTAAAAAATCTCCCGGGTTGTCACTCAATACCATAAATGTTATGCAGCTTACTTCATTTCCCGCCTTGCTATGGTAAAATTGAATGTTGCCCGGGATAACTCGTCTCCGGAAAAGCATGGACACCGGAAGGTTAAACCGGTTGAGACAAAGAACTTAGTGGCAATTTGGTAACATGGCTATTGATGTAACGTTCGCAGATTGTCATCAGTGAATTCACACTTAATTTAACACAGGAGGTTATTCTATGAACGCATTCAGTTTCACCAAACAGGAGCGTTTTCTTTCTCAGAAAATCCCATTCGTGGGAATGATAACGGTATTATTGCTGGTTGCAGTATCCATCATGCCTTTAGCGGCGCAGGGCAAGATGGCGGGGAAAAAAGAGCAGATGATGAAAAAGATGATGAAAATGTTAAAAGAGAAAGCGCCGGCAAAAGATTATGTGCGTGCCCACGCCAAAGAACAAAAGCCTTTCGATTTATTGGGGGGTCCGATTCGGATCGAAATTTCCCAGAAGAGCGGCGGGGTATTTGTTGCGTTACCGGATAACCGCAAACTGGACCCGCGAATTTTCGGAACGCCGGAAGCTCCCCGGGCATTTGAAGGCACCCCGGGCATCACCGGGGTACCGGTAATGGCGCGCGAGGTCAAAGATGGGGCGTATACAACCATGAAAATGAAATCCCCCTTTGGCGACAAATACATTGTGATGGCCAATGGGAAATTGAGCATCAAAGCGGTAGATGCCACCGCAACCGATGCCGCCGTTACCAAAGACCAGGTTCAACTGGAAGCCAGTTGGCAGGATAAAGACGGAAACACGTACACCGTAAAGTGCAATAAAGTGGCGGCGCACGGATTGGAGTTTCCCACCTTTGGCGGTGTGGCAACCAATTTAATTCTGCACGGCTTTACCGGGCTGGGCACTCCGTTAATGCCCAGTGAATATACCTATTTTGCCTTCTGGGGAATGGGAATGGTGAGTAAAAACGGAAAAGTGCTGGATCAACCGCGGTTGGTTCACGGCATGTTAACCGAATACGTGCGCGGGGATGGCTATCGTCTGGATTTCGATAAAGATGTCAGCCCGGGGCGTCGACAATTCCATCTGATGGTGGCACCCTTTAAACCCGATATGGAGAATATGACCTATACAAAATCGCCGGTAAAGACTGGTTTTAAACTGCCAAACGGAATGATGCTTCCTTTCTGGCATGTGATGTTTGAAAACCTGGAGATTAATGCCAGCCGACAATAGTTGTGAAACATGGCTTGATAACCGGGCGGCAGGAAACCAGAAATTTTCGGGATACCTGTCGCCCATTTTTTTGAATTCTTGTGCACGGGCAGAACCATCTCCCGGCAGGAATACCCATTAACTCGACGCAATGAACGAAGGAACATATCGACAACGAAATGAGGATAAAGAATGATGTTAAAGAAGTTTATTTTTACCATGTTGATGAGCAGTATACTTTTTTTTCAACCCTGGGTTTATGGAAAAGACGGAGGCAAAAAAGTTCAACCGGCAGCCGTTATTACCATGTCGAATTTACTGAAATTTGAACCGGCAGAGGTAACCGTTACCGCCGGGGAAACGGTGCTCTGGAAAAACAGTTCCCTGCTGGTTCATACCGTTACAGCAGATTCCAGCCTGGTTGCCAATCCGGCGAATGTTGCCCTGCCGAAGGGCGCGGCTCCTTTTAACTCCGGCAATATTGAACCGGAGGGAACATTTCAGCATACCTTTACGGTTCCCGGGAAGTACCGCTATTTTTGCATCCCCCATGAAGCGGCAAAGATGATTGGAGAGATTATTGTCAAACCCAAACCGGAGTAAGGCACCGGGAAAGACACAAGGTTGCCAGGACGTGACACGGCTTCGGCTGTGTCACGTCTTTTGGTTAGGGCGGTGCCGGGCAGCAATGCCCGAACGCAACGGTACTTTCATCGGATGTTCATCCACTCCTTTCCGTCTGTTAATCAAATAACGATAACTGCGAGGGCGTCAGCAGTTCCTGAAAAGAAAGCCCCAGCAGTCCCAACACGGAATCGGCAATCGGGCGGAGCTGTTTATCAATATAATGCTGGTAATCAATTTTGGGGGGGTGAAGCTCCACCGGCACGGGTCCCTCCGGGGTGATCACATAGCGAACTTCCCGCACGGTGCTGTTCAGCATCCGGGCAGCCCGAACGTGTGGGGCAACATGTTTGGTGTACTCGGAAACATCTTTCCGGAGACGCTTGCGATACACCAGTTTCTCATCCAACGCCCCTGCCTTCAAGGATTTTACCAGGTCTCGCACCCAGCGACGGATATCATCCCCGTGCAGCAACCGCCAGTATAATTCATATTGAAATTCCTTCGCCAACAGCGTCCAATCGGTGCGAACATATTCCATGCCCACAAACTCCAGCGCTTCCCTGCCATCCCGCACCTTCAACCCGGCATAGCGTTTCCGCGCCCCGCCAGCTTTTGCCCGGGCAATGGGCAGCACAAATTTGCGGTAATATTTCTCGAACTCCATCTCCAGGTAGGAAGTGACCCCCATCTTTTTCAACTCCATTTCCCAGTGCCGATTCAATCGTTCCGCTATCGCTTTCCCGGCGCTTACCGGCTGCGCTGTCTCTGCCGCCTTCAGCATCACGAAGACCGAATCGGTATCCCCGTAAAGCACCCGGTAGCCCTGTTTTTCCAGGAAGGATTTACAGCCTTTCAGCAGCCATTGCCCGGTGCCGGTGATGGCATTGGGCAGGTCCGGATGGTAGAACCGGCAGCCGGGGGAGCCCATCACCCCGTAAAAACTGTTCATCAGTATTTTGATTGCCTGCGAGAGGTGAACGTCGCCTTCCTGTTTTGCCCGGGCTCGCTGTTCCATTAATTGGGCAATGAACTCCGGAAGAATGTGTTCCACTGCAGAAAACCGATAACCATTGGGCGTAGTAATGGGATGATGAGTTGCCATCAACCGGGAGTAGGGATCGATTTTAAAGGAGCGGATGATAGAGGGGTACAGGCTTTTGAAATCCAGCACCACCACATGCTCATAGATGCCGGGGTGAGGTTCCATCACATATCCCCCGGCGGCATGGTCCCGCACGTTGATGTCAGCCACATTGGGTGCCACAAAGCCCTTGCGGTGCAGTCGGGGCAGGACGTAATGGTCAAACGCCGCGCTGGAAAGCCCCACCTCGTTCAACAACAGCCCGGAAATCTGGGAACGGCGCACCAGCAATTCCAGCAATCCGGTGCGGCGAAATATTTCCGTCACCAGAATGCAATCCTGGAGATTATATCGCGCCAGCGCCGCTTTATCTTCCCGAAACAAGCGCTCGATTTCTTCGACTTTATCCTCACCGGGAGAAATCAATTTGCCGCTGCCCACCACCTGTTGGGCAACGGCTTCCAGGGTGTAATCTTCAAAGGTGAAGAAGGCACCCCGTAGAGCCGGGGGACCGTCCAGAACGACCCTGCCGGGAACATCGGCGACATATCCGCCGCTGCTACGCTGACGAATCGCAACCATCTCCCGACGCCTGCCAAACGCAAATGGAATGTGATACTCCCGGTACTTCTTTTCCAGAAACCGTAAATCAAACCCCACCACATGCCAGCCGATGAGAATATCCGGGTCGATCTCCTCTATCCAGTCGATAACTGCTTTTAACATGTCCGGTTCAGCGGGATAGAAGACCACCTCTGGCATTCCTTTTGGTAAAGCTTGGGGTTCGCCAACCATAAACACCCGACGGCGCTCTCCTTTGCGGCCGGTAACGTGAAAGGCAACGGAATAGAGGTGCCTGCCGTTCATATCGGTCTCAATATCCAGCGAGGCAACCACAAATTCCGGTTCTACCTGGCAGGGTTCGAATTTGGGATTGCGGAACCCGATCAACTGACCGTTGACCATCATTTTCCCGGTTATCCTGGCGCCGGCATGGATGAAACGTTCCATTAAATAGCGCCGGTCGGGTTGAATATCCGCTTCGTAAGTAGGGATACCGGCATCCCGCAGGATCCGTTCTGCCCGGCGCAATGCCTGTTGCGTGGGGAAATAGAGGGCATCCACCGGATCGCCGGCGAAGGTACGCAATTCAACCTCTTTCCGCCTGACGTGTGCCAGGGGGTCCGGCAAACGGGCTGTTCGGGAGATAAAAAACACCGGCTGTTGATTATCCACTATCACCTCTACGGTGCCTTCGCCGGGGGAAATTCCGTAAAAGCGCAGCAGCAATTTGCCGTTCACATCCCGCCACTCGCCGGTTAACAAAAACAGATCAATCGTTTTCTGCATAAAGTTTCTCAACGACAGTTTTCTTCCGGAAAACAAATTACCTCATTCAACCGGGGAGTGCAAATGGAAACCAACCACGCCATCCGTTAGAAGCGGTATCCTCCCCCGGCACTTTTTTTTGGTATTTTGCCCAATATGGGTTATATTAGCTTCGGTCAAGCGACTTCTGAAACCCACTGGTCTTTTCCTCATCTCAGAACGATAGACTTTCATAAAATTGTTCAGGTTATTAAAGGAACTGATGAATTATGGTGTGCCATACCCGATGCTGTATCGGAATATTGTTGCTTATGTTGATGGTTAGGGGATTATCCGCACAAGAAAGAGCCCCCCATTTACAACATCTGACCATTGAAGACGGTCTGTCGCAAAGCGCCATCTTTGCCCTGATGCAAGACCGCCAGGGATTCATCTGGATTGGTACCAAGGATGGGTTGAACCAATATGACGGTTATCACTTCACCGTTTTCCAGCATAACCCTTTTGATTCCACTACCCTTTCCAGCAATTTTGTTACGGCTATTTTTGAAGACAGCCGGGGGTACCTGTGGGTGGGAACGCGGGAAGGGGGGCTGAACCGGATGGATAGAAACAATGAGCAATTCCGGCATTATCGACATAACTCGCAGCATCCCGGCAGCCCGAGTGATAACCGCATCACCGCGATTACGGAAGATAAGAGCGGCACTCTGTGGATTGGCACAGTGCGGGAATTAAACCGGCTTCCAGGAAAAGAGATTGAAAAAAAATCACCGGTTTTTCAGAAGTTGGCTCATGATCCTCAAAATCCGCACAGTTTAAGCCATAATTCCGTAGAAGCGTTATTGGTCGACTCGGAAGGATTTCTCTGGGTTGGCACCCGTCAGGGGTTGAATCGCCTCAACCTGTCACAACCGGCTCGGTTAAATTTCCAATTTGATCGTTTCGATGCCGGTCCTCCAGGTTCCGGGAAATTACTGGATGACTGTATCTTCTCAATTTACCAATCCGCCCGGGGCACAATTTGGGTTGGCACTATTTCCGGATTAAACCGCCTGCAAAAAAATTCCCATACATTTACCCAATTCCCCAATCGTTATCATATTTACCGGAAGGGGTGGGGAGCTATATCGGATATGGAAGAGGACCCTACCGGTAAATTATGGCTAACTACCCCGGATGAGTTGATGATTTTCAATCCTGCTACCGGACAATATCAGACGATGAAAAATGACCCCTTGAATCCGGCAAGTTTGAGCAGTAACGGTCTTTCCCGAATTATTCGGGACCGCTCCGATGTGTTATGGATTGGCACCAATGGGTATGGTTTAAATTTGTTTGATACCAAGGCGGAGCGTTTTTTTACCTACCGGCGCCCCCGCAATTTTAAATCGCGTATCTCTCGCTTCAGCATCACCGCGATTCTGGAAGATAACCAGGAAAATCTCTGGATTGGTGCGGATGTTCTTTACCGGTGGAATCGTCATACCGGCAACCTAATTTCCTTTGAAACCGATTCGCATCATCCCCGGGATTTTGGTAATACCGGTATCTGGTCAATGGTACTGGATGAGAATGGCATGCTGTGGGCGGCAGGATACGAAGGCTTGTATCGTTATACTCTCACCAGCGGCACTTATCGGCATTTTACGGCTCGTGCCGATTCCAACCGGGGTTTAATGGAAAAAGTGGCACTGAACGTTTTTTTAGACCGGGATGGATTCCTGTGGGTTGCCACCGAGAACTATTTCAGTCGCTACAATACCGCCACGGATCGATTTACCCATTACCGATATCGCCGACGACCGGCTACCCGGGCTGTCTCGTTTACCGACACCTATCAAGACCGGGAGGGGATTTTCTGGCTGGCAACCGATGGTGGTCTGGTACGGTTTGATCCGAAAACGGAAATTTTCCGGTATTATGTGAACAATCCGGCGGATTCCAACAGTTTGAGCAACAATGTGGTGCTTTCCATTTGCGAATCTGTTAACGAGCCGGAGAAAATTTTGTGGCTGGGCACTGCCGGCGGTGGTTTGAATCGATTTTATAAAAAAGAGGAGCGATTTGACCATATTACCGAAACGCAAGGGTTACCAAACAATGTGATTTACGGCATCCTGCCGGATGAACTCGGGAACTTGTGGTTAAGCACGAACCGGGGGGTATCCCGCTTTACCCCTGCCACCGGGGAAATCCGCAATTTTGATGTTAATGACGGCTTGCAAAGCAATGAATTTAACACCGGTGCTTATTTCAAAAGCCGCTCCGGGGAGATGTTTTTCGGCGGAATTCAGGGGCTGACTTACTTCTTCCCGGCACGCATTATGGACAATCCCCATATCCCCAATGTGGTGATTACCGGCTTGCGGATTTTTAACCGGGAAGTTACGCCGGAAATTGCTCCGGATGTGTTGCAGAAAGTAATTACCCGGAGCAAGGAGATTACTCTATCCTACCGGCAGAATGTCGTCACATTCGAGTTTGCGGCTCTGGATTACTCCACCTCATCGCGAAATCAATATGCTTATAAAATGGAAGGATTTAATGACGATTGGATTTTCAATGGAGTTTCACGGAACGCCACATTCACGAACCTGCCACCCGGTAAATATATTTTCCGGGTAAAAGGTTCGAATAACGACGGGATCTGGAATGAGAATGGCGCCTCTCTAATCGTGATGGTGGCACCACCTCCCTGGCGCACCTGGTGGGCATACCTGTTCTACGGCATGGCAATTCTCGGCGCACTTTATGGTATCCGCCGTTACGAACTCAACCGCATCCGGCTGAAAAATCGGCTCAAAGTGGAACAGGTAGCGGGGGACAAATTGCGAGAACTTGATCAGATGAGAACCCAATTCTTCGCCAACATTTCGCATGAATTCCGCACCCCGCTCACGTTGATTTTGGGTCAAATTGACCGGGTGTTAAGCACCGCTTCTAACCGGGAAGAAAAAAATCGTCTGGAAATTGCCCTGCGCAATGCCCACCGGTTGCTGCGACTGATCAACCAGTTGTTAGACCTCTCCAGGCTGGAAGCGGGCAGCATGCCATTAAAGGCAGTTCCGGCAAATATCATCCCGTTTCTCAAAAACGTATTTTATGCTTTCGAATCGCTGGCAGAGGAAAAACATATTTCCCTGGAGTTTCATTGTTCCCGGCACTCAATCCGGGTGAATTATGAACCGGATAAGTTGGAGAAGGTATTTTTCAACCTCCTTGCCAATGCCTTAAAATTTACCCCGGAAGGAGGAAAAATAGAAGTGGCCGTTGACAGTAGCAGTAAACCGTCCCAGCCACTGTTAACTGCCGTCCCCGATTATGGAACTAAGTTTATAGAGATCATGGTAAAGGACACTGGCATTGGTATTCCGGCGGAACAGTTGCCGCATATTTTCAACCGCTTTTACCAGGTTGACAGTACATCTACCCGGGAGCAGGAGGGCAGTGGGATCGGGCTGGCTCTGGCTAAGGAATTAGTGGAATTGCACGGGGGAGAAATTGGGGTGGTCAGTAAGGAGAGTGAAGGAACCACCTTTACGGTGCGATTGCCGCTGGAGTTAGACATCCCCCCCGCCCCACCTTTAAAAGGAGAAATTGGGGATTCCCCAATAGGTCAGGTCGGATTGCGGATTCCCCAGGGGGGCAGGTCGGATTTGGAAATAGAGCCATTCGAACAAACTGCAGCATCAGAAATTCAACACTTAATAACAAACGAAACAACCAGGCAAAATACCGCGAATCATAAATCCGCAACTCGACTCTCCACATCAGATATCGTGTTAATTGTAGAAGACAACCCCGATGTTCGCGCTTACATCTATGAACAGTTAATCACCGATTACCGGGTACTGGAAGCCGAGAACGGAGAGGAGGGATTGAAACGTGCCCGGGAAGAGATTCCGGATTTGATCATCACCGATGTAATGATGCCGAAGATGGACGGCTATCAACTCACCGGCATTTTAAAGAAAGATGAAAAAACCTGTCACATCCCCATCATCATGCTAACTGCCCGAGCCGGTCTGGATGACAAGATAGCCGGATTGGAAACCGGTGCGGATGATTACCTGCTAAAGCCCTTCAGCGCCAGGGAATTAACCGTGCGAGTGGCAAACCTGATTGATTTACGCTGTCAGCTTCGGAAGCGGTTTAAGCAGCAAACGGTGGTAAAACCGGAAGAAATTACCGCCATCCCGATGGACCAGGCATTTTTAGAAAAGGTGCTTGGCACCATTGAACAGGAGATGAGTGAGGAGGTGTTTGATGTAAATTCCCTGGCGAATTCCATCGGGATGAGCATTTCCCAATTAAACCGCAAACTCCGGGCATTAATCGACCAACCCGCCGGACATTTGCTACGCTCCATGCGCTTGCAGCGTGCCGCCGATTTGCTGAAGCAAAACACCGGTACGGTAGCAGAAATTTGCTACCAGGTCGGCTTTGGCGATCAAGCAAATTTTACCCGGGCGTTTAAAAAACAGTTTGGTGTGGCGCCCGGGATGTATCGGAAAGGGAGTAAACGGTGGGGCAGTAAACCGTAATCAGTATTCAGTGGGGAGCATCGGTAGGTTTTCAACGGTAGATGGGTAAATGAGAGGAGAGCAAAAACTTCACCGATCGGATATCGGATATCGGAAACCGCCATTCGCTCCTCCCGCCGAGAGGTGCAAGCATCCCCAGGGATGCTGAAGGGAGCGGTCGGAGCGTCAAAATTTATTTTGACAACGGCGCACCGGGCGAAGTGATAGGTAGAACGGGCAGGCGGCAAGCGGCAGTTTGTACCACCCCACTTCGCCGATCGGATATCGGAT
>CAYYGL010000102.1:0-17687 GCA_964471235.1 uncultured Calditrichaceae bacterium
TTGATTCTCCCCCACCCTGCCTCAAACGGTCATCCTCTCAGGTCATCCTCTCAAGATAAATTAATGGATGCATTTGGCCGTCAGATCACTTATGTACGATTATCCGTAACCGACCGCTGCAACTTACGCTGTGTGTACTGCATGCCCACGGAACAAATGCGCTTTCTGCCCCGGGAAGAGCTACTTACCTTTGAAGAAATGGAACGCCTGATGCGCATTCTGGCATCCCTGGGAATCACCAAGGTTCGCATCACCGGCGGAGAGCCTTTTGTTCGTCGGGATATTATGGCATTTTTACATAAGCTAAAATCTATCGACGGGATTCAACGTATCCACATTACCACCAACGGGGTATTAACCGGGCAGTACATCCCGGAATTGAAAGACTTAAAAATTGCCGGGATTAACCTGAGTTTAGACACATTGGATAAAACCCGCTTTTATCAAATGACCCGGCGGGATAATTTTGCTGCGGTTTGGGACTGCTTTCATAAAATTTTGGAAAGCGGCATCCCCTTGAAGATAAACACGGTATTGCTGGACGGAAAAAATACCGATGAAATTATCCCCATTTCCCGGCTTGCCCGGGATTACCCGGTGGATGTGCGCTTCATTGAGGAAATGCCCTTTAACGGCACCTCCGGAACGCCTGCCCCAATCACCTGGGATTACCGGCGGATTCAGGAAATTTTGTTCAAAGAGTATCCGGAGATGAAGCCGGTTCAAACTTCTCCCAATGCAACCGCCATGAAGTTCCATGTGCCGGGGTACCGGGGAAATATTGGCATCATTGCCGGATACAGCCGCACCTTTTGCGGTACCTGCAACCGTATCCGTATCAATGCCAAAGGGATGCTGCAAACCTGTCTCTATGGTCCACCGGTTTTAAATGTGAAACAATTGCTGCGAAATGGCAGTGAAGATGCGGTGATTAAATCAGCCTTTCGACACCGGGTAGGGCGAAAATACCGGAACGGTTTTGAAGCTGAACGACACAATCCCCGGGCAAAGGTCGGCAACGAGTCCATGTCAATTATCGGTGGGTAAACAGACCTGTAGAAAGCGATGAGAATTCATGATATTCCATTCCCTTCTACCATGTATCCCATACCGTATCGCTTTAATGTTATGCCTTATCCTCAATACCACGGGAGTGATTTACCATGATCGATGTCAGTCCTAAATTTAACACCTTACGCTATGCCCTGGCAAAGGGTACCCTATATGCCAAACCGGAGACCATCGCACGGGTGAAAGAAAAAACGGTGCCCAAAGGCGATGTGCTGGAAGTTGCCCGGGCTGCCGGCATTTCCGCTGCCAAACGCTGCTCCGATTGGATGGTCTTCTGCCATAATCTCCCCCTGGATTGGGTGGAAGTGAAATTTGAAGTGGGCAGCGATCATATTAAAGTGTTTGCGGAAACCAAAACCATCTGGAAAACCGGGGTAGAGATGGAGGCGCTTTCTGCCGTTACCGGCGCACTCTTGAACATGTATGATATGCTGAAACCATTGGACACTGACCTTTCCCTGGGTGATATCAAGCTGGTCAAAAAAAAGGGCGGAAAAAGCGATTTCCGGGATGGATTTGCCGAACCCCTGCGCACCGCGATTCTGGTCATCTCGGATTCAACCTACGCCGGGGAGCGGGAGGATAAATCCGGCAGGATCATCCGGGAATTTTTAACTGATCAGCCGGTGGAGGTGGTCACCTATGAAATACTGCCCGATGAAGCGGATAAGATCAGTGCTCGTTTAAAGCAACTGACGGATGAAGAAGGTGTGGTATTGATTTTTACTACCGGCGGCACCGGGCTGGGTCCCCGGGATGTCACCCCTCAGGCAACCCGGGCAGTTATCGATTACGAGGTTCCGGGTATTGCCGAAGCCATCCGACGCCACGGAAAAGACCGCACTCCTTACGCCATGCTGTCCCGGGAAGTTTGCGGCGTTCGCAACCGCAGTTTGATCATCAACCTGCCCGGCAGTTCCCGGGGTGCCCGGGAAAGCCTGGAAGCCCTGTTTCCAGGTGTTTTGCATGCCTTTCCCATCCTCCTTGGCGGAGGACATTGAGCTATCGGGTATCGGAAAGTTGCCTTGTCACATTTTCACGATCCACGTTTCAGTCGTTGTGCACATCATGTCATTCTAACATAACCAACTCCGGAGGTGTTATGAGCAGGCTTGCAGAGTTTTTACAGGAAAAGAACGGAAATTTTTCATCCACCCGCCTCGCTTTTTTAATGTGGGTACTGGGCACCTTGCTTGTCTGGATCATCGTCAGCCTGGAAAATTCACAATTGGCAGCGGTGCCGGAATCAATCATCATTATCTTTGGGATTCTGATGACCGGGAAAGTCACGCAGAAGTTTGGCGAGAAAGACAAATTAGCGAAACTGAAGACCGAACCCGAAGCAGATCCTCCTGTCTCCAAGGACTAACCATCCCCAGACGAACCATCTTTCAGACAGGTGGCATTTGTAACGACTCAGGTTGTTATACCGCAACGAACAGATGGTTATCTCTTTCACGTTGCGGCCCGTAACGTATCCGCTGCGCTCATTGCGGTAAAGAAAAAGTGTTGATGACAAAAACAGATTTCTACAGGAACTCTTTCTTATCTACATCCTAAATAGCTATTGCCCGAGTAGTTACTGGCATTTAAAGGAGAAGTAACTATTCAGCTATATGCCCGTTTGTGTCATTCCGGGTTCCGACGGTCAACTTTCGTTAAACCGTCGGAATGCCGTCATCATCTGAAACGAACCTCCCCCCTCCCCACCCCTTATCATAACGCTTACGTATGGTTGAGTGTCAGGGGGATAAATAATTCTGTAAATTTAATCATAACAACCCTGAGACCGCCGCGTCTCTGCGGTTTATCCCGCCACTCCCAACGGGATGGCGCCACAATGTGTCACAACATGATCCCCTCAGGATTGACGTTGTCATTGGCAAACAAAGCTCCGTTGGAGGCGGGATCGCATTGGGATGGATGAATCAGGCTAATCAAGGTTTAGGGAAAGATTCTCTCCCGGGGGATACCCTGCTCTCCATTCAATTTGCTCTCGCAACCGCTTTAATAACTATTTTGGTTTCCGGGAAATCTTTATTACCTTGTCATGCTTTGGGATAAAGATGTTGGGCAATCAGCAGTGTCATGAAAATAATTTTTGTTGATTGTGTGATAGAATCTTTATTTTTATCGATGTTGTCTTGCTCTACACGGTTATCCTGAAAATTTATGTATTGCCAGAGTCGCAGAGAGGTGGCAGCGGAATGCCCGGCATCAAAAAAGAATAAACCCCCGCGAATTGAGAGAAGAGGTAGTTAATGGATTGGTTCAAACGCAAAAAGGGAATTGCTACCAGTGAAAAGAAAGCCATTCCGGACGGGCTGTGGGTAAAGTGTAACAACTGCGGCGAGATTATTTATCGACCGGAATTGCAGAAACGAATGTTTGTATGTGCCAAATGTGATTATCATTTTCGGGTCTCTTGCAAGGAGTACATCGAATATTATTTTGATCCCAAAAGTTTCAAGGAATTCAATCGGGCAATTAAACCGGCAGACCCGTTAAAATTTAAAGATTCCCGGCGCTATACCGACAAGCTGAAAGCAGCACAGAAAGCAACCGGCTTAAATGATGCGGTGGTAACCGGTGAGGCGAGCGTGGAAAAGATGCCCGTGGTGGCTGCGGTAATGGATTTTAATTTTATTGGCGGGAGCATGGGATCGGTAGTGGGTGAAAAGATTGCCCGGGCAATTGACCGCGCCCGGGAGAAACGAATTCCCCTGATCATCGTTTCGGCTTCCGGGGGCGCCCGGATGATGGAAAGCGCTCTTTCTTTAATGCAGATGGCAAAAACCAGCGCCAAATTAGCCCAATTATCCGATCAATCCATCCCTTATATTTCGGTGATGACCGACCCCACCACCGGAGGCACCACCGCCAGTTTTGCCATGCTGGGAGATATCAACATTGCCGAGCCGGGCGCTTTGATTGGGTTTGCCGGGCAACGGGTCATTAAACAAACCATCGGCCAGGACCTGCCGGAAGGATTCCAGCGGGCGGAGTTTGTGCTGGAACATGGTTTCCTGGATTTGATTGTTCCCCGCCCGGAAATGCGGAGTACCCTGGCGCGAATTCTGCGGTTATTATGGCAACCTCAACCCGCACCCCGGATGTCAGTGAACAATACCCCCTCGGAATCCCGGCAGAAAACCGGCAGAAGGAAAGCAAAATCAAATAATGGCTCCAAAACACGGGAAGAAATCATACCTCCGAAAACAAAATCGTCATCATGAATCGTAAGCCTCAAATTTTAGTCACCAATGATGATGGCATTTACGCCCCTGGCATTTACGCCCTTTGCAACGCCATGTCGGAACTGGGAGACACCTATGTGGTGGCGCCGGACTCCGAACAAAGTGCCATTGGACACGCTATCACCATATCCGATCCCCTGCGGGTAAAAGAATTTGAAAAAAATGGAAATTTTTTCGGCTGGGCGGTTAATGGCACCCCGGCGGATTGCGTTAAGTTAGCCATTAAAGCCATTCTGAATGTTCACCCGGACCTGGTAGTTTCCGGAATCAATAGCGGCAGCAATACGGCAACGAATGTTATCTATTCCGGCACGGTCTCGGCGGCAACGGAAGGCACCATCATGGGCATTCCATCCATCGCTTTCTCACTTACCACGTTTCAAAAAGTCGATCTCACCCCGGCATCCGAAATTGCCCAATTTATTGCCCGACTGGTACTTCAGCAGGGGTTGCCGAAAGACACCCTCTTAAATGTCAATATTCCGCCCCTCCCCCGGGATGAAATCCGGGGGATCAAACTGACCCGGCAAGGCAAGGCGCGCTACGAAGAAACTTTCGAAAAACGCGTCGACCCGATGAACCGGGTCTATTACTGGCTGGGAGGAAGCAAAGTGGTAATGGATAGCGAAGAAGATATTGATGATATCGCCATCATGAACGGATATGTGTCGGTTACCCCGCTTCATTTTGATCTGACCGATTATCGGAGTTTGCAGGAGTTGAAGCACTGGCGATGGGATTTAAATAAAACATAACACGCCAAAACATGACAATGGAAAAAGTATTAATTCTTGATTTCGGTTCTCAATACACTCAATTAATTGCCCGAAAGGTACGGGAACAGCAGGTGTATTCCGAGATTCAACCCTATTCGTATCCTTTAGAAAAAATTGCTGCGGATGAGACTATCAGGGCAATCATCTTATCCGGCGGACCGGCAAGTGTGTATGCAGAAGACGCGCCCCATTGCGATCCCGGCATCTTCGATTTAGATAAACCAATATTGGGAATATGTTACGGATTGCAGCACATCGCTTACAGCTTTGGCGGGGCAGTTGATCCGGCATTGCAACGCGAATATGGAAGAGCAGATTTGGTTGTTGAGCAAGCGGATCCCCTGTTTACCGGACTGCCCTCTCCCACCACCGTCTGGATGAGCCATGGCGACCACCTGACCCGCCTGCCGGAAAACTTTGAAACCCTTGCCCATACCGATAATTCTCCGATTGCCGTAATTCGTCATAAAACAAAACCCATTTACGGACTCCAGTTCCATCCGGAAGTGCATCATACCGAACAGGGTAAGCAAATGCTCCACAACTTCCTGTTCGAAATCTGCCGTTTTCAGGGAACCTGGTCGCCGCAATCCTTTGTAGAAAAAGCGATCTCCGATATTCGTTACCGGGTAGGGAAGAACCATGTACTCTGTGCCCTGAGCGGCGGGGTGGATTCCAGTGTTGCAGCGGTACTGCTGCATCGGGCAATTGGGGATCAACTTACCTGTGTTTTTGTCGATACTGGATTATTACGATTGAATGAAGCGGAACAGGTGACGACCTTATTTCGGGAACATTTTCATATCAACTTGATTTCAGTCACCGCCGGAGACATTTTCCTGAATAGATTGCAGCATGTTGTTGATCCGGAAACGAAACGAAAAATTATCGGAAAAACGTTCATTGAATTGTTTGAGCAGGAAGCAAAGAAGTTAGGAAATTTCCGTTTTTTAGCCCAGGGAACGCTTTACCCGGACGTAATTGAGAGTGTCTCATTTAAAGGTCCCTCGGTAACTATAAAATCTCATCATAATGTAGGGGGATTACCGAAGGAGATGAATTTTGAATTAATCGAACCATTCCGGGAACTTTTCAAGGATGAAGTTCGGGAGGTAGGGAAAGAATTAGGGCTGCCGGATGAGATTATCGGGCGACATCCTTTTCCGGGTCCCGGGTTGGCAATCCGGATTATCGAAGAAGTAACGCCGGAGCGGTTGGAAATCCTTCGCCAGGCGGACCACATTTTTATATCTGCCTTAAAAAAAGCGAACCTTTATCACAAAATCTGGCAAGCCTTTTGTGTACTTTTACCGGTGCAAACCGTAGGTGTAATGGGTGATGAACGAACTTATGAAAATGTTTTGGCACTCCGGGCTGTTACCAGTACCGACGGAATGACCGCCGATTGGTACCCCCTGCCTTACGATTTTCTGGCAGAGGTCTCCAATCGCATCATTAATCAGGTAAAAGGCATTAATCGGGTGGTTTATGATGTCAGTTCCAAACCTCCGGCAACCATCGAATGGGAATGAAAAATAAGAGGAATTGGAACAGTCGGAATTATATCGCCGAATTTCAGCCACTCCGGTTTGAGGATGGAATTTCAGCCTTAGTTTCCATACCGGAACCTTTAATATTTTAAACGTAAGAAATTTGATGGGAATAGAGTTGGTGTTAATATGAAGGAGTTTGCACATGTGTGGAATCGTCGGCTATTTAGGTAAAAGAGAAGCATACCCGATTTTATTAAATGGTTTAAAGCGTCTGGAATACCGCGGGTATGATTCGGCGGGGATTGCGTTATCCAAAAACGGGCATATCATGGTAGAGAAACAGGTAGGGAAAATTTCCATGCTGGAACAAACCATTGGCAACAAGCACCTGGAAGGAGCCATCGGAATTGCCCATACCCGCTGGGCGACCCACGGCGAACCCAACCAAACCAATGCCCATCCCCATACCGACAGCGAAGGCGATATCGTTCTGGTGCACAACGGCATCATCGAAAATTATGACACCCTCCGCAAAATGTTGAAAGACAAAGGGCATACTTTTAAAACAGACACGGACACCGAAATCATTGCCCACCTCATCGAAGAAATTTATAAACAGAGTAATTCGTTTGAAGAAGCCTTCCGTTCCGCTTTATCGCAGGTGAAAGGCACCTATGGGCTGGCGCTTATCACTCGTCACGATCCCGGGAAATTATATACGGCACGCAAGGGGAGCCCCTTAGTATTGGGCATTGGAGACGGGGAATACTTTGTTGCCTCAGATGCGTCAGCAATCATTGCTCATACCCGCGATGTGGTTTATCTGGAAGACGGTGAAATTGCCATTATCAGTGAAACCGGGTATGTCACCAAAACCGTGGAAAATGAAGTGATAGAAAAAAAGGTGGAACGGGTAACCTTTGACCTGGATCGGATTGAGAAAGCCGGGTACGATCATTTTATGTTGAAGGAGATTTACGAGCAGCCCCGCACCGTGGCAGATTGTATGCGCGGTAGACTGGAAGCGGAAGAAGGTGTGACCCGGTTGGGAGGGCTGACCCCGATTCTTCATAATGTATTGCGTGCCCGTAAAATATTGATTACTGCCTGCGGCACTTCTTACCACGCCGGCTTAATCGGGGAATATATGATCGAAGAATATTGCCGGGTTCCGGTGGAAGTGGAATATGCCTCGGAATTCCGATATCGGGATCCAATCATTCATGATGACAACCTGGTGATAGCCATCAGTCAATCCGGCGAAACGGCAGACACCCTGGCAGCGCTTCGGGAAGCCAAACGAAAAGGCGCCACGGTGATGGGGATTGTGAATGTGGTCGGGTCCTCCATTGCCCGGGAGACCCACGGCGGCACCTACATCCATGCCGGTCCGGAAATCGGGGTGGCGTCTACCAAAGCCTTCACCTCCCAGGTTACCGCCCTGGCATTATTCACCGTGATGGTGGCACGCACCAAAACCATGTCCGCTGAAGTTGGCAGAAGAATTGTTCAGGAAATGATGGCATTACCGGAAAAAGTGGAACAAGCGCTGCAAAGTGATAACATCGTTCAAGAAATTGCCCATGAGTTTAAAGATAAAACCAACTTTCTATACCTGGGGCGGGGATACAATTTTCCGGTAGCACTGGAAGGCGCCCTGAAGCTAAAAGAAATTTCTTACATCCATGCGGAAGGCTATCCGGCAGCGGAAATGAAACATGGGCCGATTGCCTTAATTGATAAAGATATGCCGGTGGTGGTGATCGCCACCAAAGACAGCACCTACGAAAAAATTATCAGCAACATCCAGGAAGTGAAAGCCCGGAAAGGCAGGGTGATTGCGGTGGTATCCGAAGGAGATGACAAACTGAGTCACATGGTGGACTATACCATTCCCATTCCGACGACTTTTAACTTCTTACAGCCTATTATTTCCATCATACCGCTTCAACTCCTGGCATATCACATCGCCGTACTGCGGGGTTGCAATGTGGATCAACCGCGCAATTTAGCCAAAAGCGTAACCGTGGAGTAAGAAAAGGGCTCGGGGATTTCGGAGCAACAGAACTCGGTGCAGCCAAACTTGGAGCAACAAAACTTGGAGCAACAAAACTTGTTTTGTTACACTACCCCCGTCATATTTTCTCTTGCCGCCCTCCCCGGTTTACGCTGTCGTCGGATAGCGCCCCCTTCTTCACTTTTCCTGTGCCCACCCCCATTGCTTTACCCGATTCGTTTATGAAATTTCAACACGCTGAACGTAAAGATCAGCAAACCAAAAATCGTCATGGGAATCACATCTATCAGTAAGTAATGGAAGGTGGTTGCTTTTTGAAATACATCCCGGATGATCGACATAAAATAGCGCATGGGATTCAGGTAAGTCAATTTTTGCAGCAGCGCCGGCATGTTGTCAATGGGAATAAACAAGCCGCTCATCAAAATCATAAAGACCATGAAGAACCAGGAGACGAACATGGCTTGCTGCTGGGTGCCGGTTATGGTTGAGACAAATATCCCCAATCCCAGGGTGGTGAAAATGTAGATAAACGCCAGGCTGCCCAATAACGCATAACTTCCTTTCATGTGAATATCGAAAATAAATTGCGCGGCTTTTAACACAAACGCCATTTCAAGAAATGCCAGGAACAGAAAGGGAATAATTTTTCCCAACATCAGTTGATATTTTTTCAACGGGGTGACCATCAATTGCTCCAGGGTGCCAATCTCTTTTTCCCGCACCAGGCTCATGGAAGTAAGCATCATGGGAATGATGGTGAGCAGCACCACCACGATTCCGGGTACCATGTACTGGGCATTGTTAATATCCGGGTTATACCACAATCGCGGTTCCATTTCCACCAGGCGGATATTTTTCACCAGCGCCCGCCTTTGTGGCGAAAGCAGGTAATCCCGGGAGATTCCGGAGATGATGCCCCGGGCATATCCCATCGCCACCCCGGCGGTATTCCCATCCAATCCATCGGCAATCAATTGTACCCGGGGGTGTAACTGGCGTTGTAAATCCCGCTGGAAATTCACCGGTATGATGAGCGCCATCTGCGCTTTCCAGCCGTGGATGGCTTCCTCCACTCCCGCCATGCTGTGCGAATGCCCGATCACATCAAAGCGATCGGTATGGGTGAAGGCGCGGGCAATCTCCCGGCTGATGCGGCTGTTATCCTGATCCACAATCATCAATTTGATATGTTTTACTTCATTGGTGATGGCAAACCCCAGGATCACCGTCTGGATAAGCGGTGCTACAAAAAGAATTGCCATCATCTCCCGGGTGCGAAGAATTTGTAAAAACTCCTTGCGCAATATGTATAAAATCGCCCGCAAAACTTGCTCCTTTCTGGTTAGGCTTCCAGGTTGGTACTGAAACGCCGCCAGGCAATCAATAACAAAATGGTTGACATGGCGGCTAAAAATCCCACTTCCGGTAAAAGCTGCATCAAGGTATTCCCTTTTAACATGATGCCCCGGACAATAATTAAATAATATTTCGCCGGGATGATGTAAGAGATCAACTGTAAGAATTTAGGCATGGAAGCGATAGGGAAAATAAAACCGGAGAGCATCACCGTGGGCAGCAGGGTTACCAATTGTGCCACCATGGTGGCTACCTGCTGGGTATGGGTGATGGTGGAGATCATCAAGCCCAGGCTGAGAGCGGTGATGATATACAGGGTGGTTAACAATGCCAGTAAAATAGCGCTGCCCTGGAACGGCACATGGAACAGCAGGATGCCAATCAGCAAAATTAAGGAGGCATCCATAAATGCCAGGAAAATGTAGGGGAGCACTTTGCCCAGGATAATCTCTGCCGGTCGCACCGGGGAGACCAGGATTTGCTCTAAGGTACCCATCTCCTTTTCCCGGGTAATGGTGATGCTGGTCAGCAGGGCGGAAATCATCACCAGGATAAGCGCCAGAATGCCCGGCACAAAAAAATAGGTGCTTTTCAAATCCGGATTAAACCAGATGGTGGGTTCCACGGAAAACGGCTCCCGCAGCCGGGTGTTCCGGGTCTCATTAAACAACAGAATCGTCTGCTCACAATAATTCTGGATATTGATTGCCGCATTGGGATCAGCACCGTCGATGATAAATTGCACGGAAGTTGCCGGGTTGTGTTGCAAGCGGCGGCTAAAATCAGGTGGAACAACCATTATCACCCGCGCCTGACGGCTGAGAAATAACGATTCCACATCCGACATTTCCCCCTGGTAGGGAAACACATGAAAGAATTTACTCCCCTGAAACTGTTCAATTAAATCCTGTGATGTCGGGGAATGATCATAATCCACCACCGCCATTTCCACATTCTGGATTTCCAGATTCAGGGCATAACCGAACATCAGCAATTGAATTACCGGCAGCAGAAACAAAATCATCAACGTCCGGGGATCATGAATGATGTGGAAAAACTCTTTGCGCGCTATGGAAAAAACACGATTGGATCGAAGTTTCATACGGGGCTTCCCTGTTTCGAGTTTTAAAAGGTCTTTTTAGCTATCAGCGGTCAGTCTTTTTATCAGGTTGAACACGTAACCGTTGCATAAAGGAGGTAAGCATCATCTTGATTTCTTCTATCTCATCATTCAAATTTTTATACTCTTCTGCCCGCCACATTTGATGAACGAAACCGTACCACTCCTCTTAGGGATAGTGATTGGTTGAACGATATGTTTTTATCACCAAACTATGCGCTTTTTCCCATACTTTAAGCTTATTAAAGTCACGCATTCGTTCCTCCTACGTTATATTTGGTATTCTAATTCATCACCACTTTTGATACCTGATACCTGACAGCTGATAGCTGATAGCTGACAACTGACAGCTTCTCCTATCCATTCGCTAACGCCACAAACACGTCCTGCATGGTGGTCTTGTGATATTTTGCCTTCAGGTTACCCGGGGAATCCAGGGCGATAACCCTGCCATCCTGCATAATGGAGACCCGGTGGCAGTATTCCGCTTCGTCCATAAAATGGGTGGTAACAAAAACGGTTTTTCCGGCAGCAGCGGTTTGATGAATCAGGTCCCAAAATCCCCGGCGGGCTTCCGGGTCAACACCGGACGTGGGTTCATCCAGGAACACAATCGGGGGATCATGCAGCAGGGCGCAGCCTAATGCCAGCCGCTGTTTAAATCCCAGGGGAAGGTCCCGGGTGAGTTTGTCGGCAAATTCGATTAAGCCCACCTGCTCAAACAACTCCGCTTTCTTCCGGCGAATTTGTTCACGGTTCAACCCGTAAATACCGCCAAACAGGTCGATGTTCTCCGAAGGCGTCAGATCATCATACAGGGAAAAGCGCTGGCTCATATAGCCGATATTTCGTTTGATCTGTTCGGTCTGCCGGTAGACATCAAAGCCGGCGACGGTCGCTTCGCCCTCACTGGGCAGCAACAAACCGCAAAGCATCCGAATTAAAGTGGTTTTACCGGCGCCGTTGGCTCCCAAAAAACCGAAGATTTCCTGTTCATACACTTCAATGCTCACCCGATCAACGGCGGTAAAATTCCCGAAGCGCCGGGTGAGCCCGGTAGTCTTTACAGAGATATTTCGTTGTTCCATCCAAACCCCGGAGATATTATGACTTCATCATGGTTAAAAAGACATCCTCAATCGTTGGCGTTTGAGTCGTCCAGCTTTGTAGATTGCCCTGAGACTGCTGCTGCCATTCCTTCCAGTGGGTTTCCGTCGGGGGGTCAAAAAAACTGACATGCAGGGCATCGCCGAATAACTGGATGGCTTTAACCGCCGGACTGCCCCGAAAAAAATCCCGCAGGATTCGCAGGTTTTTCCCCTGCAACCGGTAGAGCGGATATGGAAACTGCTTCTTCAAATTTTCCGGTGTATCCAGGGCGGTAATTTTCCCCAGGTGCATCAACGCTACCCGGTCACAATGATCCGCTTCATCCATATAGGCAGTGGAGACCAGAATGCTGGTTCCTTCGCTGCGAATCCGGTGCAGAATGTCCCAGAACTCACTGCGGGAAACCGGGTCCACCCCGTAAGTGGGTTCATCCAGCACCAGCACCCGGGGCGTATGAATTAAAGCGCAGGAGAGGGCTAACTTTTGCTTCATCCCGCCGGAGAGTGCCCCGGCAAGCCGTTTTTTAAACGGTTCCAATCGGGAGAAGCGGTATAACTGCCGTAACCGCTCAACACGTTCCGGTTGCGGCACCTGGAAGAGGTCGGCAAAAAAATTCAGATTCTGCTCCACTGTCAAATCCTGGTACAATGAAAAGCGCTGGGGCATATACCCTAAAATGGATCGGATTTGAGGAACCTGTTGAGTGGTGTCCATCCCCTGCACCAGAATACGTCCGGCATCCGGCACCAATAACGTGCAAATGGAGCGCATCAGGGTGGTTTTTCCGGCGCCGTCGGGTCCGATTAATCCGAAAAGCTCTCCTTCTTTGACGGATAACGAGACGCCTTTCACCGCTTCCACTTCAGCGTAGGATTTCCGAAAATCGATGATGTCTATTGCATTCTTCATAAATACCGTACTGCTTTGGGAATAAGGTATAGGGTTTGGGGTACCCTATTTAACCTTACAAACATTAACCCATACAACCGCACCTAACATATCATCCCAGTTTCTCCCATCCATCTATTCCCTTGCAGTCCCTTCCTCTTTCATTTTTAATCTTCACCTTTTCCTTTTTCCTTTTTCCTTATCTGTTTCACCATCCTAATTTCCGCCGCAGTTCTCTACCTGCGGAACGGCTGATTAGCAATTCACTCCCCTGTTTATCCCGTACGGTCATTTTGTAACCACCGCCAAACCAGACTTCAATCGTTTTTACATAATTCAAATTCACGATGGTAGATCGATGAATGCGGAAAAACTTCTCCGGATCAAGACGGGCTTGCAATTCCTCCAGCGTGTAATTGATGAGATATTTTTTATCCGTCAAATGGGCAAACACCAGTTTATTCTCAGTGGCAAAATAGACGATGTCGTCATCGTTCAAAATATAGATACGGTCGCCAATTTTGGACGGGATTCGATGGAGGTACGGCTGCTGAGGTTGCCAGTGGGCTAACAATTCCCGAATCTTCTGTTCCGGATTTTCCTGCCGGGAAAGATGCTCCCGTGCCCGTTCAACGGCTTCCTGCAATCGTTCCCCGGAATAGGGTTTAAGCAAATAATCCACCGCTCGCAATTCAAAGGCTTCGATGGCATACTGGTCATAAGCCGTCGTAAAGATGATTGCCGGTTGATGGGAGATGAGCCGCAGAACATCAATTCCGGAGATGTCTTTCAGGTGAACATCCAGAAACAGCAGTTCCGGCTTTGTGATCTCAATTTGTTCAGCGGCTTCCTTGCCGGAATCAAAAACTCCCAGCACCTCCACATCCGGCAATTGCTCTAAAAATCCCAGTAATCGATCTGCCGCCGGTTGTTCGTCTTCTACAATAATTGCACGCATCATTACTGCCTCACTGGTATTGTAATGGAAACGATTGTACCGCCTCCTTCCCGGGAACGAATCTTGAGAAGTCCCTTTTTGTGAAAGGTGAGATAGAGTCGTTCGCTGACATTCTCCAGCGCATGACCGGAAATGGGCAGGCGGGAAAGCCGCTCCGGGGAGATGCCCTTGCCATCATCTTCCACGGTGATGTGGATTGCTTGATCTGTTTCCGATATTGCCACACCCAGGTATAGCGGTTTGGCACGGTCTGCCCAGCCATGTTGGATGGCATTTTCGACGAGAGGCTGCAACAGCAACACCGGCACCGACTGAGAGAGAGAGCGAACCGATTGTTCCCACCTTACTTGTAAATTTGCTCCAAAGCGTGCCTGTAATAATTCCAGGTACTGCCGGGTAAATTCAATCTCCCGTTCCAGGGAAGTGGTTTCCCGGGAGGTGTTCCGGAACAGATATCGCAGCATTCGACTGAGTTGAATGAGCAGGTGCTCCGCTTGTTCCGGCTCACTGCGGATAAGCGATGCGATCGTGTTCAACGAATTAAATAGAAAATGGGGTTCGATTTGTGCTCGCAGGGCAGCCAGCTCCGCCTGCTGCAACGCAATCTGCTGACGGTGTTCCTGCCAGCGCACCTGCACAAAACTGCCCACCAAACTCACTAAACCGATTAAAAACACCACCGCAAAAAACGGAATCAACACCGCGCGAAATTCCGGGTCAAAAAACGACGGGGAGGAACCACGCTGAAAGGGCAGGGTTACCAGGTTCACAAATCCCCGCCAGATTTGCTGCGTGAGAACATCTTCTAAAGTGGATTTCGGCAGCAACAAGAGCGTTTGAAAAACCAATCCGGTTAAATATGCCGCCACAAAGGCAATGGTATAGAGCAGGGTGCGCACTATCCATTGCTGCCCGGAGGTAAAAACCACCAGCTTGTTTCCCAAAAATCGATACACCAGCCAGAAGGCACCGCTGAAACAGAGGGCATACACAAACCCAATCAACAGCGCGTTTAGCAGGCTGGTGGTTCTGCTCATCATTAAAAACGAGAAAAAGGCGCCGACCAGCAGGACGGCGCCAATACTCATCCATGTGCGGTAATACTTTTTCATGTTGTTGGTGAAGTCCCCATTTCCCTGAATTTCCACAAGTAGGTCACGATAACACCCAGCCCAAACGCGAAAATTACCAAGTTAATCAACCACCCGATAAAAGGGACATGCGGCAGGAGCATTACCAGGAGAACGCCAATTGCTAAAGCGCCAAACAGATTTACCGGGGATCCGTTTTTTCGCATGGATGCCAGGAGGTAATTTCCAATGAATAATGCACTTATCACTTTTCCAAGGTACAGGGCAATCAGAAATAATGCCAGCACAATTAAGCTGACCGGGATGGTTACCAACAGCACCAGCAGGATGATCACTGCTACCGGAATTGCGATCAGGGAGAGAGCGCCAATCCCCAGGTTTATTCCAATGCTCTGGCGGGCAAATCCAATCACATCCCGGGAGAAATTCCTGAACAGGGAGATCAACAACACCCCGGCGATGAACAGGGTAAGGAGCGACCAGTAAAAGAACCTCCGTTCATAAAACATCCGGCGTTTTTTGATGGTGATTTCCAGATTGTCGGGCACATTCCCGGCTTTGGCTTTGTCCAATTCTTTCCGCAAGGTCAGGTGGGTCACTCCGCCAGCCTGGTAATCCGGGCCGAAGTGAATATTTTTCGTTTCCAGGTCTACATCCTGTCCGACCTTCCCATTCAAGAACGTACTTCCGGCGCCGCCCTTAATGACCCCGGAAATGGAACCACCGTCAATAACCAGGTTACCGGTACCCACGTATAAATTCCCATGGATGGTAGCACCGCCGGTGACTCTCACTTCACCGCCAAACGCCAGTACATCCCCGCCCACATCTCCTTCAATAACCACGGTTTGACCCCAGAAAACGACCATATCACCGACTTTCCCGCGCACCGTTAACGTACGGCAGAAACCGAACAGATCATCCTCTACTTCTCCGTTCACCGTAATTGTTTCACAACCGGCGTATACATCGCCCTGCACCAGACCATCCACATACACCGAACGGCTGCCGGCAAACAGGTCGGAAGGCACTGTGTCACCGGCGGCAACCTTCACCATTTCCGCACCTCGATAATCCGCAGCCACTGCCTGCCAACTTAACAACAGCATTGAGACGAAAACAAACATCATCTTTCTCATGACAAAACTCCTTTCTTTTTTTGACTTCGCCTCCAATATACGAGAAAAGCAAAATACCCAAAGTCAAATCGTCCCAATGGTCGGTTTGGCATACCGAACGGTTTTATTTTCTTCCCAATTGACCGGGAAAGGGGTATCGGGAAATCAGAGTATCAAGAGAAAGTTTGTCATTCCGTTTTTTTCATCAATCGGCGCGGGCGATTGATGAAAAATACCGGTCATAGACTCCGTTGGAGAATCTCCTACCACGGAACACTGCCGAATATGAGATTTCGGCATTCCGGCGGCCAGCTAAAGTTGACCACCGGAAGCCGAAATGACAAAAACGGGCATATAGCTGAATAGTTACTCATAAATAACAAAACAAGTTTTGTTGCTCCTTTCACTCCTTACAGCCGCACTTCCACCGGCATGCCGTGTTTCAGAATACCCTTCTCATTTTTCACGTTAACGTTTACCGCATAAACCAGGGAGGTGCGGGTTTCCGGGGTTAAAATGGTTTTCGGGGTAAATTCCGCTTTGTTGCTAATCCAGGTAATCACCCCGGTGAAGGTCTGGTCGCTGCCATCCACCTGCACTTTAACCTGCTGCCCGTATTTGATATGGGGGAGCGTCTTTTCGGACACATAAATTTTAATATCCACCTCGCTGGTATGGAGAATTTCCACAATCGGGTTGAGCGGGGGAACAGCTTCCCCTTCTTCAAAATAGGTTTCTGCCACCACCCCGGAGAGGGGCGCCCGAATCACGGCATCATGAATTTTCTTTTGCACCGTTTTAATTTGCGCCATCAGACGAGCACGGCGGGCTTCAATCGATTTGAACTGCTGACGGGCAGATTGCAACGCCGTTTGTGCCTGTTGATAGCGATTGTTGATGTCATCCACCGCCTGCCGGGAAGCGGATTGCTTTTCAAACAACGCCTGAATGCGATCCCGTTTTTCCTTTAGGTAATGTAAATTGGTTTGCGCCTGTTGTAAGGAGGTTTGAGCGAGCTGCTGCTGTACCTCCAATTCCGAAAGCGAGGCTTGCAACTGTTGAAGCTGATACACCAGGTCCGTGGTATCAATTACGGCAAGGAGGTCATTTTGCTGCACCATTTGTCCCTGCCTCACCGACAGGGAAATAATTTTTCCCCCGGTCAATGCCGGAACCTCCACAGTTTTACCTTCCGCAACCGAGGTATACACCTTCTCCCCGGATTGATTACCACAGCTCAGCAATCCACTGATAATTAGTATGCCCGTTATCCATTTCACCACACGCTTCATTTTCTCTCCTATCCTCAAATTATCCGATTGCGAATAATGCTTCCCTTTTACGTTTTACTTTTGTAACTATTCTGTTAGCTCTCTCTTTTTGTTTCAGCGGAAATTTTCCTGATTGCTGACTTTTTAGTTTAGTCTTC
>CAYYGL010000103.1:0-17347 GCA_964471235.1 uncultured Calditrichaceae bacterium
GTGCTGGTTTTTATGTCATTCCGGCTGTATCCCGCCGCGGCGGGAGGAATGCCGCCACGAAGTGGCTCCGTTGGAGGAATCTTCTAACATGCAATTTGTCATGCGCCCGATGAAATGCTGGTGAACACCCTACAAATCAGGAGGAAAGCCATGAAACGAACGATTGTTTTGCGATGGATGCTTTTGGTGTTGTTCATAATTGCCGGTATGTCCTGCGCAGATAAGGAGCGAATGGCGCAACTGGAAAAAGATAAATCCCGGCTGAGCGAAGAAAATACTCAACTAAAAGAGGAGAACAGTCGCTTGAAAAACGATTTACAAAAGTTGCAGAAGCATTTTAACGAATTGAATTTTCTGGCAAAACAGCTTAAAGGAGTGAGAGCCCGTATCATCACCAATATGGGGACTATCGAACTAACATTTTTTCCGGAGAAGGCGCCGTTGCATTGTTTTAGTTTTATCACCCGGGCGGAAAGTGGTTTTTATAACAACACCCAATTTCACCGGGTGATTCCCGGTTTTATGATTCAGGGGGGTGATCCCAGGAGCAAAGATAAAGACCCTTATAATGACGGCACCGGGGGACCGCTGGTCAACATTCCCCATGAATTTAATGATACTCACCATGGTCCCGGGATTCTTTCCATGGCACGGGTCAGCGATCCCTCGGTGGGCGCCGGCTGTCAGTTTTTTATCATGCATGGAGATGCACCGCAACTGGACGGGCAATACACCGCATTTGGGAAAGTCACCAAAGGGATGGAGGTAGTGGATAAAATTGCAAACGTTCGGACGTACGGAAAGCGTGATCCCCGCCTGCGGGATCATCCCATTGATCCGGTGATCATCCGCCGGATTGAGGTATTCCGGGAAATGCAGGCGGAGTGATAAGCCGCGACCTGATTTCAGACAAGATACGGAACAACATCGGAATACGGCATTCCAGCAAATTTTATGGAAAGACAATTTTGCAGAATTGCGTCCATAAGTCAATGAGAGTGCGGATAACAGTTGGTGGAAAATCTGTTAGACCTGCACTCCCCAATCTGTCAGGAATAGGGAATTCCGGCAACATGGAGTTAGCGAATACATCATGAAGTTTGAATAATTAATCGGGCTATTTTTAATGCTCGCAGCAGAGCGTCAAAACAAGTTTTGACGCTCCGTTGTAAACGTAGGAGCGACAAAATTTATTTTGTCGGTGGCACGGTTATTTAATCAAACTCCATCATGTATTCCAACTTCCTCCAGTAGGAATTGGAATACCTATATGAAATGAGCATTTTTCGTGAAGAAGGGTATTTCATCATACTTCATCGTAAAAGAATGGGGTTTAAAAAGTCCTTACAGAATTGTTGAGAGAGCGACGTTGCATCTCAACATACAGATTACAGATGTTTATTTTATCATAAGTTAAACTTCAGTAGAACGTCAAGTCAGTAACAATGGATGAGAATAAAATAAAATCACTCATGAAAGATGCCATTATCGAGTTAATCGAAGAACAACACGATGTTATTTATTCTATTTTTATGGAAATTATTGAAGAGTTGGCATTGATTCGAGCGATCAAGGAGGGCGAAAAGACGAAACCGGTGAGTCGAAAAGAAATTTTTGATTTTTTGGAAGGATAACCGTGAAAACCGAATTTCGAACCAGTTTCAAAAAAGATTTGAAACGAATAAAGCATTCGGAATTGCATAAGAGAATCATCGAAGTTGTTGAGAATATCGACCAAGCGGACGAAATATCGCAGATCCCAAATTTGAAGAAGCTCCAAGGCGGTGAAAATTACTTCCGCATCCGGTTGGGAGATTAGTTTTGGCTTGAAAATAGAAGAGGAGACTGTGATATTCATCCGTTTTCTTCATAGAAAAGAGATGTACCGATACTTTCCATAATTCTTGAATTACTGAAAAGTGACTCAAAAATTCTACACAAAAAAAGCCCGGGAGCAGATAAGCAACCCGGGCTTTTAATATGAAAAAAATGTTATTCTTTATTGAGCCATCACCTGCCGCGGCACAAAGAGCCGGATTGCCTGCTCAATAGCGCCCGGTTGGATGGTGCCAATTTTTTTGCCGCCCGGCACCCCGGAGAGATATTGCCCGGTGTAATCCGTCAGGGTCGGTTCCGGGATACTTAATCCAAAAGCGGCATTGATTACCCGGATGTATTCCCGGGCAAGAAATGCCTGACCGGCATTGCTGGGATGGAAACCATCCAGACTGAAGATGGTGGATGCCGGATCAAAAAATACGAACAGGGCGGTAACGCCATCCATCCCGGCAGAACCGGCTGCCACCAGGTCGTTAAACTTGGAGAACAGGTCTACCAGTGGAACCCCTTTGGTTTGTGCCATATTGGCGATGCTGGCGTTAAAGCCGTTCAATGAAGTTTGAATGGTATTTGTTTCATCCTCGGTCAGGGTTAACGTACCTGGAATCGGAATTCCACTGGGGGTTAAGCCAGCGTCAATCATCCCCTGTTCCAAACTATGGGCTTGCGCAGGGGCAACAAGTTGAGCAGTCATAGAATCTAACCCAACCACATTGACCAGATAATCAAAAACCAGAGGAACTAATGCCGCAGAATCCGGCACACCCAGCCCGTTAGTTTGATATTCGCTTAAGAACGGAAGCAGGATATGTTTCACCGGGCTGCCGGTTGTTGCCAATCCTTCCTCCGTCAATAAGGGAATATAGAGTTGGGTCTGACCGGTGGTATCAAAATTCACCGGTTGAAAATTGGCGTCGAAGACGACCGGTAGATCTACTGTGATAGTAACTCCCGGGGCGACGGTAATGTCAAAAGGTTTGTAAATAAAATTATCCAGAATATTCACATAAGGTACGGTAGTGACATCGGGGATATTGCTCATCACAATTTGAGCATGGGTTTTAGTTTGAAGGGTATTGAGGACACTTTCCAGCCGACTGTCAAAATCCGCCTGTGGAGTAATGGTCACGCCCACTATCGCCGTTCCGGTTAAGGCGGCGCCCAACACATCATTTCCGCCTGGAAAGCCGAACAGCACCAGGGAGGGTTGCAGGGCAACGGCTTGCTCTACAATGGAGGTGTTGCCGAAATTGGGATTCCGAAGTACGATGTTAAAAAACGGGTTGCCGTTTCCGGTGGAATCTGCGGTGTTCAACAGGTCGTTCAAATCGGCACCCGGCACGGCAATATCGTCATACGGGCGGGGCAGGTTGAGATTTTTTAACAGTGCCAACGGATCTGTATAAGGATCTCCCGGCAAAATTTGCCCGTTTTCAAATTTCAGAGGTCCCAATCCCGGGGTGCTGCCAATTCCGGGAGCAGCGATCAGCGGCATCTCAAACTCTTCTGCTTTGCCCATTTGCCGGGCAATTATATACGGAAAGCTGTTCATCTGAAAATCTTCCACCAACCCGCCGGATTGAAATCCTGAGGTAATACTGGCGCCAATGGCAACCACCTTGTTTAACACCAGTTGGTTTGGCTGGATATTCAACTTTGGCTGGGTGGGATCATTAGGTTCACAAGCCAGGATAATGAACAGGCTGGCAAGTGCGAATAAAGTTATCCATTTTTTCATTTTCTATCTCCTGCTGTTGTTTTCCGGATGAATTATTTGAAAGCATAGCCAAAGCTTAATAGGAATATGTCGGCGCGGGAATTATAAGTACCGTTGAAGCCATTATCATTTTTCCCCACACCGTTTTCAATAGTGGTCCGTTCACCAATATCCACGAACATATAGCCGGCATCAATGGTGATCTTCCCGGCTTTATACCCGAAACCAATCGAATAATCATTTCGGGTATCATCCGGTAGCAAGGGACTGACCGACTCGATGGGCTGCGGCGTTTCATCCCAGATATACCCGGCGCGTATGGAGAAATTTTCCGTGACTTCATAATGGGTTCCAATCCGCACCTGTGAGGAGTTATCATAATTTTCCGGAATGGTTTGATTTAAATCGGGATTATCAAATGTGAGATTGATTTTGTCAAATACGCTCCAATTATAATATGCGTAAGACACTTCCGCACCGAATTTCTCTGTGAACTTGTAGTAGATTCCGGCTGCTAATATCCCCGGAAAATCCATCTTGGCGCCGCCTTTTTGATCGGTTAACAACTGGCTGGCAACAGCAGCAATTTTGGGATCCGTGTTACTGAAAATTGTGAAATTCGCGTCAGCATCTTTAAATTCCGGGGAGACGGAGTGCCGATAGCTGACCCCTACTCCGACCCGATCGCTATGATACATCAATCCGGCGGAAAACCCAATCGCCGGGTCGCCATTGCCATCCAATACCACATCACCGACTTCCGTGCCGGTGCCCGGCACCCCTTCCGTATTAAAGACGATCACATTTCGTTGCAGGGTTACCGTAGTCAGCACCACATCCACCCCTACCCCAAGGCTAAAGTTGGGGCTGATTTGATAAGCTATCACCGGGGAGATATAAAAAGATTTTAAATCCACATTTTTTGAAATTGCTCTGCCCGGGAAATCATCCCCCCACTCCAAGCCCAGACCGAAAGGATTGGTCACACCAATACCGGCAGCAAATTTTTCGGTAAACTGGTGAGAAAAGTAAATCCCCACCGGAGGGAAAAATTGTTTTTTGGCATTATAGACGGTATTGGGAAGTACCGGTGCTGCACCAACAAATTTTGCCTGGGCATAAATGCCTGTTACCCCTCCGTAGAAATGGGTTCCTTGCAAAAAACCCAATCCGGCAGGATTATAAAAGATGGTAGAAGCATCGTATGCCTGGGCAATCACGGCATTTCCCATCGCCGCAGAGCGACCGCCAAATTCCCCGATATTAAAACCGGCTCCTATTGCCAGGCTTGCCCAGAGAAAAGAGGCTACAAGGGTTAGCGTAAATTTACTCATACAGACCTCCTGTAACATTTACGTTAATTCGTGATTAATTTTAACTTAAAACTTTGTGGGTAAGAGTGTACGGATTCTGAATTTAAAAATCAAGATTTAAAAATATGTTAAACTTTGTTTCTGTTATGGTTGGACAAATACCGGATTAAAAGTTCACAAGCGATCTACTCAAGTTCACTAGTTAGATGATGACGGACTCTGATGTTGTTAACCAAAATTATCACATGTTAACGTACTCTATGTGTTCTTTTAGATGAATTTAACATGCCCACAGTCATTTGTTGCGAGGCATCCGGTGCTCATTGGCGGCTCTGTGAACTGTTGACAGCTCATCCCACTGTTGCGAAAGTAAAGGGTGTGGAGCTGCGCCCCGGTCATAAGTTAGTGGAAGCATCTTGCGTGCACCGGGGTGTTAAAAATTGAAGACTCGAATCCCAAAAATCATCCGAACACGGAAGAGTCTATCCCGAACCGAGGGTATGTTCAACATGGATGTTCTGATAATCACAATAAAAAACAAACAATTAAGCTGAATAAGGTCTCATCGAATTCTTTCTGGTTTTAATTTGAGTTTTGGTTTATGAACCTCATCGGATTAGCAGCATTTTCCGCACCAGGGTATGATTGGCCGCCTGCAATCGGTACAGATACACCCCGCTGGCAACCGGCTGCCCGGCGTCGTTCCGACCGTCCCACACCACTTCATAGCTGCCCTCCGACATCCTCCCATTCACCAGCGTGCGTACCTTCCTTCCGGTGATATCAAACACATGAAGCCTGATGCGAGCCTGCCCCGTTGGGGATGCGTGAGGGAGTGTGAATTTAATGGTCGTTGTCGGGTTGAAGGGGTTGGGATAGTTTTGGAATAGACGAAATGTTACCGGAGCCTCCAATGGCTGCTCTCCCTTGATACCCACTATCCGCAGGTTTTCGTACCAGGCAATTTTGTCATCCCCAAGCGAAGCAGATAAAACATCCATATCGCCATCACCATCCATATCTATAGCATAAACAGACTGGGCATCAATGGCATCGGTGGTAATGACATGGTCTATAAATGGCGGAGTTGAGCCAGTGTTTTCAAACCAGGAAATCTTATTGTCTGAGTAGGAAGCACAAAGAACATCCGGATCGAGGTCGCCGTCTATATCGGCAGCATAGACGGACTTTGCCCCGTCGGCGGCGCTGCTGACCTCCCGGGAGGTAAAATTCTGATTCCCATCATTTTCATGCCAGGTCACATTCCAATCCCCGGGAGAATTAGAACTGGTGGTGGACAATACATCATTATCATTATCCCCGTCCAGATCCACCGCATATACACTGGTGGCACTCAACGCATGGGTGGCGATGGTGTGGGTAGTAAACCCCTGGGCGCCGTCGTTTTCGTACCAGTTAATATTCCGGTCTGAGGAAGAAGCGGAAAGTACATCGATGTCGTTATCCATGTCCAGGTCCAGGGCAAATACGGAAGCTGCCCAGTTTGCCGTGTTGGTAATCACATGTTCCGTAAAATTCTGATTCCCGTCATTTTCGTACCAGGCGACTTTGTCATCGGCAGAGGAAGCCGAGAGAACATCCACATCCAGGTCTCCGTCTAAATCGATGGCATATACGGCAAACGCCCCCATTGCATTGGCGCTTATGGTATGTTTGCTAAAAACCTGGTTGCCATTATTTTCGTACCAGGCGATAGTATTGTCCAGAACAGATGCGGACAACACATCCATATCCGAATCCCGGTCCAGATCGATAGCGAAAACATAAATGGCACCATCCGCGGTATTGGAAATGATGTGGATAGTGAAAACCTGGCTGCCGTTATTCTCGTACCAGATGATCCGGTCGTCGTCATAGGACGCCGACAGCACATCCATATCGGTATCATTATCCATATCGACGGCATAAACGGAGCGAGCCTGGCTAATTTTAGCGACGATGATCCGGGTGCTAAAATTCTGGCTACCGTCATTATCATACCAGGCAATCGTGGCGTCATCGGAAGAAGCAGAGAGCACATCGATATCCGCGTCTCCATCCAGGTCCAGGGCAAACACTGAACTGGCACCCTGCGCGCTGGTGGTAATATCATGCGTGGTAAAATTCTGGTTACCGTCATTTTCGTGCCAGGTAATTCGATTCTCAAAGGAAGATGCGGTGATAATGTCAACATCCTGGTCGCCATCCATGTCAATTGCGATAACCGCCTTTGGAATGGTGAGCGCATCGGTAATGGGGTGAAGGGTAAAATTCTGGTTGCCGTCATTCTCGTGCCAGGCAAGCACATCAATATTCGCCACAGAAATAATGTCCTGATCATTATCCCCATCGAGGTCAATCGCATAAGCATTTTTTACAAACCGATTTGGATCAGAGATAACATGCTGGGTAAAATTCTGGTTGCCGTCATTCTCGTGCCAGATGATTTCGTAAGTAACCGAAAGCACATCCATATCGCCGTCGCCGTCCATATCCTCCGCATAGATAGCACCCTGACTGTATGCAGTATCAGCAATGAAGTGTTCGATAAAATTCTGGTTGCCATCATTTTCATACCAAACGAGAGTATTAGATGCTTTAAAAGCAGATAGTAGGTCAATATCGTTATCGCCATCCAGATCGACGGCAAACAGTGCGTCTGCCTGTGAAGATGTGGAATCAATTGTCCGTTCGCTGAAGTGTTGCCCGCCGTCATTTTCGAACCAGATAATCCGGTTGGAAACGCCGGCAACCGATGCCAACACATCAATATCCTGGTCGCCATCCAAATCAACAGCCAATACCGCACGGGCCTGGTAGGCAGTGGTGGAAAGGGCATGGAAGGCAAAGACCTGGTTGCCCACATTTTCATACCAGGCAACTTTATGGTCATCCGAAGAAGCCGATAGTACATCAATATCCGAATCCCCATCCATATCAATGGCAAAAACGGAATTGGCGCCCCGGGCAGCGGTCTCACCCCCGGCAATGGTATGGGAAGCGAATGAAACCTGGGCATTCAACGGGTCAACAATAAATAGAACAAATATAACTACAGCCCCAATAACGATTTCTCCTTTCATTATATTTTCTCCCGGTTTAATTTGAGTTTTGGTTTATGAACCTCATCGAATTAGCAGCATTTTCCGCACCAGGGTATGATTGGCCGCCTGCAATCGGTACAGATACACCCCGCTGGCAACCGGCTGCCCGGCGTCATTGGTGCCGTTCCACTGCACGGTGTAAGTGCCCGGTAATTTACGCTCGTTCACCAGCGTTCTCACTTTCCGGCCTAATACGTCATAGACAGTCAATTTCACCCATTCCGCATTCCCAATTCCGAATTCCATATTCGTAAGAGGATTAAACGGATTGGGGTAGTTCTGTGACAGTTGAAAGGTGCCGGGAGTGGGATCAGGGGGCTCGATGGCTGTGGGAATCTGGGGATCAAAGGCGTAAATCCGGTCCACCCGGATAACCAGTGCAACCTTGTCACCGACCAGAGAACTCTGCCATTGACCGGCCGGCTGCAAGGGCACCAGGTTGTTGTAGAATCCGTTGTAGGCGTCATATTTTGTAAATCCCGGTGAGGCAATCAGCGCCAGTGCTCCCCGGGCTTGCAGCCCGTTGATTTGCTCGGGAATGGTAAATTCACTTACCTGCTGAAAAAAACGTGAATAAATATCCACCGCATCCACACCTTTTTGGAATACGGCAACATCCCTGGCAATCAGCATCGTTTGCGGATTATAAGTGAGGGGATAGAGGGCGTTGGTGGTCGCATCGTACAATGACGCCTGGGATGAACTGGCGGCAACAGCCAAATGATCGCCAACAGTTAAAGCCGGATACGAGCCGGAAGGAAACAAAACGGTTTGATATGCATCGGTAATGCCGGAATAGAAGTAAACCTCTTCCAGGGTGGCGCCGGCAGTAAAGGCGCACATATATGGCGAACCTGCCACGGTTATGCCATAGCTGATACCGGTATTAATAGTGGTCAGGTTATCCGTATCGGCGTTGAAAATTGCCATTTTTACGGGCGACCCCTGCATGGGGTAGCTGCCCTGGGTCGCAAAATTGTCTCCCACGTAAAATCCGGTGGGATACTGTCCTGCCATATTGGTGTAGTGAGAGCTCTGATTGGCTGGATTGTAAAACCAGATCAGGGTGGTATCGTAAGCAAAAATAAGGTTACCTGCCCCGTTGGGGGTGCCGGGAATTGTGCCCCGGTAATATATCCCCGGTGTGAGAGTCGCATAGGTACCGCTCATCCCGTCAAAGATCAGGTAGGTGTTTTCATAGGTGTCGGTATTATACTGACTGGTAGCGGCAACCCGCCCACCGTAATGCCACCACCCCAGGCCGAGGGTATGGAGATGATCGAAGTAATGATTGGCTTCGAACCACTGTGCTTGTTGAGTATCGTATGCCAGCAGGCGCGCCTCATCCTGGTTTTCCAGGTAATGAAAAACCGCTGTTGTTTTACTGACAAAGTGCTCCGGGAATAAGCAGTTTCCGCCTTCATAGGTGTCAAATGGAGGTTGCAGGGTTCTTGTCGAGAAGTGATTTGTCTGTGAACAGTAGCCGCAGAGAAGATAATTACCTGCCCCATCTCCCCAGTTGGTCACAAATCCGCCGGTCATGCCCCAGTCGTTATGATTATAATATCCTCCCTGCAAATTTTCATTAAAAGCATGTTGAGGCAGGCTATAAACCATATTTAACGGATATTCGGGCGGATTCAGGTGGAGAATGACCCCGGCATAATCATCCCCGCTCCAGAAATTACCATCGATAGTTGTGGGAGGATACTGATAATTCAATGACTGCCACACCCCCAACTCCGTATCGAAAATGTAAAAATATTGGTCGGTGACAAAATAGGCCAGCTTTTCACCACAGCCATAGCTGCGATGGATATTCGGGTCAGTGCTGTTCAATAATGTTCCCTGGTAGAAAACCGTATCCCATTGGGAGGTAACGGCGCTGTAACCGATAATCAGGGCATCACTATAAGCCATGATGGTCTGCCCGGATGCTTCCACATCCCGGAACGTCTGGGAACTGCCTAAATCCACTTCCGTCCATTGGGAAACATTGGTGTCAAAAAAATAGATATACTGGGAATTGGATTTGGTGTAGCCCAGGCAGTTTTCGCCCCGGTCCGCCAGCCATTGACCGCTCATGGACGGCGGCAAAACCTGCTCAATCCACGCGCCGGTCTGGGCGTTCAGGTGCAGAAAAGAGACAACCATAATACTAAGGTAACAAAACACTTTTCGGATGCTTCCAGATGGTTTCATAATATCCTCCTTTGAAGAACATCCGGGGCATGCCCCAGGTTGAGGATCGGAAGAGAAAGGATTACCGTAATTTGTCACACCATGTTGCAAACACCGGATATTCGGTTATGGTTTGACCCACCGCTTTTTGAATGCTGTGGTGAATCCACATAGTAACGCAAGCTTATGAAGTTTGATTAAATAACCGTGCCACCGACAAAATAAATTTTGTCGCTCCTACGTTTACAACGGAGCGTCAAAACTTGTTTTGTCGCTCCGCTGCGAGCATTAAAAATAGCTCGATTAAATATTCAAACTCCATCAGCTTGCGGAGACACTCAGCGCGGGATTCAACTCACCCGTGCTGATCCTCTATGTGAAAACACCGCTAATTGTCGCCTGTCTTTCAATGCATGCCAAACACACCACACGGGATGATGCGATAAAAACTCGATTGAATTTTTTAACAGGGGGGATGTAGGGAGGCGGGATGACCATTTAGCTGGAAAGGGTACAGAACAAATGATGCCATTATCATGCGACACATGATAACATGGTGTTGACACTCCCTTCACCAAACTTCGTATTGTATGGGTAACGACGTGATAATGACCCGGTCTTCAAGGTCTCGGTTCGGAGGAAAAGAGCATCATGGTAATCAAATCAACAGGAAAAGGTAATGGGAATTTGTGGAGTACTGTTTCAGCCTCTCTACAAGTTATCATCCGGTGCCTCTCTTTTAGAGCGAGGTGGGAAAGCTGTTTGCTTACCGTGCCCGGATTGATACCGGATTCAGGGGGACTCTTGAGCTTTTATCAATGGCAATCAGACAGTAATGGCAAGGTTTCCAACACCCTCTCCAAAAGAAAACGGCGGGTTGTTTAGTCCCCCTTTCTTTTTAGAATAAGTGGTATTGCCAATTCAATATCGTGAAATTTATTACAAATCAATTTAAGAATCATTCACAAAAATATCCACTAATTTTTTACATACTACGGTATAGGAAGAGAAACTTCATCAGTGGGAGGCAGCATCGCAAAAGCGGTAACATCAAGCCAACATGCCTGCAATAATACAATTCTTCCGAAGATAAATAAATCTATGGGGTAAATTTCAGAATCCCGGATTTTTGCGATACAAATTGCGAAAAAAGGAGAATATAATTCCGCTACACCAGCGATCTTCCGCCGTCCACCTTGATCACCGCCCCGTTGATAAAATCGCTGCCCTCGATCAAAAATGCCACGGTGCGGGCAATGTCTTCCGGTTCGCCTACCCGCTTCAGGGGAGTTTTGTCGATCAACTGCTGCTCCTCCGCTTCATCGTATTCTTCGGCTAATAACACCGTGCCCGGGGCAATGGCATTGACGGTTATATGCGGTGCCAGGGCTTTGGCTAACCCCCGGGTCAGGGCAATTACCCCTGCTTTGGAGACACAGTACGGAATGTAGCCGCTCCACACCTTCTCCGCCGCCACATCGGCAATGTTGATGATTTTCCCCCGTTTCTGCTGCACCATCACTTCCCCGAAAACCTGGCACCCCATGAAAACGCCTTTCAGATTGGTGTTCAGAATTTCGTCCCACTGCTCATCGGAAATCTGTAAAAAGGGAGTTCGGTAAAAGATTGCCGCGGAATTCACCAGCACATCGATTTTGCCATGATGCTTCAGAACCGCTTCCCGCATTTGCAGCCAATCCGCCCGGAGCGAAATGTCGCCCCGAACCACCAGCGGGGCTGCCCCGGTGATGCCGACAATTTCTTCCGCGGTTTGCTGCGCAGCATCTTTGTTGCCACGGTAATGGATGACCACCTGCGCCCCCTTTTTTGCCAGCAATAGAGCGATGGCTCTACCTACCCGAATCGCGCTGCCGGTGATGAGGATGACCGAGCCCTGGATTTTCATATTGCCTCCCTGGTTTTGGGATATCGGGGAATCAGCATATCAGAGGATCGGGGGAAATCGGTACCATGCCGATTTTATCCCGATTTGCTATTTCCTCCCCGAATGTCTCTTCTTTTTCTCTCCACGTGATTACAAAAAATCCAGGTAACGACTCAGGTTGTTATACCGCAACGACCGCAACGTTTGCAACGAACAGATGTTTATCTCTTTCCCGTCGCGTATCCGCTGCGATCATTGCGGTAAAGAAAAAGTTTTGATGACAAAAACAGATTTCTACAGGAACTCTTTCTTATCCACGTCCGAAATAGCTACTACCTGAGTCGTTACAAATCCAGTCTAATATAAATATCCCGTTTGGGAATCCCCACAATTTGTTTGTAAATTTACGGGTTATGGATGTATTTTGATAAAAACGAGAGAGAACAATGGTTCAAATTCAACAGATAGAGCCGGGGAGCATTGCCGAGGAGTTGGGGATTTCCCCGGGGGATTTCGTGGTTGCGGTGAATGAGCACCCGATCAGCGATGCGCTTGACTATCGCTTTTACATCACCCAGGAGGAGGTGGCATTACTGGTTCAGCATGAAGACGAACAGGTGCTCTACGAAATCGAGAAGGAATATGACGATGACCTGGGGATTGTGCCGGTCGATCTGGAGATGCGGGAATGCGGCAATAGCTGCATCTTCTGCTTTGTGTTCCAGAATCCCAAGAAGCTGCGCAGGTCGCTATACTTTAAAGATGAAGATTATCGTTTTTCATTTTTGTACGGGCATTACACCACTTTGACCAACACCACGCAGGAGGACCTGGAACGAATTGTGGAACAGCGGCTTACCCCGCTCTATATTTCGGTGCATGTCACAGACCCGGAACTGCGGAAGCTGATGCTGGGGATCAAGTTCGATGATCACCTGTTTGAGAAAATCGACTATTTGACAGCCAACGGGATTGAACTGAACTGCCAGATAGTGCTATGCCCGGAGCTAAACGACGGGGTTCACCTGGATAAAACAATAGCCGATCTAAAGCGATATTACCCGATGGTGCGCTCCATTGCCATTGTGCCGGTGGGATTGACCCAACATCGCAAGAACCTGTTTCCCATCAAGCCGGTAACCCGGGAATATGCGCTCAAGGTGATCCGGGAGACCGATGAACGCCGCCGGAAACTCCGTGAGGAGTTGGGCAGTTCCTTTGTGTACTTGTCCGATGAGTTTTACATCCGCACCGACCTGCCCATACCGGAACGGGAATATTACGAAGGCTTTTTTCAACTGGAAAACGGGGTGGGATTGACCCGTGACTTCATCGACCGCTTTGAGGCGGAATATTCGCAATTGCAACATTCCGGCAGACACCTGAAGAGTTTCAGCCTGGTCACGGGATTATTGGGAGAGAAAGTACTGCAAACGTATTTTATGCCACGATTGAATCGCATTCCGGGGTTGAATTTTAAACTGCACCCGGTGGTGAATCGCTTTTACGGACCCAGCATCACCGTTGCCGGGCTGCTGGTGGGAGCGGATATTTACCATACCCTGAGGGAGCAATCCACCGGGGACGTGATTGTGCTACCCCCCCGGGTGCTGAATGACGACGGTGTCTTTATTGATGACTGGACCGTGCCCCAACTGGAAGAGAAGCTGGGTAAACGGGTGATTGTGTTTCCGGAGAGTTTTGGTGAATTGTTTGAAGTAGTGGAGGAATATGAAACAACCAATCATAGCCATAATCGGGCGTCCCAACGTCGGTAAATCCACCCTGTTTAACCGTATCATCAAAAAGCGGGATGCTATTGTGGATGATACGCCGGGGGTCACCCGCGACCGGCATTATGCGGTCTCGGACTGGAATGGGAAATCGTTTATGGTAGTGGATACCGGCGGATACCTTCCCCATGCTCGCAGCGAAATGGACCTTGCCATCCGGGAACAGGTGGAAATCGCCCTGGAGGAAGCGGATGTTATCGTCTTTATGACTGACCAGACCACCGGGATCACCGATATTGACGAAGTCATCGCTTCCCTGCTGCGGCGCACCGAAAAACCGGTGGTGCTGGTGGTGAATAAGGTGGATAACTTGTCACGGGAGAGTGAGGGATACCAATTCATGAACCTGGGACTGGGAGAGCCGCTGTTCATCTCCGCCTTACAGGGGCGCGGTATCGGCGATTTTCTGGATAACCTGGTTCATCTGATTGAACAAACCGAATATCAACCGGCGGAAGATACTGCCATCAAACTGGCGGTGATCGGCAAGGAGAACGTGGGGAAATCCTCATTCGTGAACACCCTGATCGGGAAGGAGCGGGTGATCGTGACGCCCATTCCCGGCACCACCCGGGACCCCATCGACACGCCCCTGAAATACAAAAAACGGGATTACCTGCTGATTGACACCGCCGGGTTAAAGCGACGCACCAAAGTAAAGGAAAACATCCTTTTCTACAGCCAGCTTCGCACCATGCGCAGCATCCAGCGGGCCGATGTGGTGCTCTATTTTATCGATGCCACCCTGGGATTAACCCGCCAGGACATGCGTATCGTTTCGGAAACGCTTCAGGCAAAAAAGGGGTTGGTGGTTGTGGTGAACAAGTGGGATTTGATTGAAAAAGACAGCCGCACGCTCCGGGAATGGGAAAAAGAACTGGCATACCGATTTGGCGAATACCAGTTCGTGCCCACGATGTTTACCTCGGTGCTTCAGAAAAAACGGCTTTATAAATTGTTAGACCTGGCAACTTATGTATATGAGGAATTTCATAAACAGATTCGCACCAGCGACCTGAACAAGGTGTTGCTGCCGATCATCAAGGAGAACAGTCCCCCGGCGGTTCGGGGAAAGGAAATCAAAATCAACTACATCACCCAGTTGAAAACCGCTCCGCCGGTATTCGGCTTTTTTGGCAATCACCCCGAATTGATCCCCCAGAATTACCGCCGTTTTCTGGAACGCCAGATTCGCAGCTTCTGGGGCTTTAAAGGTGTTCCCATTTCCATCGTTCTGAAATCAAAGCATAAATGATAAAGGCTGACACTATGATTGCATTTCCAGGCGTTATCCGGCTTGTGTTGACTGCACTTCTGGTGCTTTTTCAATTTTCCATTGCCCAGACCGAGAATCGACCTCATAAATGCGGTCTGCCTTACTTACTGGAAGCCGTGGCTTCTTCAAAGACGGATTTACCGGCATTATCCCGTTTCCACAAACTGGCGATTACCCAGGTGGAATGGGACTCCCTGCCCAGCCCCTCCGGGCATTTTATGATTCATTACAACACCACCGAATACGACTCCATCCCCACTTATGATCAGGACAACAACGGCACGCCCGATTACCTGGAATTTGTGGGAAAGTCGTTTGACCGTGCCTGGGAGATCGAGATTAACACCCTGGGGTTTAATCCGCCCCCGGATGCTGCCGGTAATCCCCGAACCGTTTACCCGGTATATTGCGGAAATCCCGGTAGAAATTACAACGTGCCTGCCAATACTTATGGCGTTACTGGCTGGGACCCTTCGCAGGATATTCCTTCCCTGCCAGGATTGAATTACCCCAGCGAGGTGTGGATCAATACCGATTTCTCCTTCATCCCCGATTATCTGTATGAACACATCACCGGCAGTTTAAGCGGGCAGGCAAAACGCATTGTGCGGGATAGCTTAGCCATCGCCGTCACCGCGGCGCATGAGTTTAACCATGCCCTGCAATTGGGCTATCGCATCTGGCAGCAGGGGAATAATTTCCCGGACCTGTGGTTTATCGAGAATTCTGCCACTTATATGGAAGAAGTGGTGGCGGATACGGTGAACGATTATTACCAATACCTGCCGGCATTTTTTAACAACACCACGGAATTCCTGGCATACGACGGGGCATTCGGGAAAATATATGGCGAGGTGATTTTGAATATCATGTTAGGGGAGCGGTTTGGCAGCACCATCACCCGGGAAATCTGGCAGGAGATTCTTCAGCAGCCGGCGCTGCCCGCTATGAAGCAGGTGCTGCAAAACAAGGGCTCTGGGTTGGATGAGGAACTAAAACAATTAGCCACCTGGATGTTTTTCTCCGATGACCGGTCAATACCGGGGCGTTACTTCCCGGAAGCTGCTGCTTACCCCACCCCGAAGTTGATTTCCCAGGGGTTTGATCAATCCCGGGAAATTACCGTTACCGGCAGCCTGCCGCCGCTGGCATTCCGATTTTATCAGGTGGATTTATCTGCCCCCGGCAATGTCAGCCTCTTCCTGTCAGTGGATAGTTCCTCCCAGTTCTGGGAGAGCGCTTCCTTCACCTTCTCCGAACCTTTTGTGAGTTTTTTCCCCTCCAATGCGTTGCTCAGTTTACCGGAAACCCCGTCGCTGCGCTATTACCTGCTGGTGTTCAGCGGCGGATGGGGGAATGATCAAAATCAGCGCACCAGCTATGAACTCCGGCTGAAGCAAGGGGTTCAAATCAATCCCGATCAGATACTGGTTTTCCCCAACCCGATCACTCCCCAACAACCGGTCTCCCGGGTGACCTTTGCCAATTTACCGGAAGATGCGCATATAGAGATTTTTACCGGAAACGGTTTGCACATCGCCACGGTGCTGCCGGAGAATGCCCTGCGGGTTGCCTTTTGGAACCTGACCACCAACGACAATAAAGCGGTTGCCAGCGGGGTGTATATTTACCGGGTCGTCTCGGCAGGCAAATCTTACAGCGGGAAGATTATGGTGGTGCGGTAAGACGGGTGGGATAGGCATCATCTGCTAACCGGTGATCGCTTTTGTTACTCTGCCAGGTAAAAAACGTGCAGTTTATACCGAAATTTTTTTAATTTGTTTTATTTCCTGACAGACGAATTTTTTTCGTTTTTCATTTTGATCAAATTTAAATTTTAGTAACTGTTCAGCTATATGTCCATTTGTGTCATTCCGAGTTCCGAAGGTCAACTTTCGTTAGACCGTCGGAATGCCGGGCATAGACCTTATATCCACTTAATTAGTGGATAATCAAAGGAATAGAATGATCGTAAAAATTCATTGTAAATACTGCGGGGCAATGGAATTCCCGAAGGTATTTGGGAGCAGCCCTTTTCCGACCGGAACCTTACCTTCAGGAAAAGAAACAATTCATTTCGTAAACATTAATGTTTCAGCGTATTGCCGTAATCATCTGAAACGAACCTCACCCATCCCCAACCGCTCCTCCCTCCGCCGCACATTGTACACCGCCCTGCCGTCAGCAATTACCTTACGGGGGTTTTCATGGTAGGCGATCATTTCCGTTACTACAATCC
>CAYYGL010000104.1:0-17338 GCA_964471235.1 uncultured Calditrichaceae bacterium
CCTCTGCTAATATTGTTTTTTTGCTAAATAATACTTGTTGCATTTTTAGGGAATTAAAAAGACGCTTAGAGAAAAAAGGGGTTACCAATTTCTTCAAAATTAGTTTCCCTTCACTCTGCCCAAAAACGTATTATTTCTTCAAAAGCCTTCCGGCAAACCGGGTCAAAACTTGTCGCCCCCTTGGAAAACATAATGCAATTCACCATCGGGCGATATAACCCTTTCCCCTGGTACCCGGCGCCTTCAAAGGCACCCACCCGATTGCCATAAGGAAGATGGGAAAAAAAATTCAGCAATCTGCCAATATACGTCATCTCCGCCTGATGGATTTTGCTATCAGAAACACCCTGCTGGAGCAGTTCCTTACGAGTTTGGTACCATTCCGCTGACATCCGGTCGTATTCCTTCTGCTGCCAGGGGGTGGGCAGGGGGGTATCCGGCTGGACAAACGTTTCCCATTTCAATTCTGCCCGCTGCGGATGTGCCGTGACATTCGGCTCCCAGGGTTCCACTCCTTTATTATGGAAATCGGTATATGCCACCTGGCTGGTGTAATATTCATCTCCCAGTCCGGCAAAACTGTGCCCAAATTCATGCACAAACACAAACGGGCTCCACTGGTCATCTACCGTGGTGACGGCATAAAGGTTATAAATAGCGCCCCCGCCATACTGACTGTCGTTGACCAGGAGATAGAGCGCGTCGTACGGAACAGCGGATGCCATGTCATGCAACGATTTGCTGTCAAACGTCATCAGGTACCGCTGCGAGCCGAAGGTGTTGAAAGAAGCATTGAGAACCGTATTACGGAAGACACCGTGGGCGGGATCATCCACCCCGGATTCTGCCGAGGGTTTGAACAGGGCATATACATTAAATTGGTTTCGGTGTTTTGTGAACGGGGCAATGGTGAAGAGGTGCTCCATCAATCGCCGGGCATCGGAAAGAAATTTTTTCTTCTCCTGTTGGGTATATCCCTCTGCCAGAAGTGCTAAATCCACATGGTTCTCCGGCGCCCCCGATTGGAGCAGCGACGTTACCTCCACTCCCACGGCTCGCTTTTCCCGATTGATTTTCCAGGAAGTGGGATCAATCGTTGTTTCAAAAAAAACCGTGTTCAAGACATTTAAAGAATCCCGTTTGAGCAATGCAATTCGGACCTCGTTGCGGGGGAAGGGGATGAGAATAGTCTCATGGATGGTCTTTTGCGCCCCGGCGTTGGCTTCTTCAGTCGTCTGCCATTCCCTGAACAGGGTGGAGAATCCGCGGGAGAAGATGAGATCGCCATTTTTGGAGTCAAACACCTGCACCATGTAGTCTCCCCGGTTGAGGGAGTCGAGGAGGTGGTGTCGGGACCCTGCCCAGGGAGTCACTTCATATAATTGATCAATGGTGGCATAGTCCTCATGCTTATTACCGAAGTGAAAGTAGTCGATGCGCAGGGCGTTGTCCGTGAAATAGCGCTGGTAAGCAGTTTGTCCGAAACCGGCGAAACTAAATACCATAGCGGTCAGCAAAAACAAGGGAAAGGCTTTCATTGGCAATCCTCCAGGATTCATTGATATTTCGGGACATACCCCCGGTCAATATAATTCTCATGCATTATCGAAGAGTATAAAAAATTTGAGTAAATGAAACAAACCCATTAGGTTTTTGCCGGGTGTAACGCCTGTTGGATATGACAGGGATATCTGTTACCGGGTGAGGGGATGAAGCACCCAAAATGACAGACTCCAACTTCCTCTTTAGAGTGCCTGATTAACCGCTTGTCACCACCTTAACGGATGGTTATATTTCTTTGATTCTGACACGATACCAAGATGGAGTGATATGCCGACGATAAATGTCTTACCCCCTAACATCGCCAACAAGATTGCTGCCGGAGAGGTGGTGGACCGTCCTGCATCCGTTGTGAAGGAACTGGTGGAAAATGCCATCGATGCGCAGGCGAGTGAGATTACCGTGGTCATTCAGCAAGCCGGAAAGGAACTGATCCAGGTGATTGACAACGGGATAGGGATGGATGAAACCGACGCCGAGTTGGCGTTTGAGCGCCATGCCACCAGCAAAATTGCCAATATTCGTGATCTCGATCGTATTCTAACCCTGGGGTTCCGGGGAGAAGCCTTACCGAGCATTGCGTCGGTCTCCCGCCTGGAGATGAAAACCTGCCCCCTGGAAAGCGAGGTAGGGGTTCTGCTGCGCTTAAACGGCGGCAAGATTGAACATAAGGAAAAAATTGCTGCCCGACATGGCACCATCATCTCTGTAAAAAATTTGTTTTTTAACACCCCGGCGCGGCGGAATTTCCTGCGCGCCGATACCACGGAATTCAACCAGATTCTGAAATGGCTGAAACGGTTTTTTCTCGCTTACCCGCAAATTCATTTTACCTTGATACACAATGGCGAAGAGCTGTTCAACCTGCCGGCTGGCAGCCAGGACGAGCGCATCGTGCAGGTGTTTGGGCAGAAACTTTACGAAGGCATGGTCTATGTAAAAGAGGAACTCAACGAAATTACCCTGGAAGGTTATGTCTGCCGCCCGGATTTAGCCCGCGGCAATACCCAGAACCAGTTCATCTATTTGAACCGGCGCACCATCATCAACCGGAATTTAGCCCATGCGGTTTTCCAGGGCTATGGCAACCTGATTGAACGCTCCCGCTATCCCCAGTTCGTGATGTTCCTGGACATCCCGCCCCACCTGGTGGATGTGAATGTGCATCCCACCAAAATGGAGGTGCGGTTTGCCAACGAGCGGGTCATCTATCACCTGTTTTTGTCAGCGGTGCGGAAGGGGATTCAATCACAGGGTATAGTTCCCAAATTTAACATCCGGAAAGATGACGCCGAACAGCGGGAAATTCAACAGCATTTCCAACAGGTTCGCAAGGCGCCAGTTCCGGCGCCCCCCTCTGCCAGCCGCCCGAAGACTCCGGCGGAAGACTCTTCCCGGCAGATGTCTTTTGCTTACCGGGAATTGCCATCCGAGCAGGACGATACTTTTTCTACCCCTGCTGCCCAACCGGCGCCCACAACTCAACAAGCCGCTCTCTGGCAGGTGCACAACCGCTACATCCTTTCCCAGATTAAAAGCGGGTTGGTCATCATCGATCAGCATGTGGCGCATGAACGCATTCTTTTCGAGCGCATTCTGGATTCCTTGCAGCAGGAAAAATCCCTGCCCACCCAGCAGCTGTTGTTTCCCCAGACGCTGGAGTTGTCCCTGGAGGATTTTTTAATTTACCAGGACATCAAAGAGTGGCTGGCGAAAATTGGATTCATCATCAGCGAACTGAGTGGGCGCAGTGTGGTGATTGAGGGGATTCCGACAGATGTAAAGGTGGGGAAAGAAGCCAAAATCTTGTTGGAAATCATCGATTACTACCGCGAGAACGAAGGCGGGCAGTACCAGCCGCATGAGAAAATCGCTGCGGCATTTGCCTGTAAGAACGCCATTAAGTCCGGGGAGAAATTAACCCTTGAGGAAATGAATGCCCTGATTGATCAATTGTTTCAAACCCGGGAACCCTACTTCTGTCCCCACGGGAGGCCGGTAATCGTGACGTTGGATTTGGAGGAACTGGATCGAAAATTTAAGCGGATATGAATGTTTTTTTCACCACACATCTTAAGATACAATTCCCCGAATAGATTCGACGACTGCGAATGTTGCCGAAGTTACTCATCGAATATGGTGGGAGCCTTTAAAAGCATGTTTTTTCCTATCAATAACAGGAGATTCTCTATGCTTTTTCGAAACCTGTATCTGCTTTTCTGTTTGTGGTCCGGTATGCTTCTTTCCCAATCTGCTGACACATTGGGAAATATGTATATCCAATTACATATTACTTCCAAACCCGACAGTGCGGCGATATTTCTCAACGATTCACTGTTAGGTTTTACGCCCATTCTCTACAGAATGGAAATGAAAGATTCCATTCTCACCCTCCGCTATCAAAAGAAAGGATATGTTTCCGAAACGGTTCAGCTTCAGCCGGACAACAAAAAAGAAAGATATCATCTCTTTAAAGAACTGAAATTGGGAGGAATGATAGAGATTACCACGGAGCCAGCGGGGGCACAGGTGTATGCCAATGATCATTTTTTGGGTACGACCCCGCTAAAAAGCAGTGAAATATATTTGGGAAAATATAAATTAACACTGATTTTAGATGGCTATAAAAAACTCCGGTCTTCATTTTTCATAAACAGGCACAAACGTCATTTTAAGAAGATGTTTGTTTTAGCCCCCAAAGAGGCTGAACTGACGGTTGAGGGATTTCCCCCCGATGCGAATATTTTTCTGAATGAGGATTTTATGGGTAAACTCCCTATCCGGGATGAAGATATTTCCTTCGGCAAACATTCTTTATTGGTCACCAAACCCGGTTTTCATAAGTATTTGACATCGTTTAATGCCACGGAAAAGAAAACATATCGTTTCTCGGTAACCTTACATCCCAAAAATCGAAACATAGCCCTGGCGCTTTCTGTGCTGCTTCCCGGTGCCGGTCAGCTCTATCTTGGAAACAATTTCCACGGTTCTGTTTTTGCTATTGCCGGGATTGGTTCACTGGTAGGGGGGATTTTGTTTAACCAAAATATTCGCCGGTTTAAAGAAGAGTTCTATGAAAAGAAAAATGCCTATGAGGTTAATATTGATCCCACCAAAATGGAAGAGTTGTTTGATTCGATGAGAGACACCCATTCTAAGATGAGGGTAAATCGTTACCTGAGGGAAACGGCATTTACCATCACGGTAACTGCATGGGTGTTGAATATTGTTGATATTTACTTTTTTTATCATCGGATGAAGAATATTGCCGTTACCCCGGCGGCTCTCCATGGGAATCGTCATCCCGGGGTGAAAGTAAGTGTTAAATTGTAATGGGGAGACCTGTTCCCAACGTGGAAACAGTTTTTTTATCAACGTAAGCTGTCGTCCGGGGCAAAGCCCTGGGCCGATGCATAGAGATGAGATGTTTAAATTTGACGGTTAGTCAATGAGGAGAATATGATACGGTTTTGCTTATTTCTTTTTTCCACCGTGCTATTGTTTGTAATTGCTTGTGAGACATTACCGGAAGAACCCAAAGTACCTTACAACCCTTACGATCCGGCCAATCCGAATTATATACGCCCGCGAATCTTTCTTCTCTCCGGCCCGGCTGAAGCGGATACAATAACCACGGATACCGTGACCTTTTTATGGAAGGGGAATTTAGATAGTATGCTTTTTCGCCACAGGTTCGATAACGGATTCTGGTCCGCATTTGATACCACAACTTCGGTGCATTTAACCAATCTCAGCGAGGGCAAGCACATTTTTTTTGTTCAGGGACAATATATTAAAGGAGAAAACGGGCCGGTATACACATTTCATTTTTACACCGATTTACCCTGAAAAGCCCGTTTGCCCGGAAGTATTTTTCTCGATAGAAAGCCCCGGGATTGCAAATATATAGCGGATTTCGAATGAAGTACACTTGCGCCCCTTAACAATATTTTCGTGATGTTGCACCGGGCACCGATTGATCATTGAATATCTTTCCCATTTACAAATCATGTATTCGTTTCACCATTCGATTTGGCAGAGCAGGTGTAAGATATGACTTCAGAGAGAAAAAATGTTTTTTTAATCCTAACCCTTCATTTTAACAAAGGAGTTTTTTATGAAAGTGTTCTTCAGGTCTATAGCAGTATTTCTAATGCTGGCCTTTGGGGGATTGGGAACATTTCTGTATGCCCAAAAACCCCCTGCCAACCGGCATCTGCAAATTTTACCGGATGAGCAGGAGACAACCTATCGCTTTGAAAACATGCGGGTCAGTCGGGAAAGCGGTGCACCGATTGCCCTGTACCGCGTGAATTACGATGTCTCACCGGCATCGCCGCAGGATATGGCGGAACAGTATTTGAAAAAAAACGCCACCCTGCTCCATATCCCAGAGGATTTAAGCAGCCTCCGTCACACGGTTACCCGGGAAACGCCCGGCGGCTACCATGTGCGCTTTCAGCAATTCGAGCAGGGCTACCCGGTATATCATGCCGATCTGGTGGTCAATCTCAACCGGCAGCATCAGGTAGTTTTTGTGATGAACAGCTACAAACCGCTGGTGCAGCTAACAGATGCCCGCCCGCGCATCTCATTGGCAGAAGCCGACCGCATTGCCCGGCAGTATCTGAACATCTCCGGGAGGATGCAATTGGAAAAGCGGGAAACCGTGGTCTATTACAACCGGCGGCGCACCCGGCTGGCACATCAAATCACCCTGGTGCCGGCGGAAGAATTGTTCGGGGAATGGGAGGTGTTGGTGGATGCCCATACCGGGGAAATTTTCCGGGTGGAAGACCGGGCGCTTTACTACGGTGGCAAACGGACCACCCCGACCAGCGGCTCCGGCTGGGTGTTCGACCCGGACCCCTTAACCCGGGCACGGGCGGTTTACCAGACGGGCGGGCAGTTTGGTGACAACAACGATGCCGACAGCGATTCCCTGACGGCTCAGATCGTGGAAGTGCCATTGCTCGATATTAATTTTGACGGCAGCCAGTTCAATTTGGACGGTCCCTACGCCAATATTGAAGATTTCGAATCGCCGTTTGAAGGGCAATTCAGCCAGCCGGACAGCAACTGGCATTTTACCCGCAGTCCCCAGGAATTTGAAGCGGCGAATACCTATTACCACATTGATAAATCCATGCGCTACATCAACGAGACGCTGGGATTTAACGTAATGCCGTTTCAATACACTGGCGGGGTGCAGGTGGACCCGCATGGGCTGGGCGGGCAGGATAATTCCCATTACCTCTCCTCCACCGGCAGGATTGCCTGGGGAGAAGGCGGGGTGGATGATTCCGAAGACCCGGATGTGCTGCTCCATGAGTTGGGGCATGGTATTCACGATTGGCTGACCAATGGCAGCCTCTCCCAGGTGGATGGATTGAGCGAGGGGGTAGGCGATTACTGGGCAGCTTCCTACAACCGCAGCACCGGCTTCTGGACGCCGGCAGACCCACAGTATTTCTGGGTGTTTCAGTGGGACGGGCATAACCAGTTCTGGCCCGGGCGGGTCACCAACTACCCCGGGCATTACCCGGAAGATTTAACCGGGCAGATTCATACCGATGGGCAGATGTGGTCCTCCACCCTGATGCAAATTTATGATGACATCGGGCGGACCGCCACGGATTCCGATCTCTTAGAAGCACTCGCCATGACTAACAGCGCTACCAGCCAGGAAGATGCCGCCCAGGCGTTTATCCAGGCGGATGTGAATCTCTACAATGGTGCCCATTTGAATGTGTTGGATTTCTGGTTCACCCAGCGGGGATATAACATTACGGTACCGCAAATCGATCATATCCCCTTAAGCGATACGGAAGACCTGACCGGACCTTACCCGGTAACGGCGACCATTACCGCCTCGTTTCCCCTTACGGAGGTGCTGTTAATTTATGGCACCGACAGCGTGTTTACCGATACCCTAACGATGACAGCCTCGGGCAATGTCTATTCCGCCGACATCCCCGGCACCGGGGTACCCACTCATTATAATTATTATATTTTTGCGGCGGACAGCGCCGGTCTGGCAGCCACCCACCCCGCTGGGGCACCGACAAATTATCACAGCTTCTTTGCCGGTGCAGACACCATCCCACCCGTCATTGTGCATACCCCCTTACGGAACCAGGCTTACCAGCGCTGGCCGGCAGTTGTGCAGGCAACCATCACCGATAACCTGGGCATCAGCAGTGCTTATGTGGAATATTCGGTGAATAACGGCGCCATAACCGGGATGTTTAATTTAAACCTCACCGGGAGTGATGGTTACCAGGGTGTTTTTGATATTGACACCACTGTTGTGAATATCGGGGATACGATTGATTATCGCATTGTGGCAATCGATGCCGCAGTACAGGCAAACCAATCCACCCACCCGGACAGCGGGTATCATCGCTTTGCCATCGTGAACAGCCTGGGTGCTGTGCTGATTATTGATGATGACCCCACTACCAGTCGTTTGACCCTTCACAGTGAGAAAGGCGTATCTCACCGGAACCCGGCACAGAATCCCTTTGGTCTTGCCGCATCCCTGATGGAAAATGCCCTCACAGATGCGGGTTACCTGGTCACCGTGGAAACGCCTGCCACCACCGATCCCAATACCTGGGACACGTATGACTTGCTCATCTCTTCCAGCGGCATTAATGAAAATTCTTTGAGTAACAACAGTTATCGAAATGCCTTGATTAGCTACTCCCAGAACGGGGGCAAATTTATCATCGAGGGCGGGGAAGTGGGTTGGACCTGGCGGAATGACACCCAGGTGAAGACTTACCTGCTTCATTCCACTACCTGGAATGGCGACAATGAGGGCGCCCTGCATGTGGTGAGCGGTCAGGAAAATCATCCCATTGTCACGACTCCCAACCCGCTGCCATCCTCCATTTCCATTACCTACACCGCTTTTGGCAGCCAGGATGCCATGACGCCGGGAGATGCTTACCTGGTGTATCGCACCACCGGCGTTCCCACCGATGCCGGGATCTCCGTTTACGACGACAACAATATTCCGGAAAGCGCCCAGAGCGTTTATTACGCATTCAATTTTGCCCAGGTGAGCGACACCCTGGTTGCCCGGGCGTTATTGGAAAACACCGTCAACTATCTCTTAACTCCGGAGCCTAATACACCCCCTGCTGCCTTTGCCCTGCTCCAACCGGCAGACGGGGATACCGTAACAGTCATTGACTCCATCCGGTTTGTCTGGCAGGCTTCCATGGATGCCCAGGGAGACCCGTTGAGTTATACCCTGTACATTTTCAACCCTGCCGATACTTTTCAGGTGAGCAACCTGACCGATACCGTTTATGTCTATACCTATCTTAATTTATCCACTGACACCGATTATCATTGGACGGTGGAAGTGAGTGATGGTCAATTGAGTACTGCCAGCCCAGACACCTTTACGTTCTATACCCCGATTGTGGTGGATGCCGGGATACCATCCAAAACCATCCCCAGGGCATTCTCGCTGAGTCAGAATTATCCCAATCCGTTTAATCCCGGAACCAAAATTTTATTCGCTCTCCCCCATGCATCCCGTGTTACGCTTCTCGTGTTCGATGTCACCGGGCGCCAGGTGCGGAAACTGGCTGAGGGAAAATTTACGTCAGGAAGGCATCAGGTGATTTGGGATGGTAAGGACGATAACGGGAGGCAAGTGGCTTCCGGGGTGTATTTCTACCGACTGACTGCCGGCAGTGGCTTTGTTGCCACACGGAAAATGATCCTGCTCCGGTGAGGGGATTGGCTGCTTCCCTGTTCCCTTGAAGGATATAGGTGAGTGTTTTGACAGATGGCAGATTTTCTGGTCTGCCGCCTGTCACCTCGTTTAGCATCCCCGGGATGATCCCACCCCGTAGCCGTGGGTTTACCCCTAAGCGGGATCCTTTCCCGGCACCCATGAATCCCTGCCGGGGTATCTCTTCATTCCCTTTAAAAGCCGGATTTCGCCAGCCTCCGTTTTCCAACACCAGGAAATCCTTTTCTGCTGCCGATGGGAAATTTATTTCCGATGGATTCTGTCCCCAGTAACCGACAATTTCTTACAACTTGTTAATTTTAATGTGATTGTCTCTAACCCATCCGGATGTTGGTATATATTTTGAACTATTTTTATTCACCGAATCCGAATAAAAACAAATTTCATATAGAGAAAGCCCGTTCCCTGCCGGAATGAACGGGGCGGAGGAGGTATGACCCCCAAAATCCTCATTGCCTTTTATGGAGTCCTCATGCTGGGGATTCCGTGGCATTCAACGATATTTGCCCGGGATAAGACCGGCATCACCAATCCCCGGCAATGGGGCAAAAATACCCTCATCAATTCTTCTACACTGTTAAATGTTGGCAACATCTCATACTGGATTCGCAACGACGGCTGGTCGGGGCGCAATCCCAACACCGGGGAATCCGGCACCATTTACCCACGGGGAAGCGCCGGAGTAGTATTCCAGGACGGCATCCTCTGGGGCGGATGGGTGCCGGACCCGGATACCACCCTGCCGCGACTCCGGGTGGGCGGGCAAACCTATCGTGTGGGTACGACGCCCGGCAGGATTATCTCTCCCGGGGTAGCCGAAGACCCGGAACTGCCCCACGTGCGCATTTACCGTATCCGCAAAGATTACCAGACCGTTTCCGATGCCCTCCTGCGTCGGGATGCCGCTGAGTTGCTTTATAATGGTGATACGTTGCAGGTAACCCCGGCGGATATTCAAACCATTCGCCAGCAGTATGAAACCGACTGGAACGAATGGCCCGTACAATACGGGGCGCCCTTCTATGACCTGAATGGCAACGGGGTGTACGAACCTTCCCTGGGAGAAACACCGGGTATCGCCAATGCCGATCAGGTGATCTGGTTTGTGTGCAACGACCTCAATCCCGATGCGACCAACAATCTTTTTGGCTCCCCGCCCATCGGATTGGAATTACAGGTCACCGTGTGGGGGTATAAAGGAGAGAATTCTTTTTTAGGGCAGGCAGCTTTTAAACGCTACCGGCTCATCAACAAGTCCGGCATGGTCATCGATTCCATGTACCTGGGCCAATGGGTTGATGCGGATCTGGGTACCTATGTGGATGACCTGGTGGGCTGCGATACCTCTTTAAACATAGGCTACGCTTACAACGGAAATCCGGATGACGGGGATTTCCGGAGATTCGACTTGTATCCCCCGGCAATCGGTTATCTGCTTCTTCAGGGACCCATCCTGCCCTCACCGGGGGACAGCGCAATTTTCAATCTCCTGCCCAAACCGGGTTATCGAAATCTGCACTTGACTTCGTTTGCCTACACTTTTCAAGAAGGGGAAGAACCGGAGTTGGGGACTTATAACGGTACTCTGGCATACTACAACAGCCTTCGCGGGTATTTACCCACTACGGATGTGTTCAATCCCGAACCATACCTTATCTGCAGCGGCGCGAATGCCGGGCAGCCCACCCAATTCCCCCTATCCGGAGACCCGGTATCGGGCATTGGTGACATCGACGGAACCGGGAACAACCTGCCGCCCCGGGATGTGCGTTTTCTGGAATCCATGGGACCTTTGACCATGCAGCCCGGGGATACCCAGGAAGTGGTTGTGGCATTGGTGGGTGGAAAAGGCACATCTTACCATCCCTACAGTGTGGAGGTAATGCGACTAAATGCCCGGGCAATTCTGCAGGAATTCCCTCGTTTTTACCGCCCGCTCCATCGTATGCCGGCGCCCGCTGTAACGGCTACCTCCCTGGACGGCAAGGTGGTGCTGGATTGGGGAAAAGCGCCCGAACTGTTGCAACAAATCGAACGGGAAGTCCTGCCAGGTAATTATTTTTTTGAAGGTTACAATGTTTATCAATTGCCCCGCTGGAACGCTCCTCCCGAAGAAGCGGTCTATATAACCACAGTGGATAAAGAAACCCCGCCCAAACTGATCCTCGGCTATCGGTTTGATGCTGCTGCCGGTACCTATGTGCAGGGTCCCATCATCCCCGGCACCAACTCCGGGATAAAGCATTTTACGGAGATTGACCACGATTACCTGACCGGGCAGCCTTTCCGGAACTACCAAACATATTACTTTGCCGTGACCGCTTACCGCTACACGCCCAATCCACACACCCCATTCCCGGTGGTAGAATCCGCCTTGGGGCAAACAGTGGTAAGGATTTATCAGAACAATCCCGGCTATCAGGCGGATGTTGGAGATGCAGTGGTGGTAGAACATAATCAAGGACACGGTTCAGGTAACGTGACCGCTATCGTGGTTGACCCGGCAGCGGTCACCGGGCATACATACGAAGTTACGTTTGACAACCAGCTTCGATGGTCGGTTACCGACATTACGACCGGGGAGGTGAAACTTGTCAATCAGAGCGACCTTTCCGGCGGATTGGATTTTCCCACGGTAGACGGCATAATGGTAAGTGTGTGGAGCCCGGATAGCACCGATTTATCCGGGTGGGATGTTGAAGGCAATCGCTGGATAAGTGGGGTCAACTGGGGAGGCAGGCAATTTTTCGGTGGGCTGGATACCGGGGAAAAATTTTTTGGCTCTACGTTGAACAAGGAAGACCTGGTGCCGGTGCGCCTGGTTTTCCAGGATGTTCAAGGTGTAGACCAGGAGGGTTACTGGACAAAAGGTGCGGTATATCGCCGCGACCTGGGATATGCTTATGCCGGCATCGGTGAACTCCCCCTCCGGGCATTTGATATGATAGACCCGGATAATCCCCGGTGGGTCAATGTGTCTTTTGTAGAAGACGATAGCCTGGCTCCGGCAAACCTGATCTGGGATATGGGCTGGAACGGCACCCAATTTCCGGACGAGATGGGCGCCCGGGAATACCTGTTTATCCATCTCAGCGACTACGACCAGGGGATGCGTTATGGAGACGGTGTTCCCTTCTCCGGTGATTCCCTCTGGGCGCCCGGTTCGGATGTGCTGTTTGCCATCTGGCCCCGGAACAGGGGTTCCCGGCCGTATCTTTTTGCCCCCTTCACCCTGGACATTCAGATAGACCATGTTCTCACCCCGGAAGATGTGTTTACCTTTGCCGCTCCGCCGCCCCCGGATATTCCCACCCGCCTGGAACTGTTTCAGAATTATCCCAATCCTTTTAATAATACCACGGTATTCCGGTATCGGGTACCGCAGCATGGCAGGGTACGGATGGAAATCTACAACCTCCTCGGTCAGCGAATAGCCGTGCTGGTGGATGAGGTGCAAAACGAGGGGCAGTATGAAATTCGCTGGGAAGCAAGAAATATCAGCAGCGGTTTGTACTTCAGTAGATTGAGCGCCGGGGGACAAAACGAGGTGCGGAAGATTTTGCTGGTTCGATGAACAGAAGGAAAAAACTCATTCTGTCAACCATCCGGGTACGATTTAAAAGTGAAGAGAAAATTTTGTAATGGCGTGAAGGAGGATATGAATGGGGTATTAACAGGTATAAAGTATATGAGGTTGGAACGATAAACTTTGTTTAGTCATCACAATAAGGAGTAAGCAAAATGAAATTCGGTTCGAAGATTATCCGTTCCGTGTTTTTCTTTTTCTTGTTCTTTGCTTTATGGGGGTGTGTGGATAACGCCGGCAAGACGCCAGAGCCAACGAAGCCGGGCGTTTCCAAAGAGCCGGCAATGGGAACATTATTGGTTCGGGTTCTCGATAGTGACCTGGCGGAAACGCCTGTCCCGGATGTGGAAATCACCGTTACACCGGACAGTCTCGTCAAAACGACCGACTCCAACGGAAAAGCGATGTTTGATGTTCCCCAGGGAACGTATTATGTGAATGCCGATGTATGCTGCATTGGTCCCGGCTTTCTTCATTATCATATCCCGGTAATCGTAAGGGAAAAGGATACGGTTACCGTAAAACTAAGAGCCTGTTCGATGTGCTTATAATCGAAAGCACTGAACACCAAATTTGCCAGTCTATCCTTCAAAAGAAGAATCTTATGAAACCGAACGTAGGTAGAATTTTTTTGGTTAGTATCATTGTTCTCACCGGGGTGATACTTCCGGTCTCAGCCCGGGATGAAGGCAGGGATCACTTTTCCCGATTCCAATCGTCAACCGGAGAGCCGGGTGCCGCGATCATGAACATCAACCATATTCGCTACTGGATGCGCAACGACGGCTGGTCGGGGCGGAATCCGTTTACCGGGGAATCCGGGGTAACATTTCAGAGACCGCCGGAACCGGTTGTATTTCAGGATGGTTTTGTGTGGGGCGGGTTGGTGGCAGACCCCAACCCTGACACGCCGAAATTGCGGGTGGGAGGTCAAACATACCGTATCGGCACGGTGCCGGGCAGGATACTTTCCCCCGGCAATGCCGAAGACCCCAACCTGCCCCACGTTCATATTTACCGCATCCGCAAGGACTTCCGGACCGTTTCCGATGAGGTGCTGCGCCGGGATGCCGCCGATCTTTTTTATGAGGAGGATACCTCCCGGGTAACCCCGACAGACATCCAGACCGTACGCCAGCAGTATCAAGCCGACTGGAATGACTGGCCGGTGCAATTCGGTGCACCGTTTTACGACCAGAACGGCAACGGCATCTACGAACCTGCCCGCGGTGAAACTCCCGGTCTTGCCAATGCCGATCAGGTGCTCTGGTTTGTCTGCAACGATCTGGAGCCTGCTGCGGTCATGGGCTTATACGGTTCTCCCCCCATCGGTCTGGAACTGCAAGTCACCATGTGGGCCTATAGCGATGAACACCAAGCGTTACAGGACATGGTGTTCAAACGTTACCGGTTGATCAACAAATCGGGTCTGGCGATTGACTCCATGTTTGTTGGAATCTGGTCGGACCCGGACCTTGGCGATTATACCGACGATTTCCTGGGCTGTGACAGCGTGTTGAATTACGGCTACTGTTACAACAGCAGCAATGAAGACACCGGTTTGCCGCCCGGTGCAGCACCTCCGGCGGTGGGATATGTGTTGCTGCAAGGTCCCATCGTGCCCGCTGTTGGAGACACCGCCTGGTTTAACTTCCACCAACGTGCCAACCACAAGAATTTGCCGCTCACCTCCTTCTGGGCAAAAGCCACCGGCACCCCCATTGGCGACCCGACCATTGGCTCCTATGAGGGTACATTGGAGATGTATAATTTGCTGAATGGATTTGCACCTTTCCCGGATACCACCAATCTTATTCCCTATTACCATGGCTCCGGTAATTTGCAGGGTCGTCCCACCAAATTCCCTTTAAACGGAGACCCACTGTCCGGCACGGGGGACATCGACGGGATGGGCAACAATCTCCCTCCGGGAGCCCGGCGCATGGCATTAGCCAGCGGATCCTTCACCATGCAGCCCGGGGATACCCAGGAGGTGGTTTTTGCCGTGGTCGCCGGCGGCAGTAAAGATCGTATCGCCAGTCTCTCCGTGCTCCGCTACAATACCCTGGTAGCAAGATTTATGCACAGCAACGGTTATCAGGTTCCCCGGCGGTTGCCGGAACCGATTGTCACGGCGGCTGCATACGAAGGCAAAATTGTACTGGACTGGGGCAGCGCTTTGGACCGGGTGGCTGCCATTGAGCAGAATGGCGGCGATTACCGGTTCGAGGGGTATAATGTCTGGCAGTTACCGGATGAATCCGCCGGGATGGACCAGGCAGTGCGTATCGCTACCTTCGACACCCCGGAACCGCCCTCGGTCATTTTCGGGTATCAGATGGATCCCATCAGCGGATGGATGGTTTATCAACCGGTGATTTTCGGTGAAAACAGCGGGATTCAACGCTTTCTGGAAATCAACCAGGACCACTTTACCGGGAAACCGTTTATTGACGGTAAAGAGTATACTTTTGCCGTCACTGCCTACCGCTATCGACCCGGTTCGGAAACCGACAATCCGCTGCCGGTCATCGAATCGATTCCCGGGAAAGTAACCATTCGGGCGCAAAAAACCAACCCCGGCTACAGCGCCCGCTTTGGCGACACCCTTGCGGTGACCCATTCGGGACCGGGCACCGGTAAGGTGACCGTGCGGGTGATAAATCCGGCTCAGGTGACCGGGCACGACTACCGGGTGGTATTCTCGCCGGATACCCTCTACGACATTTACCCGATTCTGGATCAAAATGGGAATATCATCGGCAGCGATACCGTGGGGTTCCACCATCCCTGGAATCTGGTGGATGAAACCAGCGGCGACACCCTGTTAGCCAGCCAGGAGAATGTTACCGGGGAGGGATATTATCCTATTGTGGATGGCTTGCAGGTGATTGTTTTCTCACCCATCTTTACGGATATTCACTGCAAGTATGAAGGCATTCCCTGGGCGAGCGGGATTAATTCGGGAGAGAATATTCCCACCTGCTCTGGATTGTCTTTCGGCTCCCAGTGGTGGAGCGGTCCCAACGATACTATTCCTTTGCACATCGAATTCCAGGATTCGGCGGATGTAGCAGCCAATGGTTTCATCAGCCGGGGAGCGGTCTATCGCCGGGACCTGGGATATGCTTATGCCGGCACCGGGGAGCTGCCCCTCATCGCCTTTGACACGAGCGATCCGGACAATCCCCGGCGAATCAACATCAGCTTTGTAGAAGACGCCGCGGTGTCTCAGCAGAACGGCTCTGACGCAAATATGCTCTGGGATATGGGCTGGAACGGTGTGCAATTTGCTGATCTGGGCGGCAGGGAGTATGTTTTTTTTCACCTGAGCGATTACAACGAAGGTGCCGATTACAATGACGATAACTGGGCGCCCGGCGCTGACGTGGCGTATGGTTATTGGCCGCAGGGGGTCCCCGGTCATCGCTATCTGGAAAATACTTTCACCTGGAATGTTCTGGTCTCCAAAGCCAATTCCCCGCAAGATATTTTCCGCTTTAGCGCTCCGCCCCCGCCCGATGTGCCCAATCGCTTTCAGGTATATCAAAACTATCCCAATCCCTTTAATGCCGGCACTACCATTCGCTACTGGGTACCGCAGCGCGGGAAAGTGACGTTGGAGATTTACAATATCCTGGGGCAGCGGGTTACTGTGCTGGTGGACCAGGTGCAGAATAAAGGGGAATACTTCATTCGCTGGCAGCCGCACAACATTGCCAGCGGTGTGTATATTTACCGGCTGGTTGCCGGCGGTCAGGCAGCGGTGAAAAAGATGGTGCTGGTACGGTGAGGGGAAAAGGAAGATTAAAGAACAAAGAGAATAGATTAAAGAGTAAGGGGTTCGGGGTATCAGAGGATGTTGGGATGTTCAAGATGTTTGGTAGAGATGATGCAAATTAATTTATTGCAAAAAATATTGAGTTAGGTTTTCATTCATCGTATGTAGCAGATGTTTCCAATTATCGAATGCGTCAAGGAAGGAAATCAAGTTCTGCCTGCAAATCATCCAAAACGTTTCTTAAATCCGGGAGTGGGTTGAGTAGCCTGCCAAGCTCCCTTTCCCAGTAGGGTCTCAGGGTGTCAAAAATGTTTTCCGGGAACATTTGACTTGCTGTCGAAAAATCAATCCCTTGTATCTCACATTTTTTCCTGACAAGGTTATAAATTGTTCTCTTTGCAACATTACCGATGATTGCTTTAACATCTTCTAATGTGAAGATTTTCTTATCTTCTCTTGCCAGGGTGGAAATTAAAAAGGATTCTCTTTTGCCCAATCCTCCCCTATATTGTTCTGTCATTAGTTCCATTTTAAATGACCTTCTACAGAAACATGTAATAGTTTAATGATCTGTTTTATATAAAATTAAGCAACTTTTCAAGTGAAATTACAAATATCTATACGAATTAAAAAACTC
>CAYYGL010000105.1:0-17075 GCA_964471235.1 uncultured Calditrichaceae bacterium
GGCACCTTTACCGACGTCACCGGCATCCTGTGCGGCGGCACAGCACCCTGCGCAGCGACCTCCGGTCTGGGCTTTGCCCCGGGCTTTAGCGACTTCGATAATGACGGGGACCTTGATTTATATCTGGTCAACGACAATATCGGCGGCAATTGGTACCACAACGTGATGTGGCGGAATGATGGCGCAGCATCCGGCTGGACATTCACCGATATCAGCACATCTGCCGGAGTTGATAAGAGCGTGAACGGCATGGGATTAGGAATCGGCGATTATAATAATGACGGCTGGATGGATATTGCCTTCAGTAATATTGGCGCCAATACCCTTTATCAAAACCTGGGCGGAAATACTTTCTCCGATGTTTCCGTGGCCGCCGGTATTGACCGGCCGACCACGCCATCGGGCGCCGGGGCAGTTACCTGGGGAACAGTCTTCTTTGACCATGACAACGACGGCTGGCTGGACATCTTCTTTGTTGCCGGTGAAATCAACCCCCAGGGCGTGTTGCAACCCAATGCTCTATTTAAAAATAATCAGGACGGCACCTTTACCGACATTTCCAATCCCAGCGGCATCGATGACACCGGTCGCGGTCGAAATGCTTCCATCACCGATATTGATGGTGACGGCTTCGTGGATATTTTTGTCGGTAACTATGGGGAAGCGCCGAAATTATATCACAACCAGAGCCTGCAAATGGGCAACACTTCACATTGGCTGGTTGTTACCGTGGAAGGTACTGTTAGCAATCGGGATGGCATTGGCACCCGGATGTGGCTAACCACTCCGGACGGCATTACCCAGATGCGGGATATTACCAGCGGTCCGACCCATGGCGGCGGCGATTACCGCGCCGGATTCTTCGGCATTGGCACCAACACCACTGCCGACTTGATCGTTCGCTGGCCCACCGGTGTCATGGATACCGTCGGAACCGTGGCAGTGGATCAGTACCTCCACCTGGTAGAACCTTCTGTGGTCCCCAAAGTGGGTGTTCAGGCAACTACCGGTCTGCCCCGGCAGTTTGAACTGCATCAGAACTTTCCGAATCCGTTCAATCCTACTACCACCATCAAATACGACCTGCCCCGGGATATTAATGTGCAGTTAACCATTTACAACATGCTTGGTCAGCAGGTTCGTGTTCTGGTAAACGGATTTCAGGGGGCCGGATATCAGCAAGTGTTGTGGGATGGAAGAGATGATGCCGGGCAGAAAGTTGCCAGCGGACTCTATCTCTATCGCATCGTTGCCGGCACTTATGTGGAAACTCGCAAGCTGATGCTATTGAAATAAGATGGCTGGAGAACTCTTCTCTTACATACAGTTAAGTTCCATTCATGGATGAAGCAACCTCACGTTCCCTTCCGGGCTGCCGGGAGGGAACGATGGGGAGATGCAGTAACCGATTTATTGACATTACTCGTCATTCGTCACTCGGTAAAAAAAACACCGAGTGACGAGTAACGGGTAATTTTGTGTGTTTTTTCTTTCACCTGCTGTCAGGTTATTCCGCCGCTTTGGGGAATGGGTTGGCAGCTTCCACCCCACATAACCATCATCACCATCTACTCTAAATCTCAATCGTTTTCGAATTCCAGGGAGATATTGCTATGGATTTCTCAATGACAGAAGAGCAAAAAACACTGCGACGGGAGATCATCCGTTTTGCTCAAAACGAACTAAATGAAAATGTAATAGAAAGAGACCGGGAACAGGCTTTCCCGAAAGAATTATGGAAAAAATGCGGTGAAATGGGCTTGCAGGGATTACCGGTGCCGGAAGAATACGGCGGAAACGGGTTTGACCCGCTGACTACCGCTATCGCCCTGGAAGCCCTGGGGTACGGTTGTCATGATTCCGGGCTGGTGTTCTCCATCTGCGCCCATCTGCTGGCATGCGTTATTCCCATCTGGAAATTTGGCACCGAAGAGCAAAAACAACAGTATCTTCCGGCACTATCCCGTGGAGACCTGATTGCGGTAAATGCCATGACCGAGCCCGGCACCGGTTCCGACGCCTTTGCCCTGCGTACCCGTGCCGAACCGGACGGCGAGGGTTATCGAATTAATGGTTCCAAAACGTTTGGTTCCAATGCCCCCGTAGCCGATGTGGCGCTCACCTTTGCCATGACCGACCCGGAAAAAGGCTACCACGGTGGAGTAACCGCTTTCTTAGTGGACACCACTACCCCGGGTTTTCGCGCCAGCCCCAAATTTGAAAAAATGGGGTTGCGCACCTCTCCGATTGGAGAAATGTCCTTCGAAGATGTGTACGTGCCGGCAGATAAGATTTTGGGCGGAATAGGCGCCGGGGCAAACATTTTTACCCATTCCATGGATTGGGAACGGATATGCCTGTTTGCCACTCATGTGGGTACCATGGAACGTATTCTGGAGAAAGCCATCGAATATTCCCGTACCCGAACCCAATTCGGGCAGACCATCGGCAAATTTCAGGCGGTTTCTCACAAAGTAGTCGATATGAAAATCAAGCTGGAAGCTGCCCGGCTGTTGGTGTACAAAGCTGCCTGGGAGTTAGAGCGAACCCGAAGCGTCTCCATGAATGCTTCCATCGCCAAAGTGTTTGTCAGCGAATCGCTGGTGAAGACCGCCATGGATACCGTTCAGATTTTCGGCGGTTACGGATTTATGACCGAATACGAAGTGGAGCGGGCGCTAAGAGATGCCGTGGGCAGCACCATCTACTCCGGCACCAATGAAATGCAGCGCAATATCATTGCCCGCTGGTTAGGACTGTAATTGCTATAACACATCATTAAGGGAATAAACAGGATGCTACCTTTTCTAAGCGCTTTACCTTCCGATACCCCGGGAACAAGTTCGGAAAAACCGGTCACGATACCACCGGATTCCCCCTCTGCAAAACCAACCGCGACAATCCGGCAGTTGTTGTTTATCATCTTCTGGTTCGGTTTATTCACCGGGTTTACGGAAATTGCCATTATGGGCATCCGGCGGCTGTTCGGGCATAAAATTTTCCTGGTCAGTAAATTTGTGGTCTGGATGGCACCCCTGTCGGACATCATTTTCTTCCTGGTGGTAATCGGCTTTTGCCTCTTTATCGCCCATTCATGGAAGCAGATCAACACCATTCGCCTGGTCATCATTCTGGGCATTTTCTTTTTCAGTCTTACCCTGCTGTTTATGGTTCCGGGACTCCACCCCTACGCGTCGGTGGTGCTGGCGCTGGGTATTGGTATACGGCTTTCTACCTTTGTGTATCAAAAATGGAAGGGTTTTTACAAATTTGCCCGAAAATCCCAGTGGTGGATGGCGGGATTGCTGCTGCTTACCACCGGGGGAGTGCATGGCACCGATTTTTTTCGGGAATGGCGGGCATGGAAAAATTTACCCGTTGCCCGGAAAAATTCTCCCAACATTTTATTGATTGTGCTGGATACAGTGCGGTTTCGGAATTTAAGTCTTTATGGATATCACCGGAAGACCACACCTCACCTGGAAGAGTTTGCCCGGAAAAGTATAGTCTTTGATCACGCTTTCTCCACCGCCCCCTGGACGCTTCCTTCCCACATCAGCATGTTTACCGGCAGATTTCCCCACGAGGTTTCCGGAAATTGGGAATCCCCCTTAGATGATACTTACCCGACACTGGCGGAAGTTTTAACCCATCAGGGGTATCATACCGCCGGATTTGTCGCCAACACCCGGTATTGTAGTTATGAACACGGCTTAAATCGCGGCTTTATTCATTATGAAGATTTTCGGATATCCTGGCGGGAAGTATTGAACAGCTCTGCCTTAACCCGGATGATTGCCAGAAACAACCGGGTGCGCACACTCCTTAAAACCGACGAACTGCTTAGCCGCAAGGAAGGCTACCGGGTGAATGCCAGTTTCCTGAACTGGCTGGATAAACAAAACCGGCAACCTTTTTTCGTGTTTCTCAATTATTATGATGCCCATACTCCTTACCTGCCGCCTGCTCCGTTTGATAAAAAATTCGGACCGGGAAGACGCCGCGGGCACATCAGCCCCATCCAGCGGTTGTGGGAGAGCGGCGGACACCTATCTCCCGAAGATTTACAGGAAGAGATCGATGCCTACGACGGCGCCATCGCTTATATAGACGATCAATTGAACAAATTATTCACAGAACTGGAAAAGAAAGGGATTTTGCAGAATACCATCGTTATCATCACTTCGGATCATGGAGAAGAGTTCGGGGAACATGGCTTTTTCACCCATGGGAAAAGTTTGTACATGTTGGAAATTCATGTACCATTGATGATTGCTTTGCCGAAGCAATCCCGGGTGAATAAGCGAGTAGAACATCCGGTAAGCCTTCGGGACATACCCGCTACCATAGTCGATCTCCTCAATCTCAAAATAGACAGCCCCTTTCCCGGAGAACCCCTGGCACGTTTCTGGAATTCATCCATACCGGAAGATTCCATTCCCTACCAATATTTGTTAAGTGAAGTTGATTTTGCCCGCAACCTCCCGGATCGTTACCCGATTTCCCGGGGAGATATGAAATCGATTGTCTACGGAAATCTCCACTATATTCAAAACGGGGATGGAAAGGAAGAGTTGTATGATTACCTGCAGGACCCTGATGAGATGGAAAATCTCGTTGACTCGAACACCACTCCTTTTGATTTAACGGTTTTTCGCAGCCGACTGGAGGAGCTCATCGATCGCAATCGGACACGGGATGCACTTTCAAAAAAATAATGTGCTTGAGAGACGCAGGCTTTACATCTGCGCTAATTCACTCTCCCATTTTTTGCCTATTGCCGATGAATAGATAAATGGTTGACAAATTTTACGTTTCACGTCATTTCACATTCCTAATTTCTTCTTCAAATGAACCACAGGTTTTTTATAATTCTGAATAGTTATGTATTCCCAAACGGAGAGTTGTAAATGTCGAAGGAACAACATACCCCGGAGACCGTTTCGGTTCGCCAGGGTGTTACCGTGGCAGTACAAATAGCGGTCTGGTTCGGATTGGCAGCGGGTTTGATTGAAGTGGGGATCGTTTCGATTAAACGACTGTTTGTCTTTCCAATCCGCATAAGCCGGGATGTGGTGTGGATGGCGCCTTTAGCCGAAGTGACTATTTGCCTGGTGGCTGCCCTCAGCATTTATTCCCTGGCAAAACTTATCCGCCAAAGGCGGTTGCTTACCGGCGTTATTTTTGTCAGCGCCTTAATCGCATTTTTCAATTTATTTTTGATGGTGCCCCGGTTGCATCATTATGCCGCATTAATCCTGGCTGTCGGATTTGCCGTACAAGCTACCCGCTGGATTGGAAAGCATCGGGAAGTTTTTACGAGGTTGGTTCGCAAATCGATTCACTGGATGGTTATTCTTGTGTTCATCCTCGGTTTCGGGCTACGAGGATGGCAGTGGGTTCAGGAGCATCGGGCGCTGGGCAGCTTACCGGAAGCTCCCGGGTATTTGCCGAACATCATTCTGATTACCCTTGACACGGTTCGAGCTCACAACTTAAGTGTTTATGGTTATCACCGGCAGACCACCCCGAATCTGGAAAAGCTGGCAGCCGGAGGGGTGGTGTTCGAACAGGCGTTGTCAACCGCTTCCTGGACATTGTCCTCTCATGCCAGCCTGTTTACCGGTCGCTATCCCTTTGAATTGGGAGTTGACTGGCGGGTGCCGCTCGACAACAAATATCCCACCCTGGCGGAATATTTACGCGACCGGGGATACAAAACAGCCGGGTTCATCGCTAACACCGGTTATTGCAGTTACGAAAGCGGCTTGAACCGCGGATTTGTGCACTACGAAGATTATCGCGTCACCCTGGGGGAAATTGCCGCCAGTTCCACCCTGGTAAAGACCATTGCCGATAATTTTCGCTTGCGCCGGCTGATTCAAAATGATGAACATCTCAACCGGCAGCCGGCGGATGTGGTCAATCACAAAGTGCTGAAATGGCTCTCCGCTAACAAAGACAAACCGTTCTTTATGTTTATCAATTACTACGATGCCCATGAGCCGTACCTGCCGCCACCGCTTTACGACAAAATGTACGGTGCGGGCAGGAAACATGGCAAATACAGCCCCCTACACCATTGGAATTGGGACCCGGCTGCCGGGCACAAGAATATGAACGAAGAAAACATCCGGGAAGAAATGGATGCCTACGACGGCGCATTGACTTATCTTGACCACGAACTGGGTGTCTTTTTTCAAACACTTGAAAACATGAACCTTTCGGAGAACACCCTGGTGGTTTTGACTGCCGACCATGGTGAGGAATTCGGCGAACACGGCGTTTTTGACCATGGGAACAGCCTCTATTTACCTTCCTTGCACGTACCGCTCATCATCTCGTTTCCCGGCAGGATTCCCATGGGAGTGCGAATTTCCCGACCGGTTAGCCTGAAAGATATTCCCGCCACCATCGTGGAGTTGATAGATTCTACCGCTGCCGCACCTTTTCCCGGACCCTCGCTGGCACAATTCTGGCGTTTTCCGATTGACACCGTGACGACTGCTGCCACCCCCCTGCTGGCAGAGGTGAATCACGCTACCGGGCAGCCTGACTGGTTTCCGGTGAGTAAAGGCAATATGAAATCGATATTTTATAATAAATACCGCTATATTAAAAATGGCGATAACACGGAAGAACTCTATGATTTCCTCAATGACCCCTGGGAAAAACATGACCTGGCACAACGGACGGAAATGCAATCGTATCTGGTTGAATTCCGGAATCTCCTGAGGGAAATTCTTCGCGAAAACCGAACCACTTCACTCGATTAAACGTAATCAAACACCATTGAAATCTGCTCCGCAACAAAAATATCGTTATCTGACACTCCTCTTCACTTTCTTTATTCTCGCCGGGAGCCTCATTGGGATTGTTACCCCGGCAGGGTTGGGATGGGATTTTGCCAACTTTTATGATACCGGCCGGCGAGCTGCTGCCGGGCAGGTTCAGGATATCTACCTTCCGGAGACGGAAATCAACGGGCAGCCCCCCCAGGGCAAGATGCAGTTCTGGGGAACGCCAATCTCAGCGATGTTTTATGTGCCGCTCAGTTACTTTTCAGCCCGAACCGCTTCGATTATGTTTAAGATTGAAAACACGCTGGCAATTTTTGTTACATTGCTCCTGCTCTATTTTTACAACCGGCAATTCATACCGAACGACCGGATTGCACAAGCAAAATTCGGGGCGCTTTTTTCTTTCCTGGCACTTATCTACCAACCGTTCTGGACCGTCTACCGGGTAGGAGGGCAAACCACCCCCACGGTGATGCTGCTCCTGACCATCGGGTTCCTGGCATACGTTGCTAACAAAAATTTTTCGGCGGCGCTGATGGCGGCGCTGGCAATTCTCATTAAACCGGCAATGGTATGGATTGTGGTCGTGTTAGCCCTGGTAAGCGGCAGAGATTTTTTTAAGTACCTGATGATCAACCTGATGGTGCTGGGTGTTCTCTCCCTGCTGGTGATGGGGTGGGAGATTCACCTGGAATTTCTGCAGCGGATGCTGAAAGGGCTTTCAAAATCGTTCCCCTGGTTTTATAACAGCTCCCTTTACGTCACCTTCGATAATTTTCGGGTGTTGTATCACGCCGGCGATCTCTCCGGTTGGCAGCAACTGATTCTGAAAATTCTCCAGGGTATTCTCAAATTATCCGTTGTCGCTTCTATCGGCTACTTTATTCTGCAAGCCCGAAAATTCAACTGGCAAACCACTGCCCGGCGCCACTTTCACTTTTTGATAGCGCTTTCGTTTTTTTTCCTGTTTTCACAAACAATCTGGGAGCATTATCTGTCCATTCTGTTTATTGTGCTCATTTACCTGACCATCATTTCTCTCAATAATAATCGGGATGCGACGATATTGATTGGCGCTATTTTCTTTTTTTCCTTAGGGCAAAACCTGATTTTGATCAACCTCCTCCGCCGTCATTTTGAATTCGCTACGGTTCCGAAATTACTATTGGCAGGATTGTTTAAAAGCGCCCCTTTAATTTTGCTCTATATTTTCTGGTGGAAATTTCGGAAACATATCTATCAGGCATATCATTCACCGGTTTGGCACTCCCAATCCCAGGACAAAAAGCCCAATTCACAAAATTGAAGATGAAGACCGTTCTTACATCAAAAAGCCAGTCTCAACCGGCACCGGAACCGCGTACCGCCCGGATGCCAAAAGACAATGAGTCGCCAATCGTAAGGGTGGTTCTCTTTTCCGGCGGAAGAGGTTCTTCGGTACTTTCTCGACAGCTCATCAATCATCCGGCGGTTAAGTTAACGGTTGCCATTAACGGCTATGATGACGGGGCATCCACCGGAGAGGTACGTCGCTTTTTAGGTGACTCCCTGGGACCTTCCGATTACCGCAAGAACGCCGCCCGGCTGGCGGCAGAGCTAAATTCCTGTGAACCGGCATTAATCGAGTTGCTGAATCTTCGTTTTCCGGTAGGATATACCGAGGCGGATGCCATTCGTGCGTTTAAAATTCTTCACGGTGCCACTTCTGCCGGTGAGGGAGATTTTGAAAAAAAATTAGAGGAGCTGACACACAAAGTGGAACAAGCTTCCAGAGAGTTAATCGATCACAAACTCGATTACTTCCGGCAGGAACTGGAAGCAACACACCACCCCTTCAATTTTTCCGATTGCAGTATCGGCAATCTGGTCTTTGCCGGGTGTTTTTTAGCCATGAACCGGAATTTTAACGACGCTATCGAGGATTATTGTGCCATCCTCCGCTTACCGCCCCGGATTATCGAAAACATTACTGACGGCACCAATGCCTTCCTGGTCGCCCTGAACGAAGACAACCGACTGCTGGTGAGTGAGGCGGAAATCGTCGATGACAGCAATCAGGATAGAATTAAGGAGATTTACTTAATCGACCGGCCACCCACTCCGGAAGAAAAAACGATGCTGGAAAATGCACCGCTGTCGGAAGTGTGCTCTTTTCTGGAAAAGCACGCTGTAGAAGTGGCGCCCAATCCCCGGTTGTTACGGAAAATATCGGAAGCGGATTTAATCATTTATGCCCCGGGCACCCAGTACTCCAGCCTCTATCCGTCTTACCTTACCCCCTTAATCGGGATTACCATTGCCAAAAACTTATCCGCCATTAAGCTGTTGATTACCAACATCCAGGAAGATGCGGAAACCAGCGGGAACAGTGCAGTGGATTTAATCAATCGCGCCGTCTACTATTTGAAAGAAAAAGATTCCCGGCAAATTCCCACCCCGTGTTTGATCACCCACTATCTGGTGAACGATCCCAGTCATAATGAGCCGCACATCCCTTACATCCCCCTCGGGGAAGTTGAAAGCCTGGAGGACCCCCGCCTGCTGCGAATCGGGGATTATGAAGAAGGGCTTTCCGGCAGGCACAATGCCGCCAAGGTGCTGACGCCTTTTATCGAGACTTTTTTGAAGCGGGGCAAATTCCAGCGGGTGGGAATATTATTGCTCAACACCCGCTCACTCAACAAAATCGGACAAACCATTTTAGAAATGCTCCGGGCAGGCATTCAGGAGGTACGGGTTTCCATCACTGTTTATTATTACAGTGAAGAAACGTTCCACCAATTTTTTACCGATACCCTGCCCTTCAATCTGATCAATGTTTATACCCCGAATGAGGACATCAACACCTCTTTTCAGAGAATCTTAAATAGCGATCAATTCGATTATTTTATTTTATTTGAATCCTCGGGCATGTATAATGGGGAAGACCTGGTCAGCATCGCCTCTCACATTACAAACGGCAGGTTGGATGCCGTGTGGGGCAGCCGCCGCCTCTCGGTAAAGGACATTCATTATTCCTACAAATTACGCTACCGGAAAAATTTTATTTTAGGCGCCATCAGTTACATTGGCAGCCAGGGATTAAGCTTAATTTACCTGCTGCTATACGGAAGATATATCACCGACACCCTCTCCGAAGTGCGTGCTATCCGAGCGAGCTATTTGCAGCATATGGCAATCGATATCTCATCGAAATCCCTGAACCAGCAGTTGTTATCGATGTTGCTAAGAACCAAAGCCAACATTTTCGAATCGCCGGTACAATTTTTCTCACTCTCACCGGATAAGGTCAAACGGACCACCATCCTCGACGGGATAAAATCGCTGCTCACCATCATGTTTTGGCGATTCAAACCACTGCCGCACATCCCGGTACCGGAGAAACCGGAAATCGATTGAACCCGGTAAAAGAGAACTTCGTATGACTCTTCCTCACATCGATTTTTTTGATCTCATCATTTTTGACATGGACGGTGTGTTGATCAACTCCACTCCCTGCCATGCCCAGGCCTTTGCTGATTTGTGGCAAAAAATTGGTATCGAGGGACCGCAATATGAGCAGATTGCCGGGCAGAAAACCATTGATGCGGTAGCATCCGTGACGGCTCCCCTGCATCCTTCGGAGCGGCAAATACAGGAGTGGGTGGAATTTAAGCAGCAGCGGGCTCTGGAATACCTGGCGAAAATGCCCATCGTTTACGAAGACAGCATTCCCGCACTGGAATGGTTAACACGCTCCGGTAAATTGATCGCCCTGGGCACCTCTGCTTCCGGCCGCTCAACCCGCTTAGCCATGAAAAAACTCAATGGGGAAAAATATTTCTCCCTGGTGGTTACCGGGGATGATGTGGCAAACGGGAAACCCGCCCCGGAGGTCTACAATCGAATCATCAATTCCATGCAGGTGAACCCCGGGAAAACGCTGGTCATCGAAGACAGCGCCTCCGGGATTCAGGCAGCGTTAGCCGCTAACGCCAGTGTGGCGGTTGTTCGAAGTGGTCTTACGGTTCACCATCCCAATTTTTTGGGAAGCTTTGAAAATCTCTTTTCGTTGTTATCTTTCCTTGGGCTCACAGTAGAATAGCACATACGCCGGTTCAAGTTCTTAAAACAGGTCTAAATACATTATGAAACGCATCATGATTATCCCCGCTGCCGGCAGGGGGTCGCGACTGAACTCATCTATCCCAAAAGTGCTCTATCCGGTGAAGGGAAAACCCATGATTGATTATCTGTTTGCCCTTTACAATACTTTTGTGGACCGATTTATCCTGATCCTGCACCCTTCTTTTGAAGAAGCAGTTCGGGAGCACTCTTCATCCACCCCGGTTTCCGTGGAATACCATGTGCAGGAATCTCCCACCGGCATGCTGGATGCCATTTTAATCCCGCGAGAAAAAATTCAACAACTGGCGCCGCAACATATCTGGATCACCTGGTGCGATCAAATCGGGGTGCGACCGGGCACCATTCGAAAATTAGCTGCCTTAACGGAGCAGCATCCCGATGCGCCCCTGGTGTTTCCTACCATTCACCGGCCCAATCCCTATATTCATTTTGTAAGGGATGAAAAAAATCGAATTGTCAACGTGCTGCACCGGCGGGAGGGAGATGAGATGCCGGAAATTGGGGAGGGCGACCTGGGGTTGTTTTCGCTTTCCTACCCGGCGTATGCTCACGAACTGGTCGCCTTCTCTGGGCAATTGCAAACCGGCTCCCGGACCCGGGAACGCAACTTCCTGCCTTTTATTCCCTGGATTAATCGCACAGCGGAAGTCATCACCTTTTCCGGGGAGCATGAAAGCGAGTCCATCGGAATAAATGATGCGGCGGATTTGAAATTATTGGAAGGAATGTTACCGGATGAAATCTAAAGTGCTCTCGGTGATCATACCCGCTTACAATGAAGAACAATTCATCGGACCATTGCTGGAAAAAGTCATTGCGGTCGATCTTACTCCATTTCAAATCGGAAAAGAAATTATTGTGATTGACGATCATTCCACGGATAGAACCGCTGAGATTGTTACCCAATTTGAACAAGTGCGGTTGGATTCCCTGCCTCGCAACAGCGGCAAGGGTGCGGCAGTGCGGCGGGGGATTGAGCTGGCTTCCGGCGATTACATCATCATCCAGGATGCCGACCTGGAATACGACCCCAATGATTATATACCCATGTTAAAAGTGCTGCTTTCCAATCAGGCAGACGCAGTGTATGGGAGTCGGTATATGAGACATCCGCAGCGAGGCAAGTTGGTGAATTTACTCTCCGGCAAACATCCCGCTCAATCATGGCTGGCATACCTGGGTGGGCAGAGTTTGAGTTTTGTGTCCCTGCTCTGGACCGGGCACTATATCTCCGATACCGTAACCGCGTTGAAGTTGTTTAAACGGGAAGTAATTAAATCCATCCCATTGGAAACCAGCGGTTTCGAGTTAGATCACGAAATTTCTGCCAAAATATTGGCAAAAGGGTATAAAATTAAAGAAGTGCCGATTTCATACTTCCCCCGCAGCAAGGAGGAGGGAAAAAAAATCGGAATGAAAGACTGGTTTATTGCCAATCGCACCTTTTTTAAATATCGCAACGGATGAAACCGGGCAGCCTGCTTTTTCATGAAATCCACACACCAAAATCTTCGGAATTTTAAATTCTGGCTGATCGTCGCGCTGGTAACCCTGGCATGGGTAGTGCCAATCCTGTGGCTCCATTCCCAGAATTCCCGGCTGTTAGCTTCCTGGCATGGCTTTTTGCATTCTGGCATCGCCACCCGTTATTTAACGGATTCCGCCTTTCCACCGGAAAACCCGTTTTATGCCGGGGAAATCATCCCGTATTATTGTTTTTACCATTACGTGGGGTACCTGGCCGCCCAGGCTTTCAGAATAGATTTGCTGCATGCTTTTCAGGGGTTTTCCCTAACCGGATTGTTCATCGTCATTTTGTTCGGGGCACTGACCGGGATAAAGACCTTCAAATCCCTGGCAGTCGGGTTATTGATTGGCTATTTTGCCCTTGCCGGACAAAACCCGTTTGGTCCGGTGATTGCCGCTGCCAAACATCTTGTGAAAGACGTTCCTCTGATAGAAAATTTTTCCCGGGAAGATCCGGTGGAGACGGTTTTTGTCACTGATAAACAGGCAGATGACTGGATGACCCAGCCCCTGCTGCCAGATTTATACATCGGCAGCAACTGGAAGCACGGGCAGAATTTCGTCTGGTTTTATGATATCTCATCCCGTACGGTTGCCATCTCCTTGTTGATGGTGTTACTCTTTTTGGTGTTGGTTCCCCGGCAGAGCCTTGTTGTTAAATTCTTTGCCATGTTAACGGCATTCCTGATGACGGCTTTTAACCCATTGATTGGATTGGCAGCATCGGGGAGCCTGCTTGGCGGAACAGTTCTCGCACCGTTCTTCCCCATGCGGGGTATTTCTTTCCGAAAATACCTGGTGGATATCAAAACCCCCCTGTTCGTCATTGCACTGTTCTGCCTGCTTGGTTCACTACTGTCGTTTCCGACTTTTCAACACCTTTTGCAGCAAAACCACAAAACGGTCACCTTCAGCCATCCGATTTCGTATGTGCTGTTAAAACTTGCTGCCACGGTTGCCAATTCTATTGTGTTGGTGCCCCTGGCATTGTTCGGATGGAAGTTTTCCGGGGAAAAATCCCGGGCGAAAATTAAGCCACTGGCGATCTCCGGCTTGCTGTTACTCGGGGCAGTGCCGGTTTTCAGTATTTTACCGGGCAATGAACATAATCTTTCCAATACCGCCCAGTTTTTTTTAGCTGTACCGGCCGCAGTGGCAGTTCCGCTGCTCGGGAAACAAATTCATCATATTTCCGACAGGTTTACTTTCCTGAAGGGCATCAACTGGCAGTTACGGCTGCCAGTGTTGGCAGTGCTCACCTTTTTACCAACTACCCTCTGCACATTTTTTTCTTATACCGGTCGACCCGCCATACCGCTCATCACAAAGGGGCAACAGTTGCTCAGGGCACCAGTGGAGGGCACATTACAACAATTTTACAATTGGGTGAGCACCACTACCCCGCCGGATGCCGTGTTTATCATCGATCCGGACCGGGCAGTCAAAATGTCCGGCAATGTCTCCGAACTGCCGGCATTTACCAACCGAACCCTGTTTCGGGATAAAGACACCTACCTGACCACCCCGTATAAAGATTCACAGCTCCGGGTTGAAATTGCAAAACGGTTAACCCGGGGGATAGCCTTGTCGGAGACACAAACCCAATACCTGATGAACCTGGGCAGACCCCTTTATCTACTTTCTTACGATGCTCGAAAAACTGAGGTGTTAGAGCACCTGGCAACTCGTTACGGGGAACCTGACTTTCATCAAGATTTTATTGCGGTATTTCAATTAAATTTGCATTTGAACCGGAAGTGAATACATTATAGTCAATCGGTAATTTTCACAGCCATCCAAACTTAACATGAGGGATATGGAAAACAACACCCAAACACCCAAAGTCACATCTCCGAAGTCATTATTAACATCCGCCGCCCTTCTTGCCTCCATTTTGGGGCTTCTGGAAGCGCTTTTCTGGACCTTGAGAGGGTATCCCAACTCAACGGAGACGGCATTTCTATTTCTCATTTACGGATCGCTGGGATATGTCATCCTCTCAGCGCTGACCGTTTTCCTGATCGCCCTGATCTTCAAAAAGCAACTGACAACCGGCGAAAATCTCTCCTTTTTACCTGTTGCCATACCGGTTGGGGTGGTTGTTACCATTCTGGCGCTTTCATTTCTGAAAGGCGGCATCAGACAATACCTCTTCTTCATTCCTGGGAGTATCTCCCTGGCGATCGTGATTTGCTATCTCCTCCGGAAGCCCTTCGCCCGTCTGGGGAAGGGCTTATCCACCGGTAGAGCGTTGGTGATGCACACACTCGTCCTCGCTTTTGGGATAGCACTCATTGCCTTATTATTCGGAAACGGCATCTGGAAATGGCTGGCGCTGGCAATTGCGGTGGTCGCTTTTTTTATGGCACTGACCTCCGGCATATCTAAAGAGAAAGGGCAGCCGGTTCGCAAATTGATCGTGATGAATCTTGTTCTACTGCTAACCATACCGGCTTACCTGATGGTGCCCGGGTCTCGTAAAGCTTTCGACCTGCCCAATGTGCTTCTGATTACTATCGATACCCTTCGCCCGGACCACCTGGGATGTTACGGGTATAAGGATGCCCACACTCCCAATATCGATCGGCTGGCATCGGAAGGGATTTTGTTTAAAAATACCATTTCCGCCTCCCCAAGAACGGGACCCTCTCACATCTCCATGCTTACCGGGTTGTACCAGAACCGGCATGGGGCGTTGCGCAATGGAGAAAAATTATCCGATAAGGTGGTGACGTTGCCGGAGATATTAGCCAACAATGGCTATGAAACTGCTGCGTTTATCAGTGGTTGGACATTGAAAGATGAAGCTTGTGGTCTGGCTCCCCGGTTTCAGTTTTATGACCAGAATTTCGGTCCCTGGAAATGGATACCGGAGCCCACTTACAAGCTCCGCATTCTCCAACTGTTAACCACCTTCGGACCCCGGTTTGGCTTAAAACCGGAGAGAATTGAAAGACCCGCCGGTAGGACCACCGATTCCGTAATCAACTGGTTGAAAAAGACACATGATAAACCGTTCTTCCTGTGGGTACACTATTACGATCCGCATGTGCCTTATAATCCACCCCAACCATACCGGCAAATGCATTTTAAAAATCCGGCAATCAACATAAACAGCAACTGGTGGGGGTGGAGCGCCTCCCAGCGGGAAGAAATGGTTCAGAACCCGGAACGACATCACGCCATGATTGAGTTATATGACGGCGAAATCTCCTACGTCGATGCCGAAATAGTCAGATTGGAAACCGCGCTGAAGAACTTAAACCTCTCCGCCAATACCATTATGTTTCTCACCTCAGACCATGGAGAAAGCCTGGGCGAGCACTATCATTACTTCGGACATGATGATCTGTATGAAACCTGCCTGCGGGTGCCGTTGATTATGCTATACCCCAATAGCCAGTGGGGGCACCAAATAATTGATTCACAGACACAGTTAATAGATTTTACCCCGTCTGTGTTGGACCTGCTGGGCATTCATACGGAAAACAAATTTGACGGGCATAGCTTTGTTACGATCTTGGACAGTGCTCAACAAACCGATAACCAACCGGCATTTGCTTCCCTGCTGGAGAATAAGACGGATATGTTTGCGGTCCGGCAGAATGGATACAAGTTAATCTACACCGCTCCGCAATGGGGCGTCTCCCGGCGTCGTCCCGCCGGGCAGGAGTTGTATTACCTACCGGATGACCCGTATGAATTGAACAACATCATCGCCCAAAATCCTCCTGAGCTAACCCGTTTAGCAAAGATGATGAAGCAATGGAGTAAAGAAAAATACCAGAATAAACAAAATTTAAATGAAGAAACCCGGAAAAAACTGAGAAGTTTGGGATATATTAAGTGAGTCGTTTATGCTCATTTTTCGGTTTGAAAAGTTACCGGTTCAGACTTAAATTAAAACAAAATCCAGGGGGGTAATGTTAGTTTCAGTTTCAAATATATGGATACACACCACAGGTAGATTCTCACGCTGGAAACTTTTAAACAGTCATAATACCCATAACCTGGATAGTTACTCATGGATTTCATCACAAAACAATCGAACCCGCCAATTGTTTCTCTTGCAATTATTTCAGGTCTTACAGGTTCTGTTTTCGGCTTACTTGAAGCTTTTATATGGATAGCAGTTGTTTCCCATAACACTCCCGGAATGGGAGTCTACTCACCACAAACAGCTTTAACGCTCATTTTTTATGCGATGGGTGGATACGGGCTTTTATCATTGGCCATTGCTTTCGTTTATTTTCGTTTTGCAAAGGCCCAGAGCCGTGGAAGTTCAGAGTTGCTATCGATTGCGGCAAGCCTCCCACTGGGGCTTTGGGTAATGGTTTTCGGTCTGGGGTATTTACGGGGGGGCTTCATCCAATCTGTTTTTTTTGTTACCGGTTGCTTTTTTCTGGCTTTCTTTGTTTTTCGGTTTGCTCACTTGTTCTTAACACGTAGTAACATATCAATCACTGTTCCCAGAGCACTGGCACTCCACGCAATCATTTTAGCCTTTATCGGAATCATGGTTGCCCTTCGATTCACTACTTCCGGTTGGAAATGGTTTATTATCCTTCCCTAAAAATGCAACAAGTATTATTTAGCAAAAAAACAATATTAGCAGAGGTC
>CAYYGL010000106.1:0-5179 GCA_964471235.1 uncultured Calditrichaceae bacterium
TGGAAGCCGTTGCTTTCCATCGCCCATGCCAAACGCCGGGAAGCGAGCAACAGAAGATTTTGAACTCGAAAGAAAATGACCGAACCGTGGGTATTCAGATAGATGCCCGTTTGTGTCATTTCGGTATTTTTCCGTAGCCGATTAATAAGACACCGCCACTAAATTGTGGTTCAAATCCGCACATACTCAGAAACAAAATGGAGGTAAGCAGTGGAATACGGGTATATAAAAATGTATGATCCCCTCAAGGGATTCGGCTTTATTACCACCGAAGCTGAGGATGATGTATATTTCTCAAAACAGGACATTCATCCCAAGTTCCGGAATGCCGTTATCCGGGAGGGATTGAAAGTTGGGTTTGATTTAAAGCGGGAGATAAAAGGTGACCGGGCGGTCAATGTGCGAATTCTGGGATGAGGAAAGATGACCATTGGGAACGAATCGAAAGAGTTTGCGAAGTCCGGATGAAATAAACCGGGAAGTGATTCGCTGCCGGCGTTGTCCGCGGCTGGTGGAGTGGCGGGAGGAAGTTGCCCGGAAAAAGACGCGGCGGTTTGCCGAGTGGGATTACTGGGGTAAACCGGTGCCGGGGTTTGGCGATATCCGGGGGAGATTGCTGATTATCGGATTGGCACCGGCTGCCCATGGCGCCAACCGCACCGGGAGAATGTTCACCGGCGATCGCAGCGGTGATTGGCTGTATCGAGCGCTCTATCGCGCCGGTTTTGCCAATCAACCGGAATCCACTCACCGGGAGGATGGTTTACAACTCAGCGATTGCTACATCACCGCCCTTTGCCGCTGCGCCCCGCCCGGAAACAAACCCACCCGGGAGGAGTTTGCCAACTGCGCCCCGTTCTTGCAAATGGAGCTTGACTATTTCCGCCATCAATGGGAATCGAACGACAGGGGGGCAATTCTCTGCCTGGGACAACTCTCGGTGAATCACACCATAAAAATTTTGGGAGAAATGGGATGGGGCGTTTTTAACCCCAGGCCGAAATTTAAACACGGGTTGGAAATTGCCATTGCTCCCAATGCCCACCTCTTCGCCTCTTATCACCCCTCCCAGCAGAATACCTTTACCGGCAGGCTAACTGAGGAAATGCTGGATGAGGTATTGACCCGTATCCGACGGTATCTGGGAGAAGGTTAGCGGTTGTATAATAGTAGCAGCAGAGGGGGTTTTCAGTAAGTCAGTAATCAGTAAGTCAGTAATCAGTAAATCAGTAATCAGTAAATCAGTAGGTCAGTAATCAGTGAACGGATACCCCCTTCTTCCTTTTACCTTTTACTTTTTACCCCTTTACCTTTTTACCTTATTTCCGCATTTTCATTTTAGCGAAAAGCTGTTTGAGCTGCTCCCGGGGCATCATCTGGGCAACAAAATTGAACTGCCCGGCTTGCAGATGCTCTCCGCCATCAATGGTCACGCATTCCCCGTTCAGGTAAGGTGCCAGGTCGGACATCATAAAAACGGCTAAATTGGCTAATTCCTCGGTATTGCCATAGCGATGCAGGGGATGACGCTGCAAATACACTTTTTCAAACTCCGGGCTGGGCATCAGCCGTTTCCAGGCGCCCTCCGTGGGAAAGGGTCCCGGGGCAATGGCATTCACCCGAATACCATAAGTTGCCCACTCATAGGCGAGGGTTGTAGTCATGGCATATACACCGGCTTTGGCGCAGGCGGAAGGTAATACAAACGCCGAACCACTTTGGGTATAGGTGGTGACGATGTTCAAAATGCTTCCTTTTTGGTTCTCCCGGATCAGATGTCTGGCAAAATGCTGGGTGCAATTGAAAGTGCCGTGCAGCACAATATCCACCACCGCTTTAAATCCATTGGGAGAAAGGTCTTCCGAAAAGGAATAAAAATTTCCGGCGGCATTGTTTACCAGACCGTTTAGCACTCCATAGCGCTGGTTTAACTGCTCGATCATTTCTCCCACCGCATCATAATCCCGCACGTCAACCACGTGGTACACACATTCCGGATTAATTTCCTGCAATGTATGCACCGCCTTTTGTAATTTTTCTTCGGTGCGACCGCAGATGGCGACATTGGCGCCTTTTTCGGCAAATGCTTGTGCCATTGCCAAGCCCAAACCGCTGCCACCGCCGGTAACCAAAATGGATTTTCCTTTCAACGTGTCTGATGTAAACATTGGTGTGTTCCTTTCATATCTTCGTGAATGGCAAGGATTCTCATTCTTGCGATATGGTGATTGCCTATCAGGCTGTTAACCTACCGAAATACCTATGACAGCACATGCCTCACAATGAGATATCTATATTGAACTATTCGCTACAGAGGCACTGGAAAACCCAGGAAAAACAGAAGATAGGCTGTAGGAGTTGATGGTGCAGGTCCCTAACAGCCGATGGCGAAGCCACCGCTATGCGGCAGCCTAATAGCCTAATGGCTCTGTGTGCTCTGTGGTTTAAAAACTGATCCGGTTAACGGGCTAAGTGCCCTAACAGTGCCACCAGGAAATCCCAGAATTTTTCCACTGTTGAAATTTGCACTCGTTCGTCCGGGGAATGGGCGCCCATGATGGTAGGACCAAAGGAAATCATATCCATTCCCGGGAATTTATCCCCGATTATGCCGCATTCCAACCCGGCATGGATGGCTTTTACTTCCGGCTCTTTCCCATATAATTCTTGATAAACCGCTTTAGCCGTTTTTAACAGGTGTGAATCGGGATTCGGCTGCCAGGCAGGATAGCCGTTTCCCTGGTGAATCTCAGTTCCGGCTAATTGTCCTACCGCGGCGACCATGTTGGCAATATCATCCAACCCGGAGGGAACCGAACTGCGCTGACTGGTGAGCACTGCAACTTTATCGTCTCCGGTCTTAACCACCGCTAAATTGGTAGACGTTTCCACCAGCCCTTCTACGGCATGGCTCATTGCCAAAACACCATGCGGCATGGCGTACATCATGTTCAGCAATCGGTCCTGCAATGAGGCGGTAAAAACATTCCCGGGGGCATCGAAGCCGTCTGTTTCCACCTGAACGAAAACATCCTTATCCACCAGGGCAAATTCGTTTTGAAAGATTTTTTGAAAATCCGCTGCATGGGATTTCAACACGCCTACTTGATCACCGGGCAGGTAGGCTACCGCATCACATTCCCGGGGAATGGCATTGTGCTTGCTGCCGCCATCGATGTGCGCCATCCGAAGATTTACTTTCGGCGCCACATCCCACAAAAAACGGGTGAGCAATTTAATGGCATTTCCCAGACCCTCGTTAATTTGCAGACCGGAGTGACCGCCCTGTAAACCGCCCACGCGTATCCGCACCGACTGGTAACCGGCAGGAACAGGTTCGGTCTCTAAGTTGAAGAAAAATTCCGTATCCCTTCCACCGGCACAGCCGATGTAAATTGCCCCGTCCTCTTCGGAATCCATGTTCAACAGCATCCGTCCTTCCAGCATATCCCCGGCTAATTCGGTAGCGCCGGTTAATCCAGTTTCCTCATCGATGGTAAACAAACACTCCAGGGGACCATGTTTCACATTCTGGCTTTCCAGAACCGCCAGGGCTGCGGCAACCCCAATGCCATTATCGGAACCCAGGGTGGTCCCATCTGCCTTAATCCAGTCGCCGTCCCGTACCAACTTGATGGGGTCTTTGCTGAAATCGTGCTCGGTGGCTTTGTTCTTCTCACACACCATATCCAGGTGACTCTGTAACACCACCGTGGGCGCATTTTCATACCCCGGGGTAGCCGGTTTTTTGATCACCACACTCCCGGCGGCATCCATTTTATATTCCAGCCCGTTCCGTTTTGCCACGTTCATCACATATTCCCGTACCTTTTCCTCATGTTTGGAGCAGCGGGGAATCTGGCTGATTTCATAAAACTGATTCCACAACTCCTGCGGTTTTAATCCTTCAATTGCCTCTTTCATGAATAACCTCCTTTTCAAATGAGTTGAATGCTTTTGAAAACGCTTCTAAATAAACGCATCAGATCCGGTAAAACAATTTATTTTTAAAATGGTGTTTGACCGGGGGTACGGGAGATTGGGTATTGGGATAATTGGGTATAAGGGAATGGGGTGAGATGAGTAATGAGTGACGAGTAATGAATTTTGAGTTTTGAATTTCATCCCATCTCTCCGCCTCCCCCTCCCAATTTTCCCATTGTCCCCAAAGGTTGTCAATCGTATCTTTGGTCTTTACTACAATTTTACCGGGGAAAGGAAAGTTATGCTTAAAATCGGCTATTATCAATTCCGTCCCATATTCGGGAAAGTTCAGCGGAATGTGCAACAGGTGGTATCTGCTTTGCGGGAAGTTCGGGCAGACCTCATCGTCCTGCCGGAACTGCCCTTTAGCGGCTACTATTTCCGCGACCGGGAGGAGGTAAAACAACTGGCGGAAGACCCGCATCGTTCTCCCACGGTGGACAGCCTGATCACCCTGTGCCGGGAGCAGGATATGTACATCGTAACCGGGTTTGCGGAAAAGCACCGCGACAGATATTTCAACAGCGCCCTGCTGTTAGGTCCGGAAGGTATTGTGCACATCTACCGCAAACTGCACTTGTTCAACGAGGAGAAGCACTGGTTCGATCCGGGAGACATCCCCTTGCAGGTGCAGGAGGTGCGCGGCGCCCGCATCGGGATGATGATTTGCTTCGACTGGATTTTTCCGGAAGTTACCCGTGCCTTAACTGTATTGGGGGCGGATGTGATCTGCCATCCTTCCAACCTGGTGCTCAGCTACTGCCAGCAGACCATGCTCTCCCGCTGCCTGGAAAACAATATCTTTGCCGTTACCTGCAATCGATTCGGCAAGGACATTCGCCCCCGGGGAGAATTGCGCTTTACTGGCAAAAGCCAGGTCGTTGCGCCCAAAGGAGAACTGCTCCACCGCGCCCCTTCCCAACGCAGCGAATTGTTTATTACGGTGATTGATGTGAACCAGGCTCGGAATAAACGGATTACCCCGCTGAATGACCTGATTGGCGATCGCCGCCCGGAGATGTATGGAGTGTTGACCAGTGAAACGTAACCCGTGAAGGGAGTGTTTGTTTTGGAACCACAAAACTTGTTTTGTCAATGGCACGTGAAGGGAGTATTTGTTTTGGAGCGACAAAACTTGTTTTGTCAATGGCACATGAAAGGAGTGTTTGTTTTGGAGCGACAAAACTTGTTTTGT
>CAYYGL010000106.1:5279-17018 GCA_964471235.1 uncultured Calditrichaceae bacterium
GGAGTGTTTGTTTTGGAGCGACAAAACTTGTTTTGTCAATGGCACATGAAAGGAGTGTTTGTTTTGGAGCGACAAAACTTGTTTTGTCAATGGCACATGAAAGGAGTGTTTGTTTTGGAACCACAAAACTTGTTTTGTCAATGGCACATGAAGGAAGTGTTTGTTTTGGAACGACAAAACTTGTTTTGTCAATGGCACATGAAGGGAGTGTTTGTTTTGGAACGACAAAACTTGTTTTGTCAATGGCACATGAAGGAAGTGTTTGTTTTGGAACCACAAAACTTGTTTTGTCAATGGCAATGTTGAAAAAACCTGTGAGAAATAGAACCGATAAGGAACGGGCAACGGCAAGGCCCTTTCTAAAATGGGCGGGAGGTAAGCAGCAGTTATTGTCGCAGCTTGAGCCGCTGTTTCCCCAAAAATTTACCCGTTACATCGAACCGTTTGTGGGCGGGGGCGCGGTGTTCTTCCATCTGTGGAATCGCGCACGACTACCGGAAGAGGTGTATTTGTTCGATTCCAATGAGGAGTTGATCAACACCTATCGGGTGGTAAGGGATCAGGTGGATGAATTGATAGAGTTGTTGACAGCGCATCGGCAAAATCACTCCCGGGAATATTACTATTCCATCCGTAATCTGGACCGTCAGCCAACCAACCGGCTTTCCGCACCGGAACGGGCTGCCCGCACTATTTATCTCAACAAAACCTGCTTTAACGGATTATACCGGGTAAACAGCAAGGGTCAGTTTAATGTGCCCATGGGGCGTTACAAAAATCCCGCTATTTTGAATGCGGAGCTGTTGCGGGCTGCCAGCCGGGCGCTTTACAACATCCACCTTGAGGTGCTGGATTTCCGCCGTCTGCCGGGAATTTCCCGTCCCGGAGACTTTTTTTATGTTGACCCGCCTTATGCTCCCATCAGCAAAAGCGCCAATTTTACCAGCTACACCCGGGGCAGTTTTGACGATGCGGATCAACGGGAACTGGCACACGTTTTCCGAGAGTTAACGGACAACGGCTGTTATTGCATGCTCAGCAACTCTTATACTCCCTTCATTCTGGAATTATACCGGGGTTTTCGCATCGAAGTCGTGCAGGCAAACCGGGCGATCAACGCCAATGCCAACCGGCGGGGAAGGGTGAAAGAGGTGGTGGTGGTGAATTATGGTTAGCTTCGGCGGGACCTTTTTCTTTAATTTGGAGCTCCGGATAACCGATCACTTCACAATACTCACCCGCAAACGTTAAACATTACCATGTGAAGCACTCGAGTAACGCGGATAAATCACATCTAAATCTATTCCCCCAATCGTTATTGAAAGCATGAATGAAATAAATGCGATGTATTTTTGAGTGATTTTAACATCATTTGTGTGTATCTTATAAACGATTTGAAAGAAAAACGGATTAAATCAATGAAAATCAATAAAACAATCATAACCAAAATTAGAAATTATTTTGCGGATAAGCCGGTATTAAAGGCATATATTTTCGGTTCTTATTCAAGAAACGAAGCCGACAGGAATAGCGATATTGATTTGTTGGTTGAATTGGATTATTCTCACCCAATCGGTTTGGAATTCATAAAAATGCAACTGGACTTGCAGGAAATCCTCAATCGAAAAGTCGATCTACTCACCGAAAAAGCGGTTTCCAAATATATCAAACCGTATATTGATAAAGAAAAAATATTAGTCTATGAGAAATAACACCGCTGATATAGCAAGATTAATGCATATTCAGGATGCCATTTCGGAAATTGAATCCTATACGAAAGATTCAACTTTTGAAGCGTTTAGCAATAGTTCCATGATGAAATTTGCTACCATAAAGCAATTGGAAATCATTGGAGAAGCTGCTAACCATATATCCAAAGAATTAAAAGAAAAATATTCGGATATTGAGTGAAGAGAAATTGTGGGGTTGCGAAAAATTTTTGATTCATGAATATTTCGGTGTTGATGAGAATGTAGTTTGGGGAATCATTACCAGAGACCTTCCCGGGTTAAAAATTCAAGTGGTACAAATTTTAAAAGCGTTACAGCAGTCGAGAGAGCAAAATCCAAAATAAGAATTTACAAGATTGTGGAGTGAGTAGAACATCCCCCAATGTTCATTTAACCACACTCACCCGCTGGGCGACAAAGGTATTCCCATGCATGTGCCCGAAAATTTCCACGACCTCGGCAGTGGCAACAGCCGCCGGTGCCGGTTCTTTAAGGTTCACTTTCGCCACTTCGTTTTTAGTATCCTTCACATAAAAGGAAATGATGTTGTTATTCCGGTCTCTCTCAAATCCTTTTGAATGGTCCACCAGAACCTGTATCGCCTGGTTTATCTCTCCACTGGATCGAACTTTCTCGAACGACCCGATCTCATTTGATATAAGGATGTATATGGCAAATCCGGCAAACGCCAGAAAAATTGACGAAAATAGTATCCTGTGAGTACTCATCTTTCCCTCTCAAATTTTTGTTGAGAATATACCGATGTGATATGTTCATCCTGATTTATTCAGCACAGAAGCCAGTTGAACTCCGTAAATGTTAACTACTATCCTATTGGATTTCAAGGAAAATTCCGATTTTCAATCATTGACACAGGGGCGTCATTGACGTATATTTTTCGTGCGCCAATGGCATAGGTTGATGATGATTTTCATTGAGACTTCGATCTTTACCCGTAGATTGAAAGAACTGATGGAAGATGAGGCTTATCGAGCACTGCAACTTCAATTAGTCGAAAATCATCAAAAAGGTGCTTTGATTCCGGGAAGCGGTGGTTTTTACAAACTGAGATGGGCAGCAAAAGGGCGTGGTAAGCGCGGCGGATTAAGAATCATTTACTATTGGATTAAAGCGGAGCACAAAATTTTTATGCTTTATATGTATCCAAAAAGTGAGCAGGAAGACCTGACACCTCCTCAAATTAAACAATTGAAGAAAATTATTGAGGGAAAATAATATGAAACAGGAACTTTTCGAAGAATTGCTGGAAAGTGTAAAAGAAGCCAGAGCAATTATTGATGGAAAGAAGGAACCTTCCCGGATATTTATTTATGATGAGTTGGATGTAAAGTCGATTCGGGAACAATTCGGGTTATCCCAGGCAAAATTTGCTGCGATGTTGGGTATTAGTATTGGCACGTTACGGAATTGGGAGCAGGGCAGACGAAAACCGCAAGGACCGGCACGTGTATTACTCCGGGTGGCACAAAAGCATCCCGAAGCGATTCTTGATTCAGTTTATTCCCCTGAAGAAGGCTAACAAAACCGTCCCACCGATGTCGGATTAAACACATTCATCTTCGTTTTGCCATAACCACCGTTTTTTTTATCGCCTATCGTAATATTTCAGAGAATGATACGATTCCGGATGCCTGTCCCGGAATGGCATTCCCATAGGGGATTGTCCATCCATTATCTCATCGTTATCACAATCTTTCCAAACTGTTCCCCCTTCATCATCCGTTCATAAGCATTGTGGTAATCATCAAACGAATAGGGTCCGTCAATGATGGGTTTGATCTGATGGCGTTCAAACAGGCGTATCATCTCGTAGAAATCCTGCGGGCTGCCCATGGTGGTACCCTGGATGGTGAGTTGTTTCCAGAAGATTCGTCGCAGGGTCAGGGTGGAGGGATTGCCGCGGGTGGCGCCAAAAAAGACGATCCGTCCCCCGGGGTTCACCAGGTTGACCAGTTCATCAAAGCCATCCCCGCCGGCGCTGTCCACTACCAGATCCACCCCGTGGGCGCCAGCCATCCGGGCAATTTCTTTTCCCCATCCTGACGAATGATAATTTACTCCCCCGGCAGCACCGGCCTTCACCGCCCGTTCGATTTTTTCATCACTGCCGGAGGTAACCAGCAACCGCGCGCCGGCGGCTAATGCCATCTGCATCATCAACGCCGCCACACCACCACCGATGCCGGTTAACAGCACCGTCTCACCGGCTTTTACTTTCCCCTGCGTGAACAACGCCCGGTAACCGGTTAATCCCGCCAGCGGAATTGCCGCAGCCTCCTCAAAAGAAAGATACTCCGGTTTTTCCATTAGATTGCCTGCCGGTACTTTCACATATTCTGCCTGGGTGCCGTCGTCCGGTAATCCCAATATGCGATAGTTCCTCCCCTGTACCCGTGGGTTATCCCCCCAATCCAGACTGGGATTCATAATTACCGGCTTCCCCTTCCAGGAAGCATCCACACCTTCCCCTACCTCTTCCACCACTCCCGCACCGTCGGAACCCAGGATGATGGGCGTTTTGATACCGGCATACAACCCCTGGATGATCCACACATCCCGGTGGTTGAGTGCCGCCGCTTTTATGGCGACAGTCGCCTCTCCCGACCCCGGTTTGGGATACGGAACTTCCCGAATTTGCAGGGAATCAAAATTCTTTTTTTCCTGAAGCACAATTGCCTTCATCGTCTTCATTGGCTGCCTCTTGTTGGTTTTTGGTATGGATTCCGGATTTTATGATTGTTTGACCTGGTGCATAGACAAAACAAGTTTTGTTGCTCCGGACTGCTCACTTTATGACTCGGTGCATAGACAAAACAAGTTTTGTTGCTCCGGACTTATCCCTTTATGACCCGGTGCATAGACAAAACAAGTTTTGTCGCTCCGGACTTATCCCTTTATGACCCGGTGCACTTAGACAAAACAAGTTTTGTCGCTCCGGACTGCTCACTTCACGGTTCTCTTAACAATACACCCAGCCTTCAACCGGATTATGCACCTGAATACTGTCCTCCACCACCGCCCAATTTCGGGATAATTCCACTAAAACACAAGCCGCTAAGAGACTATCCAGGGCATCGCCCCCGGAATTGGTTACCAGCACTTCCGGAATCGATTCATCCGTAAATTGCATTCTGTTCCGGGAAACCACCTCCTTCAACAACATTTCCCGTTGCTGCCTTTCCGGCTGCTTCCTGCCTTTATAAGGGGCATAGAGACCCAACCGTTTCAGATAAGATGCCGGGCAGGTTTCCAGAATCCGGGGATGATCCGCTGAAGCGGTAAACATGGGGATTACCCCGGCTTGCTGCGCTTTCACCAGCGGCGCCAACAAGTAGCGAATACCGTAATAAGTTTGTCGATACCCCCGCAGGTTGTAGGGGGAGAAGGGCACCCGGGCGTTTTTGTCCGTCTGGCGTTTCAATTCGGCATGAGGAGAAAAGCGGCGGCAGTACTCTCGAAACGAATCGGGTGTGGGAAAACGGCTACCAAAGCGAAGGGCAAATGCTTCCCAATTCTGCTCCGGGATCATGACCTCCGGCAGACTGAAGGGAAAATCCATCCCGATTAGCGTATCATCGCTTTGGGAGGCGATAAACTGACGCAGTGCCGGCAGGCAGTGCTCCCGGCTACTCGACGAATCCGGCAACTCCCGGGCAGGCAAACAGGCTTGCACCACGCCGCCAGATTCGGTGTTCTTCAGAATGGTTAACCAGATATGATTGCCGGCATCCTGCGCACCGCTGAAATCGATGCCGATGAGGGTTTGAGGAGACATGTCTTTATATGAGAATAGGTGGTTAGGCAAAAGTTTATTAAGCTTTAGGTAAATAGGCTATAGGTTCTTCGGGATTTCCTACATCCAGCCCCCTTAAATTGCTATAAAGTACCCACCGGCATGGTGGACCGATGAGGAATGTTTGATGATCTCCGTATCACCAGGAATTTTCTTAGTACGATTGTTCGAAATATCCATGATAATGACGATCATAAAGTTACAATCGTATAAAAAACAATAATATTATACGATAGCATCGTATAGATATGGGGGAATTTTTGATACCCAAGGAAATAGGTAACAACTTTCAATCTCTTCGGTTGACCCCTCCGAAATATTTATAATTTGATCACGCATTTTAATCGGTATCTATGGATGCCGTTGGAAACCACCTTTCCTCGAGCATCCAAGTCACTCCAAAGTAATCAGTTTCTGTCCCGAGTCAGTAAATCTCATCACCCACCTCCACGGCGGTTTTTCCGCGCCCGATACATCCGCTCCGTAAAGCCGCCGTCTTCCAGAAAACGTTGTTCCAGTGACATGAACTGCCGCCTGAGTAAATAAGTAGCCTGGTGGATCAGGCAAATTACAGTATTTGCTGCTACCTCAGATGTAGCAGAAGAAATACCGTAAGGGTCCATAGTTTTCCTGTAGGACTTGTCTGAAATTAATTTTTTATATTTATTCCGCACTTCCAACGCCTCGGGGGAATCTTTATCCCATTGCCGCAAGCCCTGATGCCGTAAAAAATCCTCATAGTCTAAAAGCAGTTCTTCCTAACTGGCGCGGGCAACCCCGGTATGTTTTATTCCATCTTTTTGGATGGAGCCGACGCCATGCTCCACTCCGCAATATTTTGCACCCCGCTGCGGGTTGCCTGCACCATTTGATCGTGAGTGCGGGAACGCCGGTCGATAAAGCGGTTGCAAAAAATAACCGTTGCGTCATATACCAGTTGGGCACACTGAAAACTACGCAGCTTCCGATACCCACCATGTTTGGGAATAATGGAACCCTGTTCCGCCATAGGGTCTCTCCCTGAGCAAAAAAATAAATATTGTTCAGATAAATATCAAGCTGCAACAATGGTTTTAATTTGAACACGCTATCTCAGCAGCACCATCCGGCGCGTGGCGATAAATTGATCTTGCACTTTTAACCGGTAAAAATAGACGCCGCTTGACACTTCATTTCCCCGGGCATTCATCCCATTCCAGATCACCGAATGTCTTCCCGGGGAGACAGAATCATCCAGCAGGGTCTCTATCCACTCCCCATGCACATTAAAAATCTGTAACCGGACGAACGCAGGTTTTCGCGTTCGGAATGGAATGGTGGTGGATGGATTAAACGGATTGGGATAATTCTGCCCCAACTCAAAATCATTGAATGGGGAATCGGGATCATCCAGTCCCCCGTTAGAAGTGGGGGTGAAGCGGTAAATGTGACCATCGAAAGCGCACATATACAACTCATTGGCATCATCCACCCCGAATGAGGAGATATTAAACGGGGCATCAACCACCAGAGAATTGACCGGATTATTCATATCGCTATAATCCAACGCCCAGATACGCCCGGAGCCGAAATCCGCATAAACATATTTCCCCTGTAAAGACGGCACACCGGGTCCCCGGTAGACAAACCCACCGGTAACGGAGATATTGCCGCTGTTATGAAAATATTCCCAGATGGGGAGAACCAACCCGGTGACATCACATCCCGAGGGAGGCTCATAACAATGGTTGCCCTCCATAATATTCCAGCCAAAATTTCCGCCTGCGGTAATGAGGTCGATTTCCTCCCAGGCGTTTTGCCCCACATCGCCGCACCACATCTGTCCGGTAATCGGATCAAAGCTGAACCGCCAGGGATTGCGCAAGCCGTAGGCATAAATTTCCTCCCGGTACCCCTCGGTGTTGCCGGCAAAGGGATTATCCGGCGGGATGGCATAGTGGAGTCCCGGTTGCGTGTGATTCACATCGATCCGCAGGATGGAACCGAGTAACGTCGCTAAATTCTGCCCGTTACCAAACGGGTCTCCACCGGACCCTCCATCCCCCAGGGCGATGTAGAGCATGCTGTCGGGACCAAAAACTATCTGACCACCATTATGGTTGGAAAACGGTTGATTCACCTCGAGAATGATAAACTCGCTATCGGGAATCGCCACATTGGAATCCTGGTCAGAGACTTTAAAGCGGGAGACCACGGTACGGCGGGGATTGGACGCAGTGTAATCCACATAAAAATAGCCGTTGGTTGCAAAGTCGGGATGGAATGCCAACCCCAGCAAGCCCTCCTCATTGCCGGCGTCATTGACCCGGTCGCGGATATCCAGAAACACCGTTTTGGAAGTAACCGCCGGGTCATTTTCAAACCCCCAGATCATCCCACGCTGTTCCACTACAAACAGGCGGTTGCTGCCGTCACCGGCATGTTGCAGGTCCACCGGGCGGATAAAGGAGAGTTGGGGAAACGCCTGCTGAAGTGCGATCGGCGGTTGGGTGTGAGCGCTCATCCATAACATCGTTATCATCAGGAGTGTAAACATTCTGTTCATGGGTTACCTCGACAATATTAGTAGAATAAAAAATTATTCGTAATATAATGCGAAGGAACACCCCTGCCAAATCGGATTCGTCATATTGCGGGAGCCCACCGATTTACCTCCCCCTCACCTTAAATTTTTTAGATTTTCATTGATTTTTCGCCCGGAAAACATTTTAATAGGCTCATGGAATTGCAAGTAATGACAGACCTCTTTTATATGATCGCCTGCCGACACTGGTACGGCTTTAGTTGACCAACCCTTGTGTGATCCAGCAAAGTTTTCACTCAATTCGATGCCGGATGCTACGAAGAAGAGTAGATGGGCAAATTATTGGTGAGTGGTGACATAACGAATTGCGGGGGAGACCGGGCGAATCGACAACTTCGCCAATCCCGATCTTTTCGCTGTGTAAATTATATCCCATCCCTTTTCCGGTGAACGGATCATTTTTATGGAACCGGCTCAAACGACCCGCTTTTGAAATTACCACTCATCCACCCGTTTTACAAGTCATCAATGGCAAAACGTCAGTTAATGCAACATATCAAACACAGGAGAAAGTATCATGGCACGAACAAAAGTTATCATCATGGGTGCTGCCGGGCGCGATTTTCATAATTTCAATACATTCTTCCGCAACAATGGGGATTACGAAGTGGTCGCATTTACTGCCACCCAGATACCCAACATTGAAGGGCGAAAATACCCTGCCGAATTAGCCGGGGAACTTTATCCCAACGGGATCAACATCTACCCGGAGAGTCAACTGCCGGAGTTAATTGAGAAGTTTGAAGTGGAAGAGGTAGTATTTGCCTACTCGGATGTTCCTTATGATTACGTGATGTCCCATTCGGCAATTGTCAATGCTGCCGGGGCGGATTTTAAGGTGATGGGTCCCAAACGCACCATGTTAAAATCGAACAAACCGGTAATTGCCATTTGTGCGGTGCGTACCGGCTGCGGAAAAAGCCAGACTACCCGCCGGGTGATCGACCTCCTCCACGCTGCCGGAAAAAAAGTGGTTGCCATTCGTCACCCCATGCCTTATGGCGACTTAGCCGCCCAACGGGTGCAGCGTTTTGCCACCCTGGAAGACCTGGATAAATACAAATGCACCATTGAAGAGCGCGAAGAATACGAACCCCATATTGTGCGCGGCAATGTGATTTATGCCGGGGTGGATTACGAAGCCATTTTACGGGAAGCGGAGAAGGAAGCGGATATCATCGTATGGGATGGCGGCAACAATGATTTGCCGTTTTACCAGCCGGATTTGCACATTACCGTGACCGACCCCCACCGCCCCGGTGACGAATTGTTCTATTACCCCGGGGAAGCCAACCTGCGGATGGCGGATGCGGTGGTGATCAACAAAATTGACACCGCGGAGCCGGAAAACATTAACGAAGTGCGGGAATCCATCTTCATGGTCAATCCCGATGCCACGGTGGTGGAAGCCGCCTCCCCCATCTTTGTGGAAGATTACCATTTGATCAAAGGGAAACGGATTCTGGCGGTGGAGGATGGTCCCACCCTGACCCACGGCGAGATGACTTACGGTGCGGCAGTGGTGGCAGCGGAAAAATTCGGTGCCGCAGAGATTGTGGACCCGCGTCCCTTTACCGTCGGCACCATCACCGAGACGTTTGAAAAATACCCGGATATCGGTACCCTGCTGCCGGCAATGGGGTATGGCGAGCAGCAAATCCGCGACCTGGAAGCAACCATCAACAAAACCGACTGCGATGTGGTGATCATCGGAACCCCGATTGACCTGCGGAAGTTGGTGAAATTGAATAAACCGGCGGTGCGGGTTACTTATGAATTACAGGAAATCGGCAAACCATCGCTGGAAGATGTGCTGAAACCGTTTCTTACGTAGATGGGAAGAATCACAGGAAGGTAAATGGGTGTAAGGTTAGAGGGGCGGAATAAGTAGCAGTTGGTTTCCCATAAAACTTCGTACTTCGTATATCGAAAATCGACGATCGAATATCGTGTTTCTTTGAGGGATTTACGATTGGCGATATCCGATTGCCGAATTGCGAAGTGGGTGTCTCGTTTCCCCATAGGAGTTGGAACCCGACATTCATTACTCATCACAACTAATTTCCATATACCCTATACCCAATTACCCCTAATCTCCCGGGAGGCTTATGGAAGAGAAGAAAATTGTGGTGGTGGCGTTGGGCGGCAATGCCATCACCCAGCCGGATGAAGAAGGCGGTATACACGAACAGTTTGCTAACACCCGGAACAGTCTGGAGGGCGTACTGGAACTCATTCGCCAGGGGAAACGGGTGTTAATCACCCATGGGAACGGTCCCCAGGTAGGCAACTATTTGATCCGGGTGGAAGAAGCCAGTCACATAGTACCCACGTTGCCGCTGGGCATTATTGTCGCGGACACCCAGGGCGGGATGGGATATATGATCGAGCAGTGCCTGCAAAACCTGCTTCACGATCACGGTATCCGCAAAGAGACCGCCTGCCTGGTCACCCAGGTGCTGGTGGATAAGCATGACCCGTCGTTGAAGAATCCCACTAAATTTGTGGGTCCGTTTTACCATGATGCTGCCAAAGTGGAGGAACTGCGCCGCAGCCGGGGCTGGATAATGAAAAAAGACCCGGGCAGAGGCTGGCGGCGGGTGGTACCCTCTCCGCAGCCGCTGGAAATCGTGGAAAAAAATATCATTCGCCGATTGGTGGATAGCGATGTGGTGTTGATTTGCGCCGGGGGCGGCGGCATTCCGGTATATATGGAAGACAACGGCTGGCTGGAAGGCATTGATGCGGTGATTGATAAAGACCGGGCATCGGCGGTGCTGGCAAGGGATGTGGGCGCCCGGGAATTGATGATCTTCACCGGTGTAGAAAAAGTAGCCTTGAATTTTGCCAAGCCAACTGAACGCCAACTGGACACCATGACCGTTTCGGAAGCCAGGCAATACCTTGCCGAGGGCCATTTTCCGGAGGGGAGCATGGGACCGAAAATTGAAGCAGCGATTGACTTCCTGGAAAGCGGCGGGGAGCGGGTGATGATTACCTCTATAGAAAAATCGGTGGAAGCGGTGATGGGGAAGACCGGAACGGTGATAACGGTAAATTAATGTTAAGGCGATACTTCCTCTCAATAACAATATTAAGCAATCATCTCCTCCCCGGCTATCACATTCACTGAATATTCCAGACATGCCAGTATATCCTCTTTGGAAAGATGGGGATAAGCTACCAGGAATTCTTCCATTGTCATACCTTCCGCCAATTTCCTCAGAACTAATTCAACAGGAATTCTCGTGCCTTTTATAACCGGCTTCCCTAACAGAATGTTTGGGTCTGAAATGATTCTATCTTGATATTTCATGAGAACCGCTTTAAATGTTCGAATTTTCGGTTAAACTCTTTTAGATAATATAATAACATTTAACATGGTGTTAAAAAAGCAAAAATTGGGGAATAATGTGTTTTTCCTTTATTTTGATACTTATCTGTTACAGGCATGTCCACTGTGAGAACAGCAACAATGTTGTAGAAAAAATGCATAAATTAATCTGGATAATTCATTACCCGACCGGGCGGAGCCAAGAGCACAAAGTATTGAAAAATAACCCTAAAAATGCAACAAGTATTATTTAGCAAAAAAACAATATTAGCAGAGG
>CAYYGL010000107.1:0-16747 GCA_964471235.1 uncultured Calditrichaceae bacterium
AATGATGGGGATTTGGATTTATATGTAACCAATCGATCGCCGGAGACAAATTTTTATTACGTCAACAATGGAGACGGAACTTTTACCAAAAATACAATGAGTATTATTGTGCAAGATCATCTATGGTCATTAGGGACAACCTGTGTTGACTATGACAATGATGGGGATTTAGACATTTTTGTAGCGAATTGGAATAATGCAAATAATTTTCTGTTTATGAATAATGGTAATTCTAATCATTGGGTGAACTGCAAGTTGGTGGGTTCAAGTTTCGCAAATATTTCTGCTATTGGTTCCAGAGTTTCTTTAAAAGCAAATATCCAAGGAGTTGCATTATGGCAGACACGGGAAGTGTCCGGTCAAACAGGGAATAATGCCCAGAACAGCTTAAACGCCGAATTCGGATTAGGCGATGCCAGCATCATCGACTCGATTGTGGTGGAATGGCCTGGTGCGGATACCACCACGGTGCTGACCAATGTAGCAGTCAATCAATTCCTGACCATCACCGAGCCACTGGTGCCCCTGCTGCGCTCGGTGTTTCCGGACAGCGGTTACCAGGGGAACCCGGTTTCGGTAACCATCACTGCCAAGAACACCCACTTTGATCTTGGTAACGGGGTGCTGGATGTTCGTCTGGAACAGGGTGCTTCGGTCCTTCATGCTACCACATTTTCGGCGAGCAGCGCCACCGTGGTACATGCCGACTTTGATATTCCGGTAACGACTCCCTTAGGTTTCTGGAATGTGGTGGTGGAAAGCGATGCTGATGGCGTTGTAACTCTCAGCAACGCTTTTCAGATTCTTCTTTCACCGCCGCTTGTGGGGGTCAATCCGGATTCTATTCGAGAAGAGGTATTTATCCTGGATTCGGTGGATGTGACAGTGCTGATAAGTAATCTTGCTGCTTCCGGCGCCGGCGATTTGCTCTGGTCTGCTTCTGTTTCGTCAGCGCCCCCTTCCCCGGTTAAGCCCCAAAGCCCGGTGCCTCCCTCCGCTGCCAATGCTGGAGATTTTCCCCGGGGCAGCTATCCGCCCTCTTTCGGCGCCCCGCCTGTCAGCGATGCCCCGGAACCTCTCTATCCCCATCAAGCCCCCCGGGTAACAACCCCGGGCAACGCCTGGTCAATTGAACAGTCCAACGGGTTTATCACCAGTTTTGACCTGGGTCAACCGGAAGTGCTGCCCTATGTTGCCCCGGACCCTTCTTTTGATTTTGACAATGCTGGTGACTTTGGGGTGGGCGACCAATCCTTTTTCTACCTGTTGGATTCCCCGGGGAATTTCTACACAGTAGACACCACCAACGGCAGCGCCACCAACCTGGGATTCCTTCCCCCGGTCGGGGGTGGTCAAAGCTGGACCGGTATGGCTACTGACCCCACTGATGGCTCAATTTACGCGGTCAGTTGTGACATTATTACCAGTAACCTTTACCTGATTGACCCCACAGTTCCTTCTGCAACCCTGGTTGGTGCAGTCGGTTCCCCTTGTATCATCGGAATCGCGATAGATGGGGAAGGGGAATTATTCGGGTATGATATTGTGAACGACAATTTTTTGCGGATAGATAAACAGACCGGTTTGGGTACGCCTATCGGACCGATCGGTTTTGACGCCAACTTTGGTCAAGGGTTGGGCTGGGATGCTGCCACCGATGAGCTTTATATGGCGGCTTTCAATAATGCCACATTTCAACCGGAACTGCGCCTGGTCGATAAAAATACCGGGAACACGACTTTCCTGGGAGTATTGGGCGCCAATGTTCCGGGCGGCTTGAATCAGTTAGCCTTTTTAGCCATTCCCGGTAGTGCAGTAAATTTTGTTCAGTTGGTGGGCAATACCAGCGGAATGATTGGTCCTGGAGATTCGGATCAGTTAACGGTGCGATTGTATGGATTAGAGGTACCGGATACCAGTTATTTTGCCACACTCCGAATTCATACCAATGATCCGTTTACCCCGGAAGTGGACATCCCGCTCCGGGTAGATGCCAAGGATACCATGGTGGCGATAACTCCGCCGGGTAATATGCCGAGAACATTTGCGGTGAGTCGCAATTATCCTAACCCGTTCAACCCCTCAACAACCATCCGTTATCAGCTTCCCCGGGGAAGTGAGATAGAATTGGTGATATATAATATCCTGGGGGAGAAGGTTCGCACGTTGGTGAATCAGCGGAAGGAAGCCGGTTACCATAAAGTGGTGTGGGATGGCAGGGATGACAATGGTGTTCCGGTTGCCAGCGGGGTGTACCTATACCGCTTCCATGCTGGGAAGTATGAGAAAACAAGTAAGATGGTTTTACTGAAATAGGTTCATACTTTTGAATCCAACTGCGTCTGCTCCCTGCCTGGTGATCTTCGTTTCGGGCAGGGAGTTTTATTTTGGGATGATATTATCTCATTTCGATCAAAGCACCCCTTACATCCCTAAAAGGAATTAACCGACAAGTAAGAAAATAATTCCTTTTTTATCTTTCCTTCAGTATTTTAGGAACTTCTAAGAATTGCCAGGAGTGGGCAAAAGTTTACGAGTCAGATGCTCTACAAGCGATAAATATCGGATTTATATTTTCGTTTCAGCATAAAGGAAGAATCAATAGACCTATCACATTTAGATGCCCAATTCTAAAGATATTCAACAGGTTTGGTCAGAATTATCCGCTCTCTAAAAGAAACGACCTTATGATATTGTTCATCTACCCATCATTTAGTTCCTTTGTACGAAATGATTATGAGATTCTGAAAAAATATGATCAGGTAAAAAGGCATCATTATGTACAAGGCAAATCATTGTTTAGACATATTTCAAGTCAGGTCAAACTTTTGTTCTGGCTTTTACAACATATCTGGTCATCGGATAAAATTTATTGCTGGTTTGCAGATTATCATTCCTTTTTACCGGCACTCCTGGCAAAAATCCTGGGTAAGGAATGTTATGTGGTTCTTGGAGGGTATGATGTAACCTATATTCCCGAATACGACTATGGTTCGTTTAAAAATCCTCTTAGAGCTTTTCATGCCCGTTCCACAATGCGATTGGCTACTTTAAATCTTGCTGTGTCAAATTATGTTAGAGAACAGGCAAGCTTGAAAGTGCCATCTGCAAAAATCATTACAATCTTTAATGGGATATCCATACCGAATTCCAAATTAAATTATTCAGAGAAAGAAGATATTATTTTAACGGTAGGTACTGCCAATAGTTTTCAGAGAATTAAGCTCAAAGGATTTGACTTTTTTTGTCAGGTAGCTTCACTTTTATCAGGATATCAATTTATTATTATCGGTGTTGGTGAAGAAGGGCAAAAATATTTGAAAGAAAAACCTGAGAACGTGGAAATTTGGAATGTAATGGAACCCAATAAATTATCACGATTTTACAAAACGGCAAAAGTTTATTGTCAATTTTCCAAGATTGAATCCTTCGGTTTGGCGATGGTAGAAGCCATGGCTTATGGATGTATTCCGGTTGCTACTAATGTTGGCGCTTTACCCGAGATTATAGGGAAAACCGGTTTTATTTTGGATACCCCGGATATTAAAAAAGCCGCAACTTTAATAGAGAAGGCATTACATACTTCCGAACCTTATAGCGTTGATGCCCGAAAAAGGGTAGAAGAACTGTTCTCTATAGAACAACGGGAAAAAGAAATAATCGAAACTCTTCACCTTTAAATAATAGTTTTCCAAGAATTATGAATTCCAAACCTATCTTTATTCTTGGTGCTCATAAATCCGGCACAAGTCTTGTCCGAAGTATTCTTGATGGACATTCACGTATTTACTCAATTCCTATCGAATCACATTACTTTCAATTATCAAAAAGATGGGTGGATTACGCCTATCGTTCTGAGAGACCGGGACCTATTTCTACAGAAGAATTAATAAAACGGATGTGTGACTGGATTCATTTAACAAACACGACCGCCGACAAGTTTAGTGATTCTGTTGCGTATGGTATCTTTGATGAAAAGCGATTTCAACAAGCAATTTCCACCTTGAATCTTAAGGAAGGGGATAGAGCATGCATCGAGAGATATTTCTCAGCCATTTATTATGCGAACAAGGGAAGCCATCTGAATGAACAGTTGCGTGTTGTTGAAAAATCTGTTGAACACGCGGAATTTGCTCAAGAATTGCATCAACTTTTCCCCAGGGCGAAGTTCATCCATATTGTACGAAATCCATATAGCAACTTAGTCTCATTTCGGAAATTTAAAAGCCTTCTGTACGGTGCCCCCCTTATGCCCCGTATTGTTCGTTCGCTGAATAATAGCTTTTACTATCTTTACAAAAATCAAAAATTGTTGAATAAGAATATTTATATGGTGATCCGTTATGAAGACCTTGTGACATCTCCCGAGGAAGCAATTCTTAAGATATGTGATTTCCTGGAACTTCCATTTGAAGACATTTTATTAACGCCGACCTATCAGGGTAAATCATGGGGAGGCAATAGTACCAGTGGAGAAGAATTCCATGGGATTTCGGCATCTCATTTAAATAAATGGAAAAAAGAAATATTACCTTATGAGGTTTGGTATGTCAATCATCTTTTTTCTTTCGTTCTGAAAGACTTTAATTATCCTACGTTTTCTATGAATGGCTCATATTGGAAAAGGGCAAAGGGAGAGAACTTAAAACGTTATCTGTATAATCGATTATTTCGTTATTATCTCTACTAATAACGTTATTAGCTATCGCAAAAAGAAAATAATAACGAATTGACATTTAACACTTTTATTGAATGCGCACGGAAACCAAACAACTCTTCCGCACTTCTACGATCTACAGTATCGGCAATATTTTTGTTAAACTGGTCGCTTTTGTGCTGATCCCTCTATATGCCCGAAAATTAGCTCCCAATGAGTATGGAGTCGTTGCGATTTTGGAGTTGATGGAACAATTGGGGAAAACAATCTTTGCCTTTGGTTTGGGTCAATCCCTCCTTCGGTTCTATACACAGTATAAAAAACAAAACCGCCTGGATTCGCTGATTTTTACCATCATCACTTTTGTTTTTTTGGTCAATACTCTCCTGTTGGGGAGTATGTATTTGTTTCCCCGTCCTTTTGTTCAACAATTGTTCTCCTTGAATGCGGAAACTATTTTTTATTTTCGGGCAACATTGCTGATCATTATGTTTGGGGTGTTTCAGGCTATTTTCATTACATTGTTGCAAGCCGAAGAAAGAGCATTCACATTTATAATTTTCACGGGGATTAATTTCTTACTGTTAATCTCTCTGAATATTTATAAAGTAGGAGTACTTGAGCAGGGCGTCAGAGGTATCGTAGAATCGAAGCTGTATGTTGCCATCTTAAATATGATTGTGGTAATTCTCTATTTTAGCTATCGGTTTAAGTTTCGCTTTTCTCTTAATCTCTGGCGAGAGATTACCAGTTATGGGATGCCGTTTATTTTTGTAGGAATATCTCTTACCTTGCTCACGTTAGCCGATCGGTATATTTTGAAAATTTTCCGCACGATGGCTGAGGTTGGCATCTATTCAATGGCATATAAATTCGGCATGATTTTGAATATGGTTTTGATTACCCCTTTCCGCCAGGCGTTTTTTCCCTTGATGTTTCGTTTGTATGAAGACCAGGATACCAAAAATTTATATCGAAACTTCTTAACATACTTTTTATTTCTTGGACTTTGGTTTTCATTGGGACTCTCAATTTTGGCGAAGGAGATTCTTGTGCTGGCAACATCACCAAAGTATGTTGAGGGGTATGTCATCATCCCTTTGATCACATTCTCATACGTATTATTCGGAATTCGTACCATTTTGGTAAATGCCCTTGCCACCCAGAAAGAAACAAAAGTGGTGGCATATTCCACTATGGTGGGTGCTCTGATGAATTTGCTCTTGAATATTGTGTTCATACCCATTTGGGGAATTATGGGGGCAGCGGTTGCTACCATTGCTTCTTATCTTCTGATTTTACTAACCACCTATTTCCCCCAACAGAAGATTTATCCTGTTAACTGGGATTGGCGAAGAGCCGGCCAATTGACTGTAGTAACTGCTGTTCTTTTTTTGACAGGTTTTTTCTTTCCCGAATCGAATTTATTTGTCACCCTGGCAGGGAAGCTGGTTCTGTTCGGTTTGTTTCCCATTCTTTTGTACGTCATTAGATTCTTCCAGCCCGGTGAGCTGAGAATTGTCAAATCTGTCATTCACAGCTTCACTCATAAAAGATAAGTCTGGCATTTACAGTGTTTTATTCTCACAGTCGTTCCTTTCAATATCTAACCCTCTCCCTCCTCCGGAATAATCGCCCAGGCGATCAGGTAGGTCACCAACACCGGCAAAATACCGGTGAGAAAGCACGCCAAAATCGTAATCAGCCGCAGCAAGTTGGCATCCATGTTTATATATGCTGCCAACCCGCCGATTACCCCGGCAATTTTTCGGTCTTCCAGCGAACGGTATAATCGTTTCATCATCAATTCCTCCTTGCTTAACATTTTTAATGATGTTCCTTACTGCTAAACGAAGGAATATTCCGCTGGTTGCAGAAAAAATGTTTTGTGCAAGGGGTATGATGGGTTAGTTCTTGCGGCACCATAGGGCAGGTAAGGGATAGGACTCCGGAAATATAGTTTGATTCATTCATCCCAACACGATCCCGTCTCCAACGGAGCCACGGTTGCCAGCAGCATCCCGTTGTGAGTGGTGGGATAAACCGCAGAGACGCGGCGGTCACAGCGTTGTTACGAATTATTTTCCCCTGGCAATCAACCATACGTAAGCGTTATGATAAGGATTGGTCATATATTGTTTTTCGGTAACCCGTGCGTTCTTTGCGCCTCTTCGCGAATTGACCACTTCGGGGGTGGTGAATAATATAGGACAGGATGGATGCCCCCTTTCAAAAAAATGCGTTCGTGAAAAGGATTTCAGAATGGGATGTTGTTTGGCAGGACACTTACAACATGGAAGTTGAGATGGCATTCCCGGAGAGCCGCATCAGTTTCCGGCGGGTTTTATGTTCAATCAACAGTCGGGCGTCGTTAATGATAATTAACACCCGTTCGTTAACAGTTCCTCTTATCTCAATATAAGAATTCTTAATATTCTTAAACTGTTCATTGATTCTCATCAATTCTTCTTCCAATTGCCTGATTTTATTTGGTAAGGTCTTTTTCCGTTCTTGCAATTCCGCTAACTGCCGGGCTTCCTCCGGGCTAATCTCATCATCCAGTTGTTTTCTTACCAGTTCATAAATAAGGTTTTTGTTTTCCTCAATTTCCTCCTGGCAGGATTTTATTTTGTTTTCCACCGCTTGTTTCTTCTGCTTTATGCGAGCAGGCCTGCCTACAATCAATTCCGTTTTCACCGCTTCTTCACTACCGGCAAACTGGATACTGATTTTATGAAGTGCTTCGTTAATTCCCCCAATAATTCCTCCGGCAATGCTTACAATATTCTTTCCCGCGTATACTTTACAGCCCATTAATTCTCGAAAAAACAGGACCGTTTCTCCGGCTTCCAGTTCCTGGTATAATCCAAATCCCAGGATGATGTTACGCCCTGCTTTGATTTTCCCCTTCCCCCTGCCCACAAAACCATGGTAAATAATAACATCCCTGCCGGCATCAATCCGGGCGTCTTCCATCGTACCATACACTTCGACATCACCACTGACTTCCAAATCGCAGCCGGCTTTTAAATCTCCCAGGATGATAAGATTCCCTTTATGTTTTAACCCCCGGTATTTAAAACCGGCATCGCCTTTTATCACTTTATAAGGCTTCACCTCAATAACCGTCTTATCTTTAAAAATCGCAAGCCCGTTGCAACGGGCAACAATGACATTCGGCTCTTTTTCCGAATATGCGACATTTGCTCCCAACTCGATTTCCGGCTCAGGATTTTGCATGTCAGTAGCCGGTTTCAATACCTCCCCGGTAACAGTATATCCCTCCTGACTTTTCCTGCCCGGGGCAATTCGGAGCAACGGAGTACCGGCAAAAACCAGGTTGGGGTGTTTCAGTTTTTCAATGTCCGGGATGGAAAGTTTATCAATATCAAATTCAGCCCGCCGGGCAAACTCTGTCAGAGGGACTATCGCACCTTTTTTCCCTTCCCGGGGCGGCACCCCCCGGGCAATAACCAATTTCTGTTCCGGATCCCGATCGCGGACCAACTTTTCGATATTTTCCTTCACCAGCCCCCGACGGATACCGGCAGCTAACATCTCTGCCTTTAAATGGGACAGAAGTTCTTTTAAAGGAAGTGAAAAATCTCTGATTCGGGCATAAGCGGTCATTTTATCATTTGAGAGGGTCACGGTAATCACAGGAACGCCAGCAGCCACTGCCGTATTAGTTGTGTGTTGAGACATCGGCACTCTCCGATTTGGTACGTGAAGTCTTCCAGATGGGCACTTTCATGATAAACCCGGTCCCTTGTTTAAATTCCGGATCAATTTGAAGGATACCGCCGCTTGCCTCGATTGCCATTTTACAGAAAATTAACCCCAGTGCCCGCGCCGGTTTAATGCCGGCGTTCTTCAATTCCGTCTGAGCATATTTCAAAAAAATCTTTTCCTGGTATGCTTCCGGTATATACCGCCCTTCGTGATATAATTTGACGATCAGGAAATCACTGACCGCTTTTTCGATCTCGATTAAGATGTAGGCGTGGTCCGAAGTGTTCTGGAAAATGTAGTTTAGTAAGTTGTCCAATATGCGTTCCAGCATATCTTTATCGATAAATGCCCGGGGTAGTGATTCCGGCAAATTCAATTTAACGGTTTTGTTCACATTCTGCGGTTGATCAAGAAAGTATGCTATCATCTCCTTCAGCAGTTTGGATAGATCAACCGGCGCGGCGGTTAGCTCCATAGATTCCTGTTCCAGTCGACTGATATCCAGCAGGTTTAAAATCATCCGTAGTAATCCCCGGCTGCTCCGTTCTATCCGTTGGGTATATTTGGGATCCGGTGAAGGCTGCCCGGATTCGTTCATCATGTTCATCATTTGTAAATTCCCCTGAATAACAAACAGGGGGCTTTTCATATCATGGATAATCAAATGAGTTAATTCTTTCTTTAGCTCATCTTCCCGTTCCAGGATTTTCTTCCGGTGCTCCAGCTCCTGATTGCGCCGCACCAGTTCATCATGATAAAATTTAAGACGCAGCAGGGATTTTACCCGGGTGAGCAATTCCACGCTGTCAAACGGTTTGGTAATAAAATCATCTGCCCCCACTTCCAGCCCCCTGATTTTATGCCGCAATTCTTTTAATGCCGTAATCATGATGATTGGGATGTGGAAAGTGCGCTCATTCTTCTTTAACTGTTCACAAATCTGGAAACCGTCTACTTCCGGTAACATTACATCCAACAAAATAATATCCGGCAGTTCGCGAGCAAGAATTGTTAAGGCTTCCCGACTATCGGTTGCCGTCAGGATTTCGTAGCCGGCAGGTTTTAAAAAATATACCAGGAGATCAATGCTTTCCGGATTGTCTTCAATGATTAAAACCTTGCCATGTGACTTTGCAATGCTTTCGGGATTCATGTTATAGAAACCGGTTTAAATTAAAAGATTTCCGGGGAATAATCGTTTCAAAAAAGTTCGTTTCATGATCGGATAAGAGCGTCTTCACCACAAGATTCGGTAGCCCTAACTCGGATACCCTTTCTCCCAGAATATTCTTCTTATTTTCGACGAGGTGCAGGAAATCTTGATTGGGGTGAATAAAATCCACCCGGATGTGGTTTCCCTTGATGATACCGCTTACATGTAATTCACCATTCATGACGTTATCAACCGTGAACTGAAATCTCACTGTTGCCGGGTCGGTATCGGTTCCCTCCCGTTTTGCAAAAAAGAATCCTTCGGAATGATATAAGTAAAGCGGGAAGCAACCCCATTTATTTTGTTGATATTGTCGAACCTGGAAAAACAAAAATTTCATCATCCCGATGAACCGATTCAACCCTTTTGTTGCTGCCGGTTTTTTTAGGGTGGAGGATGCCGCCAATAAATTTTCCATCATTTTCATCAGGTGCTCTCCCTTTCCGGGCGGGTGTTGCCTGTCATTGGTTGGCAGCTCGAATAAAAGAGAGAGGATGGTTGGAAGATGAAAAACGGTTTCCAGGTATTCCTGTAATTTTTGCAATGTTATGATGAAGAATTCACTTTGCGGGCGGTCATCCTTCTGTAATTCCCGGTGAACCTGTTCCAGGGTCTCCCGCAGGTTAAAATCTCCCCAATACCAGCGGAAAAAGAAGAACGGATCGGAAAGCAATGCCGAAGAGAGGTTGATGTTCTGGAAAAAAAACGGAAACAGAAAATGGGCTTCCGTGGGATTCACCCCTCTGTCAAACATGCGGTACCGGCGGTCCAATTCTTTTCCATAAGTAATATTCACCGGAAGCTGAAAGCCCAGGGACAATTGGATATACGTTTTGATCAATTGGCTGTCACCGGTCTGGATAAAAGAATCCATGGTTTGGGAAAGAAGCGTTTCATTTACCTGGGTAAATGATTCCACCAGCTTAAATTGAGGAAGGGGATGGATTTTTAAGAGTTGAAGCAGTACGAAATTACCCGGTTCTAAGGGCAAACCGCTTTGCACCCGGTAAGAAGTGCCCCGCAATGAAACCACATATTGGTGGGTGGCTTCCTGACGTAAGACCCTGCCCAGAAGTAAATCCCCCACATGTAAACTCGGCTTTGGGCGTGCCGCACGAGCCGCGGGATGTTGTTGAAAGGTCTCTATCTGCATAAAGGGTTATAAGCTGTAGGTTAACCGGTCACTAATTTTTTTGATTCGGATCGTGCTTTTAATTAATCGAGTTCGACTTTGGCGCTTGCATTCGTTTGCTGCCTGCTGGATTCCCGGGAACTCCCCCGGTTCATCCGTAACAACAGTTCCACCTCTCCTTTACCGATATTCGCCAGCCGGGCAATCTCTTCCACCGTCAGATTTTGATCATACAACTGCAATACTTTCCACCGCACCTCGGGATTACTTAAAGATTTCCCGGTCTGAAGAGATTGATTCAACGCCAATTCAATTTCCCCGATCCCGGTTCGTAATTTTTTGGCTAATTCATAGGCTTTCTCATTTTCGATAAATCCCAGGGTATCAGCAGAGATATCCGACTCCCGATAATGTTGTATTGCCGGTTCCGGTTCGATTTCCCTCTCCTCCGGCGGCTCCGGGGGTGGGGAGGCTTCCGATTGATGAGCAAGCAAGGTTTCGATCAAGGCTTCTGCCTCTGTGGAGGGCGGCTCGGTTTCCCTTGACAGTTCAATGAGTCGTTTCACTTTTTCCTTTACCTGGATTATTCTCCCCTCACCAGCAGTTGCGGCGGCTTCGATATCCGATAATCCAGTGGGTGCCTCAACCGGTTCCGTTGGCTCCGGCGAAAGCTCGCCGGAAGGTACAATCGGAGCCCCTTCGGTAAGCCGGCTGTTCGGTGTCGGGCGTTTGGAGTTCTTCCTTCGGCTTCGGAGAGTAATAAAAGCTGCCTGGGCAAATAACACCAACCCGAAAATCGTTCCCAGGATCAATAACCATCGCCGATGATGAGCGTTCATGATCAGGTGGAAAGGAGAATCCGTTTTCGTTTTTCGGGTGATGGCAGGCATCTGAACACTCTCGGGATTGTGACCCTGATGGTCCACCAGTTCGATCTGCATGGCATCCTCTTCCGAGGCAGGACCCGGTTCTGCTACCGGATGCCGGGAGGGTGTCAAATACTGGTATTTCGCCTGGTAAAATTCTGCTTTTTGGATATCCCCAAGGGATTGATACAGAAGCGCCATATCTTTATAAATAGCTACGGAATCACACCCGAAGCGCAGAGCTTTGTTGAAATTTATTTCCGCCTTTCGGAATTCTTTGCGCAATAATCGAATCTGCCCGGCACGGAAAAATGCATAGGGATGTTTTTTGTTCCGGGCAATCACTTTGCGGTATTGTTGGAGTGCTTTTTCAATCCGGTTGGTTCGTTGGTAGTACCTGCCAACCCAGTATTCATATTCAACGGGGTCTCTGAACCGATCATCTTTTAAGTGGATTTTTAAGTGAGTTTTATCCCGAATAAGTTCGTATGGCACAGAATCCCAGAGATCAATCACCAACAGTAAATTACTGTTATAAGGAATCAGGCGGAAATCCCGCACAGCAGAGTGGGGGGGAACTTTCCAGAAGATCAGCAATTCTTTACTACGAATGTACCCCAATCCGGATAATTTAATATAAATTTTGTAAGAAGAAGCAGAGGATTTCAAATGGGTGATATCGAAAGGACTCTCGTTCCGAAAGACGAGTATGGTTTCCTTCCCATTCTGGTCGTAGGTATAATCCAGGCTTAACATCGGTCCTGTTAGAATAACCACCCCCAGCCATAGCACCCCAGCTATAGGAATTAGTGGAGACGTTAATTTATATTTAGTGGGCATTTGCCGCTTGAACCACTTCATTTTTTAATTCCTCGTTGCTTCTTACCGGTATGGAAATGGTGATATCGTTTCCATCCGGGGACTCCGTGTCAATTGCCAGCTCCCCACCGACTTCAACAATCATCTGAGCACTCATCATCAATCCGAAATACGCATCCGTTTCCAATGAAGAATCTTTATGAGAAAAAGGATTTGTTAAGTTTTTAGTGACCTCGGGCGGTATGGGAATCCCGGTGTCGTGTAATTTGATTTCGATGATATTGCCGGGTAGGGTTCGGGCGGTGATGGTAAATTTTCCACCGGTCATCATCCGTTTTTTCGCATTCAGCATGAAGTTTAATAAAATTTGCTGCCAGTAAACCGAATTCCCCCACAAAATTGGTAGTGATTTTTCCAGAGAAACGTCGATTTGAATTCCCCGTTTTTCCATCTGACTCCGAATCAAGTCAACCGTCTCTTGAATAACCTGGGGAATGATAATTTGCTCGTGGGAACCCCGATTCTCCTGTCGGGCAAGCGTTAGTAACCCGCGCACAATGGTGGCAATACGCATGGACTGCATTTCTATCACATCCAATGCCTCCGGAACATCCTTTCCCATCCGTGCCATTTGCAATTTGCCCATAATAATTTGAAGAGGATTGTTAATTTCGTGGGCAACTCCGCCAGCCACTTCTCCAACAGTTGCCAGTTTAACGGCATTCAGTAAATTGGCTTGGGAATGTTCTAATTCCAGATGGGCTCTTTCCAGGTTCTTATACATGCGGGTGTACTGAATTGCTATGGCTGCCTGAAGTGCCAGGATACTTACCAATTGCAGATCTCTCCGGGTAAAATCTTTCTCATCCCGGGGGGATAACAACATCAAAATCCCCAGGCTTTTTTTATCCACCTGGAGAGGGGAAATCAGCAGGTTTCCGTCTTTGCTCTTCAGTTGTTCGTAAACAATTAGTTCTTGCAGTGGGATAACAATGGTCTGATTTTGGGTTAATATCCATTCGATAATGCCTTCTTCCAGCATATTGTTAAATACCAGGATGAAATCGTTGCTTCCCATTTGAAAAATCGGTGACCAGCCTTCCTGGTGTTTAAGGAAAATATTACCGGCAGTGGCATGAATGACCTGCCGGCACAACCGCAACAATGCGGTGCCGATTTTATCATAATCCAGGTGTTCGGTAATAATCTTGGATGCCCGTTGAATCGTTAATATCTCATTAATGGAATCGGTGAGATCTCCCTGTAATTTTCGATGCTCCTGCAATTGAGCTTTGAGGGAAGCGTTCTCCTGTTCCAATTGATTGATCTTAATCGTGTATTCTTCTATCAGGTTATCCAACGCAGGGTGTGTATCCGGGATAGTCAATTTTTTAGAAGTCGCTGAGCCCACATCCGAGTGGTTTCTAAATTTAAAAAACATCCTTATTCCTCATCTTATGATGGCGTGTTCACGCCGGGAAATTTACATAAAAATTTACATCAGGTAACTTCTCCCTCACTTTATTAGACAGGTTGGAGCGTCATCATCTGTAGAAAATCGTTCACCTTGCCGGTAGATTCCAGAAATGTGCTCTGGTAGTAATCCAGCGGAAGGTGCTGTTTAAAGAAACGATTTAATTTCTCTTCCAATTCTGCCGGGTCCGGCTGGGAAGCAAACAGATTTTCTTCATAATTGTTTATGGATAAACTGATTAAATCCGTTAAGTGGATAAGCCAGGTTAATTGGGAAGTCTCGGGTTCTTTTTCCGGATGGAGGTGGTAACGAATCGCCTGAACCAGTTTGGGGGGGAGATTCCATCCTTCCACCAACCAGGCACTTACCTCTGCCCGGGAAAACCCAGCTACCTCTTCCATCGCTTCTTCGAAAGGCACTTCCCGTTCGGTGGTTCGTTGCATAATTTCCTGAAGTAAATCCGGAAATTCCTGAAAGAGCACCAATAAACCAATGTCATGCAGCAAACCACCCACAAAAACTTCCCCGGGAATGGGATAATGCACCGACTGGGCAAAAGCCCGGGCACCCATTCCCACATCCAGGGCATGTTTCCAGAAATAGCGGGGATCGATAAACTGGCTGCTTTGCCGGGAGAACTGGTCAATGACCGAGAGGCTGACCACCAGGTCCCGGAGAGTGTTGAATCCTAATACCACAATCGCCAGGTTAATGGTGGAAATTTCCCTGGGGAACCCATAATAGGCGGAGTTGGCTAACTTCAGAATACGGGCAGCCAGTACCTGATCCATGGAAATGATTTTCCCCAAAGTTGAGGCAGAGGTCTTGGGATTTTCAACCAACTCCACAACTTTAGCAGCAATATGTGGCAGGGTGGATAATTTGGAGAGATTCCGAATCCGATTTTCTATATTCGCAACTGAGGACTTCCCTATTCTCATCGGTTATCGCTTTATAAATTTTTTTTCGAAATTCTTTTCCGTTAATTTGAATCCTGTTCATTTTTCATGAGAGATGTCTAAAGTTCCGCCAAAAAGTGACGAAAAATTATACACTTTTTCAGGTTGTCAATTCCTTGGATAACATTCTTCTCAAGCGCTCGATAGTCTCCGAATGAATCTGCGAAATGCGGGATTCGGAAACGTTCAAGAACCTTCCAATCTCTTTGAAAGTTAAATGCTCATAATAATACAGGGTAATCGCCAGACGGGATTTTTCCGGCAATTGCTTGATAACTTTTACTAACAAGGCTTTCATCTCCTCTTCTTCGATATTTTCCAGGGGGTTGGAAGACCCTGTATCTTCGATGGTTTCATACAGGTTGTGGTCATCAAAATTGGGATTGGGTTTGTCAAGAGACATCATCGAGGTGCGGTTTAACTGGGATTGCCATTGGTGATATTCGGCTTCCGTAATCCCCAGGTATCCGGCAATGGCCTGATCGCTGACTTCACCCCGGTTCAGTTGTTCCAGTTCTTCCACTACTTTTTTAATTTTATTGGATTTAGAACGTAGGGACCGGGGGATCCAATCCTGCTTGCGCAGTTCGTCGATGATGGCGCCTCGAATTCGGGGAATGGCGTACGTTTCGAACTTGATGCCAAAATAGGGGTTATAGCGGTCGAGGGCTTCGCTTAATCCGATAACCCCGATATTGTCCAGGTCTTCCCGATCCACATTACTGGGCATGGTCTTGAATAGCTTGTTGACCACATAGTGAACCAACCCTAAATACTTGACCATCAACTTGTCACGCAAGTGGGGAGATTTCTCCTTGTAGAAAGCCTGCCATGTGGCATCAACTTGTGTCTTCATGATTGCCCCTGTCCTTATTCTGTTTTAGGTGACGATTGCTTCAGCATGTCTTTGTGACGACCACCTTCCTGTTGTTCCATTTGCGCCCTCAACATGCTGTAAGTACTTTGATTATATATGAGAAATATTAGCAAAATCAGTACCGAAAAGATCAGATAAATCACAAAAGCACGAATGAAATTATCTACCAGGGGTAATCGCAGATAAAATCCGGTTAGTAGAGCTATTAAAAACACTAACATAGTGAACTTGAACGGTAACTTGTTCATAACCTCACCTCTCCATATTTAAGGGTTGACTTTCCCTGTCCGATCCCTCGGCAGGGGTTGATTGAAGAAACATTGTGGCGATTTTTTCGACAGCCTGTCTCGCCGGGATGTCAAACCCTTCCTCCCAGAATGGCGCCTGGCGGCTGATGGCTTCTTTCAACTCCAGATCAAACGGAATCATTCCTGTCAGGGGCACGGTGAACTTCAGGAAATGCTCCAGCGCCATATTCAATTTCCGATGAGCCTCTTCTCCTTCTGTTAGGGTAAGTAATTGATTGAATAATACCTGGAATTTAGCTTTCGAGGTGAATAAGCGGGCGGCTTTCAAAAAAGTATAGGTGTCGATAATGGCGGTGGGTTCGTTAAAACTCACCACTACAACACTCGCTGCTGCCTGTAATATACTCACATTCCACCCGTTCAAACCGGTCTGAGTATCCAGGATGATGTGATGATATGGGGGATGTATCCTTCGGATAAAATCCAGTAAGGTAAAGATGTTGTGTTGAATGCCCTCTTGTGATGCGTTGTCCGGTTCCTCATTAGGGAACAAATCCCACCCCTCATTCAGCGAAGTAAAGGATGCTTTTGTCGGCTTCAGACCGCTGTGGAGCGCCTGGCGAACAGTATACAGCGGGGTGGTATTGGTAAGCACGTGCAATGAGGGGGTATTCAGGTTGGCATCGATCAGCAGTACCCGGGCACCTTTGTCGGTAAGGGCAGCCGCCAGTTGCACGGATAAGAATCTTTTGACCACACCGCCTTTACCG
>CAYYGL010000108.1:0-16597 GCA_964471235.1 uncultured Calditrichaceae bacterium
CCCGTAAATACCCATATTCATATCGTATTTTTCGTTGTCGCAATATTATCCGGATGCACCCGCCCCAATTCTTCCAAATCCACCTCATCCACCCGTATCCGCCCCGTCATTGCTACGCGGCACAAACGCCCAGCCAATCTCCTGCGCATAGTGCAGAATGCGGACTTGCACGGTTTTGTTCGGTTGGGATGGGCATAGTCATTTTCTTTTCACGGAAAATTCAAAATTGTTGGCTTCAAAAAACTCGAATAAGTTCATGTGCCTAATATTGTAATGTTTGCATGCTGCTGGTAATTTTATTGAACTCTTTTCACTTTCAGTGGTAACCATTATGTAATTTGATTGCTCTCCAAACATTCCATCTTTCTCCATCATTTCGATAAGCATGGCTACCATCCAGGGATCAGCTTGATCTTTTTCTGATTCAGGATCGATCAATTTTGGGTATTTGCTTAAAATATCCTGGATTAACTCAAGTTGTCTTTGTGATATAGGAATAAAGTTTTGTCTAAATCTATTTAACCATTGAGCAAGATCATCTTTCTTTCCATTCTTTGGAACAATTTCATCAAAAACAATTTGGTGCGATAATATTTTCTTTTGAGCAAATAGTTCTTCTAAATGAGACCACAAATCAGGAATCAATCGAATTGGATAAAACCTATGCATTGTTATAAAAGCACTTGCGTCTATGCAGTATATTTCTCGTACATCAGATTTCATTAATTAACCTATTTACTCTTAAACCAAGTGCATGAGCCGCATCGGTATAATTAATTCGATGGTTATCTAATGCTTTAAAAACGATATTGCAAAATGTCTCTCCCCGGGATGCTCTGCTTTTTACTTCTGGCAAAACAAAACCTTTGGATTTTCTTTTCTTCTTATAAGTCTTTTTTATCTCATCAAGTAAAGCATAGAATTTTATGTCCGGGAGTAGTCCTTCTTCTTTTAATCTTCTGAGATAAACTTCACGGCTGATTTTCAATTTTCGAGAATAAGTTCCAATTTCCTCTAAATCATCTGTTGGAATAATTGTATTCGAAGGAGCTAGGAAACTTCCGGCAAATTTATTACATGCCCATTCTTCCCTTTGTCTTTGTTCAACATTTTCAATTAAACACATCCCGGATTGACGACGAATAATGTGTGCCAATTCATGAAATATTGTAAAAATGCGTCCGGTATAACTGTGATTACTGTTAGTTACAATTATATATGGCAATCTGTCTGTCATACAGAAACCTTGCAGTTCTTCCATTGGCATAGAAAATTGAAAAACCAATAGTCCCAATTTCTCTTCAACAGCATTTCTCCAATTTTTATAGGCTTCGCTTTCATATTTCCATTTTAATTGCATGTCAATATCAATTTTTAATAATTCTCTTAAATGATTAATGATTTCGGCTTCATTATTGAGCTTGTCTACATCTTTAAGCCATTCCAGTTTTTTATTCCAGTATTTTTCACCTTCCAAATCATTTGCTATTTTTTGTAAATGAGCGCTTCTTCTCAAAGTGAGTAATATATCTTTAGAAAGGATACTTTTAGCCGGAGATAGATTTCTATAATCTTTTGGCTTTTTAATTTTATCTGGAACTTCAGGCAAAAAGAAAACTGCAAGTTGTCTTTTATAATAACTTGCAATATTTTTCAACTTACTAAGTGGGATATCTTTACCTTCAGCTTCCCACTTTTTATAGCGGTCTGAATTAACTGATAACTTTGCAGCTATCTCATCAACATTATAGCCAGCTTCTTGCCTTGCCCACAGCAATACTTTTGGGTTAATATTTACATTAATTCTTACCATTTATACCTACAAAGTTATTCATTGTATTTTACTTCCGGTTCTGCTGCAATAAGTAGTTTCTCTTTTATATTTTCAAAATGAATCTCATGCACTCTCCTCTGCCCGGTCATCAACTGATGCAGCAGCGAGTGGAAGAGGGATTGGAGTGATGAACGTTTCTGTTCATGAATGTTTACCTTGGAGTCTAATACATCAAGAATGTTTATAATTGCTACTTGTTCATCCATTTCGGGTAAAGGAATTAAGAACCCCTTTAATCTTGTTGCGCTGATATTGCTCTGACTTACGGCACGAGTGGCAATACTTTTTAGCCGCACTTGGGTCTCGTCTGAATTGAAGTAAAAATTTAAGAAAAATGGATTTAGTCGACTACGAAAAAGACGAAGTCTAATCAAATAAGAGGCAAAAACATAATCACCTTCTATATCAAAAATAGCTGTTCTACCAACTAATTCGAAGCTATTGGTCCGATTAAAAAGAATGTCTCCTTTCTCAACAGCAAACTTCCTAAATTCTTCTTTGTCAATTTTTACCCACTGTAAATCATTAGAAACGATTCGTCCATTTACTTGATTTGTCATTCGTAGAATTGGGTAGTTCCCCAATTCTACTCCCTTTTTTGATAACCCGTATTGTGCTAATTCAAGTACCTCCCCCAACTCCACCACCTCCCAACTCTCCGGCACCGGTCCGATTTCGGTCATCTTCTGCGGTTCGCCACGCACGCCTTCGGTAAAGAGTTTGTGCATCAGCGCTTTTTTCAGTTCGGTGGTCAGGGCAATCAGCCGCTCCTGCTGCTCAATCGCCCGCTGCACCAGCGAGAGCACCGCGGCAATTTTGCGCTGCTCGGGGAGGGGGGGAACTAATATTTCAAAATCTTCAAAATTCGACTTATTCAAAATTGGAACAGTTGTTTTTACTGCGGCTTTTTCCAAATTTGGTCGATTAAAAACAAGACAATAATAAATAAAATGTGGGTCATAACTACTTCTACAAACAAGAGCATTAATTTGTTGGTTTGTGGCGGCCTTTTCATCAGGAGTCATTCCAATTTTCCCAACATTTCCAATGCAACCAACTAGAATTGAATCTTTGGGTAATGCTTTACACTTTGCAAATCCCGTCTTGGATAAGCTTTTATGCCAAGTGGATACATATTTTCCATTATCAAGGTTAGCAGGAGAAATCAATTTATATTCACCACCGTAGTACTCTTTATTCTTTGTTGAAGGAGTTGTGCCAGTAACCACGGCCCCAATTTCAGCTAAACGTAACTTTTTCCAATATGCTGGATATAACAACACCACCCTCACACCCCCACCTTCCTCAACACTGCCTTGAGCGTATTTTTAGAATTTGGCACCACTATCAGGCTCGCCTTCATTTTTTCATTCCTCGTTTCCATCATTTGTTTATTTTTAACGTTTCTCCCCGGTTTATTCCCCAGTCTATTCCCTAGTTTATTCCCTGGTTTTCTCCACAGTTTTCAATTTCATCTCCACATTCCGGGTTCATCAATTATGGTCAATGATTTCCCAATGACCACCTTTGGCAGGTCCCTGGCGCCGAATTTTATTTTCTTTTCTCAACTTCGCGATCTGCATTTCAATGTTTCGGGTAGTTTTTCCCAACTGATCTGCCAATTGTTTAATTGTGATTTGGGGATTCAACCCCATTAATTCAATTATTTTCTCCGAAGTTTTTTCCGAAGTCTTCGGTGTAACTTCTTCCTCAACCACCGGGCGCAGGAAGGTGGTGACGAAGCCGGATCGTTAAGCTTCTTGGTGTCTTCAAAATCATTTCCAACGTTCCGGTCTTTTTAAAATAAAACCGTCTTCTTTTATCACTTCCTCCGGGAATACACTGTCAGCAATTTTCTTACGTCCAATGATAAAGTTGGTGGTTAAGTTTGCCAATTCTTTTGATTTTCTGTTCGGCGGAAATGCTACGATTATGGTTTTCTCCGGAAATAATTGTTGAACCTTTTTGATGGGTCCGGACAAATCACTATCGGCAGAGACAAGAATGGCTTTGTCAAACTTATCTTGAAAGGCATCGGTTAAAAGCTCTACAGCGATATTGACATCGGTCATCTTTTCACCAGATTTTAGAAAAGTATTACCGCAATTAAAACATTTAACCTGGTTGTCTTGATACTTACCATAAAAAATATGAAAATTCTCAAGTGTCTCTAATGCCTCGATAAACGTTGCCTGCCTTTTTTGCTTATCGGGAGGGGATGAAATTCTTGAAGTGAAGTATTTGGTTGTTATCAACTCTTGCCCCTCAACAAGCAGGTTCTGCGCCAGTTTTTGGAGATTCAACCAATAGTATCTCTTCCACCCCTTTGATTTTAATCCAAAATACAAATTAAATCCATCAATATAGACAATGACCCGAACCATTCTGTAACCCGAACGTTAACATTTTAATCTCAAGTATTGACATTTTAACACGACTTGTATAAATTGTTTACAATTTAACAGCCCTGGCGATAGCATCGCCAGCCCGACGCCTCTGCCTGCGCAGAGGCGTTTCTTTTTTTAATTCCGCCATCTTCTGCCGTATCGCTGCCTTCGAGAGCCTCGCCTTCGATAAACTCAGGCTCCGGCAGCTTTCGCAATACCTGAGGGCTGAGGCACTCGAAGCCCGGTCTGTCTCAAACCTTATCCTCTGCATCACGGTGGCTGAGGCTCTCGAAGCCACCCTCTCTATCCCGATACGCCACCGCCAATTTTGGCAGTAATTCCGGTTTTCCGTTTATCAGCGCTTCCTTCTTTTTCCGGCTCCAGCCCTGCACCTGTTTTTCCCGGCGAAAGGCCTCCTCAATTCTGTCATATTCTTCAAAATAAACCAATTTTACCGGCAGTCGCTTCCGGGTATGATTGGCCCCTTCTCCTGCCTGGTGTTGCGCCAATCGCCGCTCCAGGTCCGTGGTGCTGCCGGTGTAGTAACTGCCATCGCTGCATTCAAGGATATACATATAGCCTTTCATATTTCTTTCCTCCTATGGCATTTGTTGCTGCAAGTGCTGCCTTCGAGAGCCTCAGGCAGCACTTCAATCTTTCAAATCCCCAACTTCTTCAGCACCGCCTTCAACGCTGCGTCGGTTTCGGCGGCTTCCGTTTCCAGCACTTCTAACTCTTCCAGTATCTCCCCTATGGGGCGGTATTCTTCCTCCTCCGCTACATGGATGTGCCGGGAGGGAGAGATGTTGTAGTCGGTGCGGGCAATCTCCTCCCGGCTGACAATGCGGCTGAATTTTTCTTCCTCTTTCCATTCCAGAAAAGTCCGGGCGATGCGCTCAATGCCTTCTTCGGGAATATAGTTTTTGGGATCGCCTTTTTCAAAGACCCGGCTGGCGTTTATCAGCAGCATTTTCCCCTTGCGGTCTTGCGGCTTGGATTTGTTCAGCACCAGGATAATGCCCGGGGCGCTGGTGTTGTAGAACAGGTTTTCCGGCAGGTAGATCACCCCTTCAATAAAATCCTGCTCCACAAACCATTTGCGCACCTCTTTTTCTTTATTCCTATTGGCGTTGCCGGAACCGCGTGATGCCGCACCGGTGTCTAACACAATGGCGGCGCGCCCACCCTGCCCTGAGCCTGCCGAAGGGGGCTTCAGGCTGGCTAACACATGCTGCGCCCAGCCCCAGTCGGCGCTCTGCTTGCCGGGGAAACCCGCTCCGACGGGAAAACGCCCGAACTCGTCGGCGTCATAATCGTTCTCGGTAAACCAGTCCTGGTTCCACATGGGATTGGTCACCACCCGGTCAAAGGTTTTCAATTTCCCATGTTCCCGGAATTTGGGATTGTGGAAGGTGTCGCCCAATTCGATCTTCCCTTCCATGTCGTGAATAATCATGTTCATGTTCGCCATCGCCCAGGTGTTGGCAATGTATTCCTGACCATACAACTTTAGCGGCGCCGGTTTCTCCCCTCGCCCGCCGGGAGAAGGGCTGGGGGTAATGGCGTTTTCCAGCGCCAGCTCGCATTTAATCAGCAGTCCTGCCGAGCCGCAGCAGGGATCATAAATCTCCATCCCCGGCTCCGGGTCCATAATTTTTGCCATTACCATCCCCACTTCCTGGGGAGTGTAGAATTCCCCGGCGGATTGCCCGGAGCCTTCGGCAAATTTACGGATCAGATACTCATAGCTGCGCCCGATGATATCCGGTTCCACATCCCGCAATCCCAGGCGTTTTTCGGAAATTTTCTCAATCAGGTTGGAAAGCCGGTCGTCTTCAATATCGCGCACCCCGTGGGTGGTGGCGTTAAAATCCACCCGGTCAATAATACCCTCCAACAGTGGATTGTGTCGGGCAATTTCCCGCAACCTGCTGGTCAGTTCCTGCCCCACGTTGGTGGTCAGCTTGCGAATCACCGACCAGACTTCCTCATCGGGATTCTCCGGCACAAAGGGCAGGTAAAAGCGCACTAATTTCGGATCGCGCTTTACCAGTTGAAAGGCTTTGGCGCGGGAACCCACCTTCTCAGCAATGCGGTTAATTTCGTCATCGAAGACATCGCAGAGCCGTTTGGCAAAGACCAGCGGTAAAATAAAATCTTTGTATTTGGGAGCGTCTGCCGCCCCCCGGATGCTGCACGCCGCATCCCAGATCCAGCTTTCCAGGGATTTCTCATTGTTCGCCATCGTGATTCGCTTCTCCGTCAGGTAAAGTCAATAATGAATTGTAATCAGAATAATTCAAAAGTTCAAGCAGATGATCACATTTTGAGATTGGACGTCACTTGAAATAGAACACAGACGAAACAGATAACGCTGATTGACACGGAGGATGGGGCATCATATAAAAAAAATTGCGAAAATCCGGGTCCACCAGCGTTCTATTTCTCTTCTGTGGAACTAATGCTAAACTCACTATCCCGCTGGGTGATACGCCAACGACGACCCCACCCAGGTTTTGTTTTTGTTATAATCCACGCCCATCATTTTTCCCTTGCTGATGCGCACCAGGTTGTTCACTAAAATCGGTTCTTCATCCCAGATAAACATCATCCGCACCTCAGCAGTGGCATTCTCATCCGGGGTTTTCAAAAACGGGGTATACCCTATCTTACGCTGTAAAATATAATTTCCCCGGTTGCTTAGATTGTCCAACAATTCCCGGGTCACATCTAATACGACTCCCTGACCGGCAAAGGAAAAGAGTGGCTTAAGCACGTAATGTTCCAGGTCCGGGGGGTATTCGGTGAGGTCTTTCAGATAGTAACAGGGTGGGCAATAGGGGCTATGGATAAGGGGCAGGGTGTATTTGCTTACCTTAAAAAACCAGTTGGGATGCCCCACCCAGGTGACATTCAATTCGGCGGTTATGTCGAAACTGAATTGCACATTCTTTGCCATCAATTCGTCGAAGATAAAGCGGTAATAAATTCGCTCTACCGGAATTTCAACCCCGCGGCGACGGTAAAATAACCGTTCGCCCTTCCGGTATAAGTCGGTTACGCATACATGGGGGATCCCGTAATACGTTTCGGTAATGTAGAAATCGATCCGGGTTTTCTGCTGATCCGGCTCCAATTCCAGCAACACCACGTTTTCCGGGTCACTGTTGCCCAATAGAATGTCACCCAGTAGTTTCTTATACGATTCCCGGTTCAATCCACTGAAGAACGGCGTAAACCCCTCGGGGAGAGAAAAATACTGGCGGAGTTTGCCATCCAGGTAGTGCTGGAAGGCATAGAGCGATGGGAAACCCTGCAATTCGATCAATTGGGGAATGAATTCGCCATTTGCATCCCGGCAGATGGCGAAATCAATCTGAAGGAAGGTGGGGTGTTCATCTTCGTTTGCCACCACCAATTGCGGGGGGACGGCATCTTTAACTTTTTCCATATAATCCGGCTGCCGAATTACCTGTAACATCTCCCGGGAAGCGGCAATCAGTGTTTGGACGAAGTGCTCCGGCAGGAACAACGGCGTTTCCGCTACCCGGAATACCAGGCTGTGATGATAGCACTCATTGATGTCCCGGATCATTTCCAGATAGGCTTGTTCGTCGAAATGTGCATTAAAGGCGTCTCGGAGTTCCGGTATCATCTTAATTTCTATTCCCGGATTTGTTTCGGTACCGATTCAACTTATCTTTTCACCTTTGGAAAACGCATCCCCTATACCTCTTTTCCTCACTCAAGCCCCAACCCCTGGTGGGTCTCCTCGATGATATAATCTACCACCCGTTTCAGGTCATTGGATTGCTCCCAAACCGCTAACTGGCGGTCGGCGCCGCTGCCCATTTCCAGAATTTTCCTGGCGTAATTCACCTCTTCCCGGTTATCCAGGTCGTCCAGCACATCATCTACAAATTCCAATAGCTCATCCAGCAGGATGGGAAAATCAACCTCCTCCTGTTTCCCAAAATCGATCAATTTGCCTTCAATACCGTAGCGGCTGGCGCGCCACTTGTTTTCCATAATCAGCGCCCGTCGATAGAGCCGGAAACCCAGGTTTTGTTTGATCAATTTATAAAGCTTGGCAACGATGGATTGGAAGATGGCAGCAATGCACAGGGTTTCTTCGGCGCGCATGGGAATATCGCAGACCCGAAACTCCAGGGTATCGAAATACGGGTGAAGGCGGATATCCCACCAGATTTTTTTGGCATCGTCAATGCAATGGGTCTTCACCAGGATTTTCAGGAAGTTTTCGTATTCGGCTAAGGAATTAAAATAATCGGGGATACCGGTGCGGGGGAACCGGTCGAACACTTTCACCCGGTAGGATTTAAACCCGGTGTTCCTGCCCACCCAGAACGGGGAGTTGGTGGAAAGTGCCAGGACATGAGGAACAAAATAACGAGCAGCGTTCATGATATGGATGCCCATTTCCCGGTTATCGATTCCCACGTGAACATGGAGTCCGAAGATTAAATTTGCCCGGGCAACCATCTGCATATCCTGCACAATGGTTTTATAGCGGGGATGCTGGGTGATCAACTGGTCTTTCCAGTGGGAAAAGGGGTGGGTGCCGGCAGCAGCAATGCGCATCCCGGATTCCATTGCCGCCCGGGCTAATTCCCGCCGCAGGTTTAACAAATCCTCCCGTGCTTCTGAGATATTCTCACACACGTGGGTGCCGATTTCCACTACCGATTGGTGCAACTCCGGCTTTAGTTGATCCGCCAGGAATGGTTCCCTGGTCTGCTGCATAATTTGCTGGATATGAGACCGCAATTCCCGGGTCTCCGGATCCACAATTTGAAATTCCTCTTCAATCCCCACGGTAAACAATTTTGCTTCTCCCATGAGACACACTCACTTTTTTAGTTGTGTTTGAACGGAACGGATGGTTATCCGTTTATAACGTACCGCCGAGGTGACAAATTTCCCCCAGGTCAAATTGACAGCCCCTTCCCGGTGAACTTTTGCGTGCCGAATTGCCATATTCGCTGCCGCTTCCACCACCCAGTTGAAATTCTCCTCACCCACGGAATAATAATCCGCATCCGGTGCCGGGTTGCCAAAATCTATCGCATAAGGAATTCCTTCCCGGATTGCCAGTTCCACGGTGTTAAAATCATATCCCAGCCCGGTGCACAGTTTAAGCACCGCTTTTTCCATTTTCGTCTTTAATTTGGCTTCCACCGGCTTGGGATTTTTAACATACTGCAAATGATAAGGCTGGCGAGGATCATATTCCATTAAGCGTACATCCCGCCGGTCCAGGCAGTAACAGCGATAATAATCCGTAAACATTATCTCCTCCTGCAGCATCATCACCAGGGTTCCGGTCTGGTCGTATTTCTCAAAGAACTCATCGGGGTTATGAACCTTGTACACATGCTTCCATCCCCCGCCGGAAAAGGGTTTAAAAAATGCCGGGAAGCCCACGTAATTAAAAATGGCTTCCCAATCCAGTGGAAACGCCAGATTGCGCAAGGACATCTCTTCGGTTTCCGGGGGGCGCTCTTTGGAAGGCAGCAGAACCGTTTTCGGCACCGCGACCCCCACCATCTGCGCCAGGGCGTTGTTAAAAAATTTGTCATCGGCGCTCCACCAGAAGGGATTGTTGATAACATCCACCCCCGCAGAAGCAGCGTTCTTCAGATACCCCCGGTAAAAAGGAACATCCTGGGAGATTCGATCAATAATCACCGCATAATCACCGGCTTCCCCCTGGATGACCTTGTCAATTTTTACAAACTCCGCCTGAATATCCTTTTCTCTTTTGGCATTCACCCGCTCCACAAAAGCATGGGGAAACGTATTCTCCCTGCCAAATAGTATCCCGATTTTTTTCATACCAATCCAATATCTCCTGATATGTATGAACTCTCTGTCAATAAGCAACTGAATTTTTTTAATCGGCCGGTAGAAAATTTAACGTTTGAATTGAAATTTCATATCTCATGCCATGAGAAACAGGCAACAGAACATTACTGAAATTTAGCGTTATTTATGAAAAAAACAATCCTTTTTTTTGCGCTGGTGGGGGAATTTTTAACCGGAAGTCAACTATTTAGCGATATGCCCGATTGTGTGGTTCCGGCTTTTCCGATGTTTTTTCCGGGTATTGCCGTAATCATCTGAAACTTACCTCACCCATCCCCACCCCAAATCTCACCGGGGAGCCATTTGGCAGCGGCAATGGGTTCCTCAGGTGAAATGCCTCTTTTTTGAAAACTGAACTGCCAATGGCACGGAATGCTCCTCCAACCGAAATTTTCCGGCAAAATTAAACAAAGTGTTCATTTTTCCTTTCCTTACCTTTAAATTAGCCCGTCTTTAGGTCGGATGTGAAATAACGGCAAAAGCGGGGATAATTGCATTGCGAGAAAAAATTGATGAGGAAATGAGTTTTTTGGACCACCTGGAAGAGTTGCGCTGGACCATCCTGCGATCCCTGATAGCGCTGTTTGTGGGTATGATTCTGTGCTTCATTGTGGCAAAATATATTCTCAACTTTCTCACCCTTCCGGCGGTCAATATGGACCCCCCACTCACTTTGCAGGTGCTGAAAGTGCAGGGCATGTTTACCGTTTACCTGGAAATCGGGTTTTTTGGGGGGATCATCCTCTCCCTACCTTATATCTTGTATGAAATCTGGAAGTTCATTAGTCCCGGACTAAAGCCCGAGGAGCGGCATCATGTTTTTCCCCTGATTGGTGCTGCTACCCTGCTGTTTTTGGTGGGGGTCTCATTTGCCTATTTAATTATCCTTCCTTTTGCCCTGAAATTTTTTACCGGACTGGCACCCACGGAAATCAGCACCAATATAGCCATTGATTTTTACATTGGCTTTACCATCCGCCTGATGGCAATTTTCGGAATTATCTTTGAACTGCCGGTGCTCAGTTTCGGGCTGGGGAAAGTAGGGCTGTTAACCTCCGCACTGATGAAAAAATACCGCCGCCATGCCGTCGTCATTATATTTTTGTTAGCCGGAATTTTAACCCCACCGGATCCAATGACCCAGATTATGCTCGGTGTTCCGTTATTGCTGTTGTATGAACTCTCCATTTATGTGGTCAAGTTAGTGGAAAAGAAGGAGGCGGAAGACCTTGCAGAAGAAGATGCCGGACCGTCTCCAACGCCCCAGCCGGAAATCTTTCGGAGTCAGGAAAATCCTCCCCCGGAAGACGCTAACTAATTGCCAACCAACATGGATATCCTGTTGCATGAAAAAAGCCTTAAAACACATTTTTCAACCAATCGATGATGATTTAAAACACTTTGCCACCCATTTTAACCGCATCATGAGTTCCGATGTAAAACTGGTCGATCAGGTGGCAAAATACCTGGTAAAGCATAAGGGGAAGCAATTTCGACCGGCTCTGCTCCTGGTTTCCGCCCGCAGTGTGGGGGAGCCCAACGATCACACCTACACCACGGCAGCGGTAGTGGAACTGCTTCATACTGCCACTTTAATTCATGACGATGTGATTGATGATGCCGAACTGCGGCGGGGTTTTCGCACCATCCATAAAATCTGGAAAAATAAAATCGCTATTTTGATGGGGGATTACCTGCTTGCCAAATCGCTGATAGCCGCCACCGATACCGGCAGCCTGGAGATTATGAACACCGTGGCAACCGTGGCAAAGCGGTTGATTAAGGGAGAGATTTTTGAAATCCAGAAAGCGCGTAAGCTGGATATCAACGAGGAAGATTATTTTCGGATGATAGCCGACAAGACGGCCTCCTTGATTTCCGCTTGCTGTGAATTGGGTGCACTCACGGTGAATGCCAGCAACACGGAACGGGTGGCGCTGCGGCAGTTTGGCGAAAACCTGGGGTTGGCGTTCCAGATCAAGGATGACCTGCTGGATTATGAGAGCAACAGCGGCATCCTGGGGAAACCGGCGTTAGCGGATTTGCAGGATAAAAAAATTACCCTGCCCCTGCTCTATGCCTTTCGGGATTCCGAAGAAAGGGAACGGAAACGGATTATCAGGCTGATCAAAAACGGAGCCGTGAAGAAAGATGTCGGGGTGATATTGAAATATATTGAGGCACACCGGGGGCTGGAAAAAGCGAAGCAAAAAGCCGAGGCGATAAAAGATGCTGCCATCCGGTCGTTAACAGTGATACCCGATTCCCCTTCCCGGCGCTCCCTGGAGGAACTGGCGGAATTTGTGTTAAACCGTCGGAAATAAGCCGGAACGAGAAAACGTGTGTTGTCAGGGGGTAAGACTGGTGGAAACGCCCCAAAGGAGTTCATCCCGGTGACTGCTGCTCCAGGGAGCCCTGTTGGAGGTGGCACTGCCACCCCGGTTTTGTTAATCCCGCAACCAATTAACAAGGGAAGCGCATGAAATTTCCCAGCATCCAACACATTGTTTATCAGACCCGACGCACTACCTACCGTTTTCCATTGGTGCTGGCAGCGGCAATCATCGGCGGTGTTGCTTCAATTTATATGACTGGACAGGGCTTTAGCCGTACTCCCGATTCTGTGAACAAGTTGATCTTCACCGCTGCCATAGGCATTCCCCTGCTCTTTGCCTTCCGACTCATCGCGGAGCGCCGTGTGTTGAAAGGCGCAAATGCCTTATTGTGGCAAACGCTGGGCGTTATCCTGCTGGCGATTTATTTTTTTACCCTGCCGGAAAACATTTCCCGCGCCCCGGACCAACACTTCTACCGCTTTTTCATCCTCCTGCTGGCGGCACATCTCCTGGTTGCGTTTGCCCCTTATTTACAAAAAAATCAACTCGATGGATTCTGGCACTTTAACAAATCCCTGTTTCTCCGCTTTCTGGTAGCGGTATTGTTCTCCGGGGTGCTGTACATCGGCTTGTCCGTGGCATTACTTTCAATTGAACAGCTCTTTGGGGTAGATATTCCCGGAAAGCGTTATGGTCAACTCTTCCTTTTCATTGCCTGGATATTCAATACCTATTTCTTCCTCTCCGGCATTCCCGATGATTTTAACCGCCTGGATAAAGAAACTGCATACCCGAAAGGCTTAAAGATTTTCTCCCAGTATGTTTTGATCCCCATTGTGTTGATTTACCTGGTGATTCTCTATGCTTATCAAATCAAAATTCTCTTCGAATGGAATTTGCCAAAGGGCTGGACAGCCAACCTGGTGCTGGGATTCTCCATTGTGGGGATTTTTGCCTACCTGCTGATTTATCCCATTCGCAGCCAGCCCGGGAACAAATGGCTGCATTTCTTCTCCCGCTGGTATTTTGCGGCATTGATCCCGCCGGTGATCATGCTTCATCTGGCAATCTGGCGGCGCATCTTCGATTATGGCATTACCGTAAATCGCTATGTGGTGCTGGCGCTGGCAATCTGGCTTACCGGTATCGTGCTTTATTTTGTGGTGATTCGGGAGCGCAATATTAAGCTGATTCCCATCTCCCTGTTCCTGATTGCAATGATAGCCGCCCTGGGACCGGCAAGTGCCTTTTCCCTCTCGGAAAAAAGCCAGGTGCGCCGGCTGCGGGGCTACCTGGAGCGGAATCATCTGCTGGTGGATGGGCAGATTCACCCGGCTTCCAGCCCCTTGTCTGTTCCATTGGCAGAGCGTGGTGAAATTAGTAGCATCATTCGTTATTTAAATGATATACATGGACTGGAAGCCATCCGACCGTGGTTTGATAGATTGTTAAAGGAGACTGAGCAAGATTTTACTAATGGTGAGAAAGAAGTAGATTTTAGCCCTTATGGTGTTGTAAAACTTTTAGGTTTCACCTTCGTAGACCCCACGACATTAGAGCCCCCCTCTTATGTAAATTTAATTAGCGATCCCTACAAATCATTGCAAATTACCGGTTATGATATTTGTTTTCCTCCTTTAAGAGTAAATTCCCCGCGTAAATATTTTTTTAAGGCAAAAAAGGAGAAGTATGTTTTTGAGAATAAGAAAGAGAATTCTATAATAATTCTTTATATAGACAAAGACTCTGAGCGTCAGACGTTTGACCTTCACTCTTTAGTTAAGCATTTATTGACCCGGTACAAATCTTTTGGTTATTCAGGCATTATCCCACCGAACGAAATGACTATCACCCGTATAACTTCCACTCGAAAAATCATGTTATATTTCACACAAATAAATGTCTCTCTGGAAAAGGATAAGTTTAGAATCAATGATGCTGAAGTTCAAGTGCTTGTTGGCAAGAGATAATAATACAAATGGAGTGAATGTGGCAACATCATACTTTTTTAGAAGTTTTATTACCAACCTGAAAACCCTGTTGTTACTTTTTATGGTGGGGTTTCTAACTCATTGTGAGGATAATAAAACTCCATTTTCCGAGAACCGGTTTCTGCTGGGCACTTACGTCAGCATCACCAGTTATGATACGGAATTATCACCCTCGCTCCGTCGCATTGCCATCGACTCCGCGATGAACACCATTGCCGGACTGGAGCGTCTCACCAATCCGTATGATACATCTTCGGTGGTGGGCAGACTGAATCATCACGCCGCCCGGGAGCGCCGGATGAAGCTGCCTTCTCTGTTAGGGGATATGATTCGCCAGGCAGTGGCAGTATCCCAATCCAGTGGGGGGGCATTTGACATCACCCTCTGGAAAGTGTTTAAGCTCTGGCATTTTGGCACCGACAGCGCCACCGTGCCCCCGGATGCCGCTATTCAGGATGCCCGTCTGTTTGTGGACTGGCACCAGGTTCAGTTGGATTCCGCCAATCAATTAACCCTTCCCCCCGGGGTGGAAATTGACCTGGGCGGCATCCATAAAGGGATTGCGGTGGAACAGGCGCGCCGGGTGCTGCTGCAGCAGGGCTTAACAAATTTTATCATCGATGCCGGGGGAAATTTAGCCATCGAGTGGCATCGTCCCGACTCGGTACAGGTGCTGGTGCGCCATCCCCGCAAAGACGGGAAATTCTGGGGCTATTTTCCGGTGGGCAGCAGCTGCGGCATCGCCACCTCCGGCGATTACCAGTTCTACATCATGCAAAACGGAAAACGCTACCACCACATTCTCAATCCCCGTACCGGGTACCCGGCACAGGGGGCGGTCAGTGTGACCATCATTGCTCCAAACGCTGCCCTGGCGGACGGCTATTCCACCGCGGTTTTCGTCATGGGGCATGAGGCGGGCATGCGTTTCATCGAAACCCACCCGGAATTGGAAGGGATGATCATATACAACGAACCGGGCGTCGGCTTGAAAACGCTGTTATCCAGCGGGCTGACAACCAAATTTATCCTTTCGGAAGATGCACATACCCCCTGACACCATCCACAAAATTCTCATCATCCGCATGAGTTCCATCGGTGATGTGGTGTTGACCGCCCCGGTGGTGCGGCAACTGCGGGAGCGCTACCCGGCGGCTCAAATTGATTTTCTCATCCGCCGGGAATACGCCGAGCTGGTGCGCTATAATCCCCATATTTCCCGGGTGATTGAGCTGGATACCCGGGAGGGCAGGCAGGGGTTACATCGTATGAAAGGATACATACGGGAAAGCAGGTATGATGTCATCCTGGATTTGCACCGCAACCTGCGCAGCCGCTATGTGTGCCAGGGAGCGGGGTTCCCCCGGGTGCTGAAATTACGCAAAAATCAACTCATTCGCTTTTTGCTGGTGCATTTCAAAATCAACCGCTACCCCAACCCGCCGCTCTCGGTGGCGGAAAAGTACCTGCGGGCAGCGCTGCCCCTCGGGATTGATCCCTCCGACACCCGGTTGGAAATATTCCTGCCGGTGGAAATTCAGCAAGAAGGTCAGGAGCGCTGGCAGGCGTTTCGGCGCCGGGGGATGGGCGTGGTTGTTGCCCCGGGCGCCCGGCATTTTACCAAACGCTGGCTGCCGGAATACTACCGGAAACTGATAGAACGGATACATCACAACTACGGCTGGGGAGCAGTGCTGGTCGGAGGACCGGAAGAAGCGGCGTTGTGCCGGGAGATTTGCCATGGATTACCGGAGGACGTTTGCACGAGTGTTGCCGGGGAACTCTCCCTGCTGCAAACCGCGGCAATACTCCGGGAAGCGCCGTTGTTCATCAGCAACGATTCCGGGTTGATGCACATCGTCGCGGCATATCAAAAACCGCAGATCGCCATTTTTGGCAGCACGGTGCGGGAACTGGGCTTTTTCCCGCTCAATCCCCGGGCAATCGTGCTGGAGAACAGCACCCTCGCCTGCCGCCCCTGCTCTCACATCGGCAGAGCCGCCTGCCCGAAAGGTCATTTTAACTGTATGAAAGAGATTACACCGGGGAAGGTGATGGCGGCGGTAGAGAGCATTGTCAGGAAATTTTAATAAGCATCAACCAACCCGGCACCGACAAACGGAAGAATCACTTCTGTTCAGGCATGAGTCCAAAAGGAAAAAA
>CAYYGL010000109.1:0-16470 GCA_964471235.1 uncultured Calditrichaceae bacterium
GTCAACTGATGCTGCATATCCCGGAAGGGGTTTGGAAACCTGGTTTGCGCAATGAGTTTCCGCAATTTTTCGGCAACAAACCGCACCTGAACCAGACCGGTATGAGGGAAAATGATGGCAAACTCATCGCCACCTAAGCGGGCAACAATATCGGCTTCCCGCACATTTTTTTTCAGGAGTTCTCCCACGTGCATCAATACGGAATTGCCAACACTATATCCATAGGTTTGGTTAAATAACCGAAAATCGTCAATATCCAGGATGATCACCGAAAGGGGGTATTCATAACGCAGGGTTTGGGAAATTTCTTTGGAAAGGCTTTCCTGAAAATAGGCATGATTAAATAAGCCGGTAATGCTGTCTTTCAGCAACTCGGTCGACTCATGAGATTGTATCTTTACGATTTCCCGTTCCAATAACTCGATTTGGCGGTACGCCTGAAGCAGTTCATCCAGCAATTCTTTATAGGGGACTAATTGCCGCTGTAACAACTCGCCATTTTCCTTTATTACCCGAAAGAAGGAGAGATTGTCTAATTCCGGAAAATTAAATTGATTGGCGAGCATTCTGGATTTCTCCAGTATCTTTCGGATAGATCTGGCTAAAGCTTCCGATTCGCCGGAAAAGAAGTCTTTATAAAGGCGTTCAATTCGGGAAAAGGGTAGGGCAGCGGAATGTTGTAAAAGATGTTCGGTCAACCGGGTAGAAAAGTAGATAATTCGGGTAGCCGGCTCAACTTTCTTTTCCCCCGGCACCTGTTTTTCAATGGTCTCCAGTTGGGAGATGAATCGGAAAAACTTTTCCGGAAAACCCCACTGAGCGAAAATATTAACGGCAAATTCATTTAGCGTGCATCCCAGAAGCTGCATTTCTTCTTTTCTTCGGGCTGCTTTTGGGGAAATACTTTGAAGCTTGTTGAATATTTCCGGCAGTGCTCTCGCCAACGTTATATTCACCAAATCCGGTAAAATGGCTTGTAAAAAAATATCTTCAGCCGGGGATACTTTGCTCTCGGATGCCAGAAAAAATGCAGCAATTGACCGCACAAACCAGCTTCGTTTTAAAAAAACGTAATCCAGAGTATCGTATTTCCCTACCGACTTTAATTTTAGCAGCCATTCCAGAAAGAGAATGTTCCTCAGGTGTTTGACCCGTAATGTTTCAGTAACGTCCCGCAGATTGCGGGGCTTAGTGGGAGGGGTAAAGATGCCTACCCGGACAATGGAAGTCAGCAATTCTTTCGCATCGGAGAGAAGGGAATAGCGAATCCTGGGATTTCGTTTCGTCTGAAAGGACAGGCTAATCAGTTCCCGTAATGAATCCGGTGGATTGGGAACCCGGGGAGATTTATGAATGATTTCTAATAAACGGTCATTTGGAATAGCGTCCGGCATAGATTATCGTCATCCTCTTCACATGGTCAATGAAAAAACTTCTTGTGACAAAGAGATAATCGACTGTGCCCGGGAATTACATTAATTGGAGGGGGGGATGAGCAAAGTTCAACCGGGTACTTAGCCCGAATCGACTCCCAAATCTTCATCCCTGGCGGTAAGCCCATGGGAAGTGAACAATTCCAATGCGACTTTAGAGAGATTCCAGGAAATTCCGACTTTGATCTTGGATCGGTCTTCAGTACCAGCCGGCGGATGAGCGGATGAGCACATAAACCCATCCACGAAATGGTCGCTTCATGAAAAGGCGCAGAGAACGCCGCGGTTACCGAAAAACTATATATGACCACCCCTTTTCATAACGCTTCCGTATGGTTGAGTGCCAGGGGAAAATAGTTCGGTAAATTTCATCATTACACCGCTGCGACCGCCGCGTCTTTGCGGTTTATCCTTCCACCCATAACGAGATGCCATTGGCAAACGTGGCTCCGTTGGAAACGGGATCACGTTGTGATGAATGAATCAAGATAGTTACAAAATCAAAATGATTTCGATTCTATGGGAACAGGGACGCCCGAGCTAAAATTTTATCCGTTGACAAACAAGTTTTCGGTTAATAAGTTAACTTTCACCGTGTTTATGTCATTTACGGGAATCAGCAGACCTTTGACAACACCATCAATGGAGTAAAGGTTATGAAGTTTTGGTTAGCTACCCAATGTAGTCCCTCCTGCGGTCAATTCCGGGTTTCCCGGGGGTTGTATTCACTTGTGGGGGTGGCAACGATTGTGTTCATTGTGGCAAGCACTTTCAGCGGGTGCGGTTCCAAAGACCGTTCCGAAGAAGGGCAGGGTGGGAAATTATCCTGGGAAGAATCCAAACCGGCGATTGTTCATTTTTCAATTCCCCCAATTGAACCGAATTACTGGCAGAGATTGCTGCAGTTACAGGATTCTATTGCCCATTCTCCCACCGACAGCCTTCTTCGAAAGGTATTCTGTGAACGTTCCTATTTTCCACAGAATCGAGCCATTGTGGTGGTCGGTATTGGCAGATTGCGAAATCCGAAAACGGGCACACCTATTCCAACCGGCTATGCCCGCCAGGCGGCTTTTAGCAGTGCTGCCCGCTGGGCGGCTTATACTCAAACCTGGCTGGAACAGAATTATCAACCGGAGTTTGGCGCAATTTCCACCGCTCTTAACCTGCCCTCTAAAGTGGTCAGGGAACAGGTGATTGGGGATTCTTTATTGTTGGAAGTGGCATTCGAGTATGCCGGTAAGTGAATCCGCCATGAACATCGGTTCCCTTCCGGAGTAATGGAATGATGAATGACTCTGCCGGTAATTAACGGTATTTCTTCGGAAAGAATACGCCAAATAGGAGAGTCGGAAAATTTTGAATCTTTTTTCTGATTTTTCGGTATTGTATAACCTAAATTATTCGATACAGTTCGAGGTCACTTGAAATAGAACCCGGATGAAACAGAGAACGCTGATTTACCCGGAGGATGGGTCATCATCTTCAGAAAGTCTGCGAAAATCCCGATCCATCCGCGTTCTATTTTTGGGTGTCGAACTGACGGTCATCATAACACCGCTGCGACTGCCGAGTCTCTGCGGTTTTTCCCACCACCATGTGTCATAACGTGCTCCCCTCGGGAGCGACGGTGTCATTAGCAAAGGTGGCTCCGTTGGACACAGGAGCATGTGGTGTTAAATTAATCAGGATAAAATTGCCCCGGTATGACGCCGGAAAAACAACCCTTTTTAGCCGTTTTCTCTGGGAAGGATAACCGTAACGTTATCCCGATTCGTTTCATTCATCAACACAGGAGATAAAATGAAAACTGTGACACAATCTGGCTTTTCCGGAAATTTTACCGGGTGGATAAGTTGGGCGATTGCCATCATGATTGTCTTCACCGGGGTGGTAATTCCCCAGCATTTGGAACCCCCGGCAGGGGAGCGCATCATCCCCCTGGAAGTCCCGGATGACCCCTATTTACCTTCACCGCGCGCCACCCATCTTACCTCACCCGCTTACCGTCTTATTCAGCCCGATTTTTTCACCGTTCAGGTAAATGTGGATTCCGCAGGGAACAACATCGTTGGCGATGCCGCCAATGAACCATCCATCGCCATTGACCCGACAGACCCGGCTCATATTGTAATAGGCTGGCGGCAGTTTGATACCATCACCAGCAACTTTCGGCAAGCCGGCTATGCTTATTCATTTGATGGAGGATTGACCTGGACCTTTCCGGGGGTTTTGGAGCCGGGCATTTTTCGTTCTGATCCGGTGCTCGATTTTGACAGCGCCGGGGTGTTTTACTATAACAGCCTGACGGTTTCCGGCTCCGATTTCCATTGTAATGTATTTCGTTCCTCAGACGGCGGCGTTACCTGGGATGCCGGCGTGTTTGCCTTTGGCGGTGACAAAGCCTGGATGGTAATCGACCGAACCGGAGGAATGGGCACCGGGCATATTTACTCTCAATGGAGCCAGGGAATCGGGGCATGTGACCCCGGGCATTTCACCCGTTCTGCCAATGGCGGCGATAGTTACGAAACCTGTGTGCAAATTCCGGGATCTCCATTCTGGGGAACGCTTGCCGTGGGGTCGGCAGGGGAGTTATATGCTGCCGGTAGCGGATTCTCTGACTTTGTGGTGGCAAAATCCACAACGGCACGAGATTCCGCCCAGGCAGTGAGCTGGGATTTTTTTTCCACGGTTTCCCTGGGAGGGGACCTGGTGGCGTTTTCCGGCAACAACAGCCCCAATCCCGGTGGATTGTTAGGGCAGGCATGGATTGCCACCGACGTCTCCGGTGGGCCAAATGATGGCAATGTCTATCTTCTCTGCTCGGTTGACCCCAATGATTCCCCCGATCCCCTGGACGTGATGTTTTCCCGAAGCACAGACGGCGGCGTCACCTGGAGTACCCCGGTGAAAATCAACAACGATTTTGCCATTAACTCCTGGCAGTGGTTTGGCACCATGTCGGTAGCTCCCAACGGACGGATCGATGTGGTCTGGCTGGATACCCGCGATAATCCGGGCACGGTACTGTCGTCACTTTATTATGCCTATTCAACAGATGGCGGCATAACCTGGTCGGCAAACATCAGACTCACCAACGAATTTGACCCCCACCTGGGCTGGCCCCAGCAAAACAAAATGGGCGATTATTTTGACATGGTATCCTTTAATGACGGGGCTCACCTGGCATGGGCAAACACCTTTAACGGCGAACAGGATGTCTACTATGCCTTTATTCCGGCGCCTATTGTTGGAATTGCCGCCAATCCACCCCGGGAGAATGTGGTGCAGTCCTTCTCCCTTTCTCCGAATTACCCCAACCCGTTTAATCCGGGCACAAATATTGAATTCGAAATCCCCAACGGGGCAGGCCGAGGTTCCCCTACGGGGCAAGGGGAATGGGTAACCCTCAAAATCTATGACCTGTTGGGAAGGGAAGTTAAAACCCTGGTGAATGGGCAGATGGCAGCGGGAAACCACACCGTGTACTGGGATGGAACCGACAACAATGGAAACCCGGTGGATTCCGGGGTCTACCTCTACCGATTAGTCGTCAACGGCGTTTCCCTGACCCGCAAAATGACCCTGGTGAAATAGACCTACCGGGTGAGATGGAGGAATGCATTGCTTCTACCCGCTATCCCGCCCGTTTTTTCCCTGGGGACCCGGGAAAAATGTTCCAATTTGTAATGAATCTTGCAGAAAAAGCACTGGAAGATTTACTAATGATGTGAATCGCCTCTGCCCATTCATAGCGTCTCTAACGGCAATGGGCATTTAATCCCCGGGCGTCTTCTCAATATTCTGAAAGATGTTGGAATTCAGTTCTTAAACTACAGGAGATATTTTATGAGATTTTTTGTGATATTTTGCTGTCTGGTCATGCTTATGGGCGTTGTGTTCGCTCAGAATCGGAATGTAACGTTCGATGCGCAACTCAATCAGTACCCCGGTAATATTCCATGGTCTTACAACGACATCTGGGGCTGGACGGATAATGACGGAACGGATTATGCCATATTGGGAGCAGCAGTGGGCACCAGCATTGTCAATGTTTCCGATCCCACCAATATCTTTGAAGTGACGTTGGTTCCGGGCGCCGGTAGTGGAAACGGTGTCGGCTGGCGGGATATGAAGACCTATCAGCATTATTTATACATTGCCACGGAAGCTTCAACCACCATCCAGATAGTTGACCTGGCGCCTCTGCCGGATTCGGTTTCGCTGGTAGGCGGATACAGTCAGCTTACCTCGGCTCCCCATAACATTTACATCGATACCACCAGGGCGCTGCTATATGTGGTGGAAGATTTCAATTTTAACACGCCGGTGCGGATTCTGAGCCTGGCAGACCCGATCCATCCCATGGAAGTGGGCAACCTGGGGAACGGCGTGGGCACCGATGCCCATGATGTTTTTGCCCGCGGCAATCGCCTTTATGTGGCGGAAGGTGTGAATGGCACCCTGGGAATTTTTGATGTTACCAATCCCGCCTCACCGGTATTGTTGCAGCGAATTGCCATTCCCTCCCCCGGCTATGTGCATAATGTCTGGGTGACGGATGACGAGCATTACCTGTTCTCCACGGAAGAAACCGTGGGTAAAACTATCAAAGTCTGGGATATCCACGACTTGAACAATGTGGTATTGGTGGATGAGTACATCGGGGAAAATCATTTTGCTCATAATGTATTGATAAGGGGAGATTTTGCCTACATCTCCCACTATGGGTCCGGCTTCAAAGTTCTGGATATCAGCGACCCCGCCAATGTGGTCGAGGTGGGAAGTTATAATCAGTTCCCTGATAACGCCCAGCCGGATGTATGGGGCGTTTATCCTTACACCGGAAACGGGACGGTATTTATCAGCGATATCAATGAGGGGTTGTTCGTGCTGACGTTCGATGGTACCCGGGCATATCGGGTTGCCGGTACGCTCCGGGATTCCCAGACCAATCTGCCGGTTGCGGATGGTTTTATCGAATTAATTGACTCCGGTGTAGAGACCCACAGCGATCCGAATGGTCAATTTAAGCTGGGGAGCAGCGACAGCGGGAGTGTCACCCTGCGAGCGGTGGCTGTGGGATATCTGGCAACGGAAATCCCCTTAAATGCCGTGCCCGGGGTAAGTGATACCATCGAGGTGTTTTTAGACCCGGCGCCCACCGGATCCGTGGAAGGAGAGGTGGTGGATGAGAACAATCAGCCACTTCCGGGAGTGGAGCTTCAGTTAACCCTTGCCAGTCAGTTATTAACCGAGCCAATGATCTTTTCCGCCCTTACCGATCCCAATGGCAATTACTCTTTTCCTGACTTGCCGATCTCCGACAGCGTATGGGTGAGTTATCCGGATTTGAAAGTAACAAAAAATTTTCCCCATCCCACGGTGCATGAACAAAATTTGGTGGTGCAGGAGAATTCCGCCACGGTGGTGAATTTCCAGCTTCAACCGGCGGATATTCTGTTGGTGAACGATGATCCGGCAGATGCTTTTCAGGAGGAATTCACTTCCGCTTTACAGACTGCCAATGTCACCCCGTTTGAATGGTTTACCTCTTCGGATGGGCAGGCAATCCCGGCAAGCGCCATGGGAGAACTGAATTTTCCGGTGATGGTATGGTTCACCGGGGATGCAAGTGTGAATGTCCTCTCCCAGACCGAACAGGACAGCCTGGCGCTCTTTTTAGACTCAGGGGGTAAATTATTCCTGACCGGTGCCAATATTGCCGAAGACCTGAACAACCAGGGCAGTAATTTTCTCCCAGATTATCTGAACGTGAACTACGACGGTTCTGCTATCGGTGCTCCTTTGATTGACCCGGTTCCGGGCAATCCGGTGTTTGCTGATCTCTCCGCCTTTACTGCCCAACAAGCCTCAAGGGATGTGGTTAGCCCCCTTACCGGAAGTAATGCGGACGCCGCGTTTCGCTATGTCAACAATGCCGTCGCCGGGGTCACTATTGCAAATGGGAACGGCTCCCGGATAGTGTTTACCGGCTTCGGATGGGAAGCGATCTCCAATGCTACCATTCGGGAGCAATTGATGGCGGATGTGCTGGATTGGTTCAATGTACTCACCGGAATCGATGAGCCGGTAGCGACGACCCGACCGGTCAAGTTTCAGTTGTTTCAGAACTATCCCAACCCGTTTAAGCCGGAAACGTCCATCCGCTATCAACTCCCTCCAACAGGGCAAGTAGCTGCCAGCACCGTGCTGCTGGAAATTTATAATTTGTTAGGGCAGAAAGTCAGAACCCTGGTGAAACAGCAGCAGCCGCCAGGAAATTATACGGTTCGCTGGGATGGAAGGAATGATCTCGGTCAGCAAGTGAGCAGTGGGGTGTATCTCTACCGTCTGACCGCCGGAAATTTTACCCGGGTACGGAAGATGGTACTACTCCGGTGAGTGGTTCGGGAGAGAGATTGACAATGGTGATTGCCAGAGCCACTTAGTGAGCATGTTCAGTGGGACATTCTCTCGATCGCTATCTATTAACGCTGATTGACACAGATGATGGGTCATCATTTAAAAAAAACGTAATGACTCAGGTAGATAAGAGAGCAAAACCGGTCCCCAAAGACATGATCTTGGATATTCCGTTTCCGAAAAGACCCCTTTAAGGGGGGAGCAAATAGCAGAAGAGTTACGAATCGAGGAAAAATTCAGGAAAGGAGCAACGTGATGAAGCAGATTATCTCCACATCCGGAGCGCCGAAGCCGGTTGGTCCTTACAACCAGGCGGTGGTGGTGGGTTCACTGGTTTTTACTGCCGGGCAAATTGCCCTGGATCCGGCGACAAATCAACTGATCGATGGAGACATCCGCCAACAAACCCGCCAGGTGCTGGAAAATTTAAAGGCGGTGTTAACGGCCGCCGGAACGGATTTTTCCCACGTGGTAAAGACCACTGTTTTTTTACAATCTATGGATGATTTTGCTGCCATGAACGATGTTTATGCCGAATATTTTCCGGAAACTGCTCCGGCACGATCCGCTGTGGCCGTGGAACGGCTCCCCAAAGGAATGCTGGTTGAAATCGAATGTATTGCGGAAATTCCGGGGTAACATACTTTACCAATCCCAAAAATAAACCCAAAAGAGGAACCCGTTATCGATAAAGAAACCAAACAATCTGACCGGCGTTATCATTTAATTTATAATCCTGCTGCCGGGAGAGGTTTGGCAAAAAAAGTTGAAGCCCGGGTGATGGAGTTGGTTGAACATTATTTCCCGGGAATCAATGTTTACCGAACCGATCGCCCCGGGGCGGCTACCCGATTTGCCGCTGAAATCAAACAAAACTCCGATGTGGTAATTGCCGCTGGCGGTGATGGCACCATAAATGAGGTCTTAAACGGTTTGATTGGCGGCGGGGGCGTGTTGGGGATTATTCCCATCGGCAGCGGAAATGATTTTGTCAAAATGCTCAACCTGCCACGAGATTACGAAAAAGCTCTCCGCATCATTCAACAGCACAACACCATGCGCATTGACGTGGGGAAGGTAGATGGGCGTTATTTCCTGAACGGATTGGGAATCGGTTTCGACGCTTATGTAGTAATTGAGAGTCAAAAAGTGAAATGGCTGCGGGGATTTGTGATGTATCTCTTTGCCATACTTAAAACATTGAAGCATTATCACAATATGTCCGTCAATCTAAAGTTGGATGGCAGGGAGGAGCAACGTGAGATATTTATGATCACCGTCGGGAATGGGAAAAGTCTGGGAGGAGGTTTTTTTCTGACACCGCGGGCAAAATTGGATGATGGTGTGTTTGACATTTGTATCTTCCGTGCCTTAACCACACCGGAAGTGCTGAAGAATCTCCCCAAAGCGCTCCACGGCAAACATCTTTTTCTGCCCCAGGTGGAGTATTTCCAGGCGCGGGAATTGTCCGTATCTTCACCGGATTGGCTGCCAATGCATATAGACGGAGAGCTGATGCCAACCAACATTCAGCAGGTATCCGTTGAGGTGGTTCCCCGGGCAATCGAAGTAATCCATAACTTGAATCATGCTGAAAAAGAGGTAAGATAAACCATGCCCGTTATTCGTTACCTGAACCTGATATTGATGATGGGAATCCTGTCAATCACCAATCTGGCAGCGCAGCAGGATTCGCTCCTTCAGCTAACCAACGCTTCTCCATCGCATATCGATACGACCCGATTATTGTCCGACAAGCCGCTAAAATCGCCCTGGGGAGCGGTAGTTCGTTCGGCGATAATTCCCGGGCTGGGACAGGTATATACCCATAATTACCTGAAGGGAGCCGTTGCCTTTACCCTGAACGGATTCTGGTTAGCCAGAATCCGGCGGTACCAACAGCGATGGAGTAAACATCATATTCAGGCAGACCGGGACCGTCGTAACGATTCCTACTGGTTCTTCGGAGTCACCTACCTTCTGACTCTGGTAGATGCTTATGTGAATGCATACCTGTTTAAATTTGACGAAGCAATGCAGCTAACCTGGCGATTTCCACAAGATGACCCCCGAACATTGATGATACGCCTGAATATTCGATTATAAAGCATTCTCTTATCAAAATTCGGTGCTGGCATTCCCCAGTATGAATGAAATTGCTGTGATTCGCCGCTGAATTTCATTAAATTGTTTTGGTATATGCCAGGATTATGCTTAAACAGTGTCCGATGCCGGGTTTACTCAACTAAGAATTCCCAAAGACCGGGTGGTGAGAAGATTTCGGATCGGAAATACTAAATCGGAGGGATGGGGCGGTAAAGCGCTCTCCCCGAATAAGTTCTTTTGTTAACCCGATCTTTTAGATGAGCAAGCGCTAAAGATTCAAGGGGCACTATGGATCAAACATTTATTCAGATATTTTTATATCTTGCCGGTGCTTTTTTTGTTGATGGGCTGTTAATTTCCCTTTTCCGTCGTCTAAAGTTAGCCGATTTCCTTGCCCATATTACGACCGGGATGATTTTAGGTTTTTTACTGGTTCACCTGGAACCGGTTATCGGAAAGGAGTCCCTGAACCTGTTCATCAAAAACAAGGTGGTTCATTATCTTGCTTACCTGGGGCTAATGTTGTTTATGATGCAGTTGGGTTTTAATTTTGACCGTAGTTTTTTAACTATTAAAAATCAAAAATCTCTTTTTCTACAAGCCGGTTTTTTGATTCTGTTTAGTGTGCTTTTTCTGGGCAGTCTGGGCTATTTTCATCTGTTTGAGAAGAATATGGCACGGAACTATTTGTTTATCACGGCTTTTCTGGGAGTCAATATCGGGGCAGTCTTATACCGAAACTTTCCGGTTTCCGGTTCGCTTAAGAAATCTTTTACAAAACTGTTGCAAATTGCCATTTTACTGGATGTCCTCAGTATTTTCCTTTTCAGTTTATTTCAATTATATGCGCATTATAAAAGCTATAACATGAGTAATATTTTGATTGAACCATTGTGTGGGTTGATTTTATTTGTTTCAATTCTGTTATCATTTATGCCGGATAAAATTGACCGCATCTCCCGGTTTTTGTACACGGTTACCGGTGAATATGCGCTGTTATTGAAGCTGGGGATTTTTTTTATGTTCCTTTACGCCGGGATTAAAGTGGGTGTTTCCATTCTGCTAATGGGATTCTGGGCGGGAATGTTGTTTCGCTATTTGGCGGGCAGTACGCAATTCGAAGCAAAACAGAAATTTTTCCCTATTGCATCGTATTTATACATTCTTCCGTTTGTGGAGGTTGGAAGATTCCTGAGCATGGAATGGCAAACGCCGCCTATCTTTTGGTCAACCCTGAGCTTTCTGTTACTTTCACTGGTTGGAATCGCCTTGCTGTTCAGTATCTTTCAAATAATTAATAAAGAAAACGGTCTTATTTTTGGACTGGGGGTTTTCCCCCGGGGAGAATTAACGGTTTTAATTTTATGGTTGATCAAGGAAACCTCTTCCCCGGCTATCGGCTTTCCGGTTACGATTTTGCTAACTGGCATTGTGGCGGTCATGGTGACCAGTTTATTGGGAACCCTGCTGGGAAAACTACTGTTTCTCCATCCTGCCGAGACAAAAAGTTCCCTGATCTCTTAATTCCGATTACCGTTTCCGTCGAATATGAACCTTAACATCAGGAGTTATAATGGCGAATATCTTTTCCAAATTTAGAAAAGGGATAACCAAAACCCGAACCCAGGTATTTGACCGGATTTCTGCGGTTGTTAAAGCGAAGAAAAAGATAGATGAAGAACTTTTAGAAGAGATTGAAGATATCTTGATCAGTGGAGATGTGGGGGTAGATACATCGTTGGAACTGCTGGAGCGTGTCAAAAAGCGGGTGAAGAAGGAAAAATATGAGAACAGCGAAGATGTAATCCGCCTCCTGGAGGAGGAGATTGTGAAGATGTTTCCGGACGGGCGTTTTCGGGAAGAGGAACTGTCAGCCCATCCCTTTGTCATTCTGGTTGTAGGAGTTAATGGCACCGGAAAAACCACCTCGATAGCCAAAATCGGCTATCGTTTTCAGCAGCAGGGGAAGCGGGTGATGTTTGCAGCAGCAGATACCTTCCGGGCGGCTGCTATTGATCAATTGCAGGTGTGGGCAGATCGGCTGGGAGTAGAAATGATTAAGCATCAAAGCGGCTCGGACCCGGCAGCCGTGGCGTTTGATGCGGTCCGGGCTGCCCGGGCGCGTGCGGCTGATGTGTTGTTGATCGATACTGCCGGAAGACTCCATACCCGGGTAAACCTGATGGAAGAGTTGAAAAAAATCCGCCGGGTGGTGCAGAAAGAGATTCCCGAGGCTCCACACCTGACCCTCCTGGTGCTGGATGCAACCATCGGGCAGAACGCCCTCAACCAGGCGCGCCAATTTGTAACCTCGGTCGAAGTGGATGGGATTGTGCTGACCAAATTAGATGGTACCGCAAAAGGAGGTTCCATCATCGGAATCAGCCACCAATTGGAGCTCCCGGTATATTATGTGGGGCTCGGAGAACAAATGGACGACCTCCAGTTATTCGACCCCCGGCTTTATGCGGAGGGCTTGTTCTCAGAAGAAGTTACCGAAATCGAAAATTAAGCCAAACCAGATACCCAGCATATTTTTTCGAACACGTAACGAATGTTACAGTGTAATAGAATTGAAAAATATTACTCTTCGATGGATGATGCAAAATCACAAAAAAATACATATTACCACTCTCGGCTGTTCCAAAAATATTTACGACTCTGAACTGTTGATGGGGCAATTACAAACCCACCGGGCTGAACTGGTGGACGAGCCGGATGAGGCGGAAGTGATCATCATTAATACCTGTGGATTTATAGACCTGGCAAAACAAGAATCGATTGACGCCATTCTGGAAGCGGAGCAATTGAAAAAAGAAGACCCATCCAAAAAGATTGTCGTTTGCGGCTGTTTATCCCAACGGTATCAAAAAGAGTTAAAAAGCGAAATACGGTCGGTAGACGCCTTTTTTGGCACTGAAGATTTTGCCAATATCTTAAATTATTTAAACTATACCTCCGATGTCTCTCCGGATCATTTGTATGAAAAACGGCTGTTAACGACCCCTGGGCATTATGCTTATTTAAAAATCAGTGAAGGCTGCAACCACACCTGTTCATTTTGTGCCATCCCGTTGATGCGCGGGCGGCATCGCAGTCGGGCGATGGAAAATATTGTGCATGAAGCCCGACAATTAGCCCGACAGGGGGTAAAGGAGTTGATCATCATCTCTCAGGACACCACCTTCTATGGTCTTGATTTATACGGCTCCCAGCAGATTGTGCCCCTCCTGAAACAGTTGGAAGAAATTCCGGGAATTGAGTGGATACGCCTTCATTATCTTTATCCCACCACCGTGCCGGATGAATTGATAGACCGGATGGCCATAAGTGAGAAGATCGTCCCATACCTGGATATGCCGATTCAGCATATCAGCGACCGGATGTTGAAAATAATGAAGCGGGGCGGGAAGGCGAACCGAATCCGGGAAATATTTGAACAAGCCCGGCGGAAAATCCCCGGTATTTTTTTGAGAACCACTGTAATTGTGGGGCATCCCGGGGAAACAGAACAGGACTTTGTGGGGTTAAAAAGATTTGTAAGGGAGTTTGAATTTGACCGACTGGGAGTATTTCAATATTCGCACGAAGAGAATACTACCGCCTTTCAAATGGAAGACCTCCCGTTGGAAATCAAAGATGAACGATACCGGGAGTTGATGGCAATTCAGCGAGAAATTTCTTTGATGAAAAATTCCAACAGAGTAGGCAGGGTAATGCGGATAATTGTCGATGAAATAGATTGGAAAACCCTAACGGTTATCGGTCGTACTAAGGGAGATTCTCCGGAAATTGATAATGAAGTTATCGTCGAGAACGTTAACCGGCCGATTCGGGTAGGGGATATGATAAATGTTCGGATTACCGATGCCGCAGAATATGAAATGTATGCAACTATAGAGGATACCTGATCATGAAAAAACTATTCACCATCAGTGTGTTATGCTTTCTTTTGATCACACTAAATTTACAGGGGCAATTTGCCGGCTCCCCACAAATGGCGGAACCCGGTTACCCCTATTTTGAGACCAAAGTGTTTTCGTCGTTTGATGAAAATACCGGGAAGCCTGTTGCCCGCATTTACGTACAAATTGATAATAGTTCCCTCACTTTTATCAAGGCCGATTCCGGTTATGTAGCCGATGTGCAAATCGAGATAATTTTAAAGAAAAAGGGGAAAGATTTTGTTTTTAACCGCTCCCTGAATAAACAGGTGTTTGTACGGGAGTATGCCAGTACCACTTCTCCGGAAATCATCAACACGTTTTCCAATGATGTTCCGGTAGAAGCCGGTGAATATGAAGCTTCTATTTTTGTAAGGGATAAGAACAGTAATAAGCAGGTGAACCGAAAAACCAGATTTAAAGTAAACCGTTCCGATCATATTCAAGAAGGATTTGCACTTAGCGGGTTGTTGTTGAGTAATGAGTTTAAATTCGATTCCACCGGTAAAGTGGTGAAATTTTCGCCGAATCTGTCAAACAGTTTTACGAGCGATGGAAAGTTTCTGTTGGTACACTTTAATACCTATACATACGACCCCGGGGATACCTTGCTAATTGAGTATTTTGTTCGGGATGATCGGGGGATCATTGTACAGCACAATCAATATCTTTCCCATGCGGCGGAACGTCTGGTTAAGCATTACATCCGTTTAAACCGGTATTATTTTAATCGCCATCAATATTCCCTGGAAGTAAAGGTAACTCTGGGGAATGTTCAACAGACCTCAAGCGACCAGTTTCAATTCTATTGGCGGTATGCGCCCACGTCGGTCGAAGACCTGAATCTCGCCCTTCGGCAACTTCGTTATATCGGGGATATGGATTCGATCAAATTTTACCTGAAAGCTCCTTATACAGAACGGAAAGAATATTTCTTCCGTTTTTGGAAGAGTCAGGATCCCAACCCGGATACCCCGGAAAATGAGTTGATGAGTGAATATTACCGGCGGGTTAATTTCACCAATAAAAACTTCTCTATCACAGGAGAAGATGGCTGGTTGACCGATCGGGGGAGAATATACATTAAATTTGGTCAACCTGATGATATCGAAAGGCATCCCTTCGAGTCGGGGTCTTATCCGTTTGAAATATGGCGCTATTATACCCTGAGGAAAACCTTTCTATTTATTGATCGCACCGGCTTCGGGGACTACGTTCTGCACCCGTCCTATTATTTTGTGGAATACGAATAAGCGGCGCCTGTAGGCAAATAAAAAAGCTCTCTTGTCAGGATTGCGAAGAGAGCTCTTTCCTAAATATGCCGGTGTGATGGGATGATCACATCGGTTTTTGAATTTTACCCGCCTGGATACAACTGGTGCAAACTCGAATTCGTCTGGTTTCTCCATTAATCACAGCACGAACCCGTTGCAGATTGGGATTGAAGCGTCTCCGGGTTCTATTATTAGCATGACTAACGTTATTGCCAAACATAGGTCGTTTGCCACAGATTTCGCATACTTTTGCCATTACTTTACTCTCCTTCATTAATTACGTATATAACCTTATATAATAATATTCTATAATCAAAAAGTCAACTCCGCATCAATTTTTTTTGCATTCACCAAGTTCGTAGCTAACATGTTATTATTCCGTAAGAAAGCTTAGCGTTTTACGTGAAACCACCCCTGTTCCACATAAATGTCTCCTTGTTAACAGCCTGCACCGTGAAAACTTTTTGCACCTCGGTGCGGAAGTAAATGTGCGTCCGGCAGTTCACAGAGATTTATTGCACGAATACACCCCATCCGGAGAGGAGAGCATTGTAGACAAAATTTCAATAAATTTTTTCGGGAGAAAAAAGATAAAAAAAGTGTCTATTTTTTTTCTGAGCGATTTGGTTTTTTACTCATCTTCTTTTTATACTTGTCAACGCCGTGAGGCTGCAATATCTACTTCAGAATATTAATTACTGTTTTATAATAAAACCATTATTTCAAGATTCTCTTAGGTGAGGGTAGGGTGGATTCCGGACTTTATCAAGAACAGGGAGTAAAGGTAAATTTGGTGCCCAGGATTGAGCGGAGGGACAGAGAAGATGAGCCTGAGAAGACTTATCGGGAGTTGTGGCAAGATTGTTTAAACCTGCTGCAAGAAACCCTCCCCCAACAAACGATACAAACCTGGTTCAAACCAATTACACCGGTCTCATTTCAAGAGAATATCTTACTTTTAAGGGTTCCCAACCGTTTTTCATTCCATTGGTTAGATACTCATTACGGGGAGGTGTTGCGAACTACGGTAGAAACGGTATTCGGTGCTGCGACCCGGATTGAATTTTTGATTGCGACGCTGCCCGGAGAAGAAGAATGGAACGAAGCCGATGAAACAGAGCCGGAGCCCGGGGAGGTTCCCATTGCTGTTCCGGCTCAGAAAACGGTTTCATCTGCATGTGACTTGAATCACCGTTATATATTTGCAAATTTTTATGCCGGTATCGAAAATGAATTAGCCAAAAAAGCTGCATTGACAGTAGCGGAAACTCTTCCCAACTCCAT
>CAYYGL010000110.1:0-16313 GCA_964471235.1 uncultured Calditrichaceae bacterium
GAAGCCGGATACCCGCATCTGGAGCATTTTTTACTGGCAGAAGATGGCACAGTTAGGTTTGATAGAAGTTAATAAAGAGGTTAAAGTGCCGCCTGCCGTTTACACCGGCAGTGACATCACCCTGCCCGGCGGGGAAACGATTACCTCGATTGACATCCCGATTATTAATTCCACTACCGTTACCCAGAGTGAAAATTCCGTTTTCGTCAATCCGCAAGACCCCAATAAAGTGCTCAACTCCAATAACTCCACCGATAATCCGGTTACCCAGATTTATGGCACCAGCGGCTTCATGACCTCCGATGGCGGAAATACCTGGAGCGGTCAGTTTCAGGGCACTGGCGGCCCGAACGGCGGGGACCCGGCGGCAGTGATTGATATGCTCAACCGTTATTATGTGGGTTATATTGCATTTAATAACGGACAGGGAGTGGCATATTCCACTGACGAGGGCGCTACCTGGACCCATGTCCAGATTGCCAATACTTCTTTTGGGGGACTGTTAGACAAAAACCACCTCTGGGCGGATAACATGTGGTCCAGTCCTTACCTATATAATCTTTATAGTGCCTGGAGCAATCTGGATGGCGGATCGAATTATGGAGAAATTGAATTTTCCCGTTCTACCACCAATGGAACATCCTGGAGCACGCCGATTGTTATTAGCAGCGCCATTGCCGCCGGGAGCCACAACCAGGGAGTCAATCTGAAAACCGGGCCCAATGGCGAGGTGTATGCCGTGTGGGCAGTGTATGATAGCTGGCCGGCGGATGAAAATGCCCTGGGATTTGCCAAATCTACCGATGGCGGCGTTACCTGGCAGCCGGCTACCCGAATCCTTTCCAATATCCGGGGAATTCGCATTACCGGAACCTCTAAAAACATGCGGGTGAATTCGTTCCCGGTAATGGCAGTCGATATCTCCGGTGGTCCCCACAATGGCTGGATTTATGTGGTCTGGACCAATTACGGCACCCCGGGAATTAATTCCGGCCCGGATATCGACGTGTACATGATCCGCTCCACCGACGGCGGCAACACCTGGTCTTCCCCAATTCGGGTCAACCAGGATACTCCCGGTCTGGGTAAGGAGCATTATTTCCCCTGGATTACCTGTGATCCGGTTACCGGCAATCTCAGCGTTATTTTTTACGACGATCGCAATGTCTCCAGCACCCAGTGTGAGGTGTTTGTGGCAACCTCCTCTGACGGCGGCACTACCTGGAGCGATTTTAAAGTCAGTGATGTTGCCTTCACCCCATCGCCCATCCCCGGATTAGCCACCGGTTATTTTGGTGACTACCTGGGCATCTCCGCTTACAACAACCAGGTGTACCCGGTCTGGACCGACAACCGTACCGGAAACGCCCTGGCGTATACCTCACCGTTTACCTTTGGTGGTGCTGGTGGACCGGATATTGCCGTTTCTCCTACCAGCTTTAGTTTTACAGTGCCTCAGAATGGAACCGCCAGCGACGTACTGACCATCTCCAATACCGCACCTGCCGGGCAGCCCAACCTGGATTGGACCCTTGCCGACCAGCCGGCGTTTCTGAAGCTGAAAAGCGGGAAGGAGATTCCCATTCGCATCACCTCGGAAAACCCGGAAAAGGATGTCTCCGCTCAATACCCGCCTTCACCGGTGAAAGCGCCTTCTGAGTTGAGACCTTCGGAAACCGCCCGGTTCAGTAACCACACACCATCCGACAATCCCATGGCAGTCAGCTTGCCCTTTTTTGATGGCTTCGAATCCGGCAATTACAATCTCTGGATTGATGACGGCGGCTCCGGCACCAAGGAAGTTACCAATACCACTGCCGCAGAAGGGATTTACAGCTTCCATTATTTCTATACCGGTAGTATCAACCATTTCCATGGCATTCACCAGGAATTCAACCCCGGCTCTCAACCGAATTATATCGGGTTTTACATTCGCTCCGGCTCTACTACCCAGGCTGACGCTTACGTGGTGATCACCGCCAATGGCAACAACACCGAGGTGATTTGGTTCTTTGCCGATGACAACGGCAATTTTTATATCAATGCCGATGTGGGCGGAAATAATTCCTATCCGTACAATGCCCTGCAATGGTATCACATCGAATACAAAAATATCGATTGGGTGAATAAAACCTTTGACTTTTATGTGGATGGCGCCCTGGTGCAGGCGAATATTCCCTTCCGGAATCCGAGCATTGTGAATGACATTGACCGAATGTATTTATATAACTTCGATACCAACTCCGATGGCTGGTGGGATGCCATCAGTGTGGGTGCGGATTGTGCCTGGTTGAGCGAGTCACCAACCAGCGGCTCCATACCACCCGGGGGCAGTCAAAATGTAAATGTTATGGTCGATGCCACCGGCCTGGCGGTGGGTAATTACGACTGTGATATCGTCATCAACAGCAACGACCCGGATGAGAACCCGGTGACGGTGCCGGTACATTTATTGGTAACGCCCCCGGGAGGATTTGACGCCCTGGTCTGGGATGCTTTCGGGACACCGCTTACCCCGCAGGAAATTGTCGATAAAGTCAAACGGGAAAAAGGAGAAACCATTTCCCTGGAAGAGGCAGAACGGTTATCCCGGCTGGTACCGACCCAGAGTGCCACGGAAATCGTCAATGCCCTCACCAACCTGGGGTTAACCAGCAACCTGGTGTTTGACATTTCCACTGAGAATCTGAACAACTACAACTATGTATTTGTAGTGCTGGGTCAATTCCCCAATAATCATATTATTCAGGCAGGAAGTGTAGAAGCTACCAAAATTGAAAACTACATTGCCAGCGGTGGAAATGTCTATTTGGAAGGTGGAGATGTATGGTATTATGATCCGCAATTTGCCAACGGGCATGATTTTGGGCCCACGTTTGGCATTAACCCGGTTAGCGATGGAGCTGGTGGCGGTGAGTTGAGCAACATCGTGGGGCACTCCTTTGCGACCGGATTAGACTATGCCTATAACGTGGGAACCGATAATTATCCGGATCATATTGATCCCACCGGCACCGGCTTCCTGGTTCATGAAAACACCTCGCCGGTCTTCAACTGCGGAATCGGGAATGAACCTGCCGGCCGCACCATTGGGACTTCCTTTGAGTTCGGCCAGTTGATAGATGGTGCAGTAACTAAGACCGATCTGATGGCTGCCTATATCAACTTCTTCGATAACGGATTGGGTACGCCGGACATCTCTGTCACTCCCATGTCTTTTAGTTTCACGCTGCCTCCCGGTGGAACCGACACCCAGGTAATGAACATCAGCAACACTGGTACTGCCGATCTGATCTGGAACATTAGCGAACAGGTCTTACCGCTGATGTTGCCCAATGGAAAGACGATCCCGGTGAAAGTGCAGTTGCCCGCTTCTACCCAAACCGTTTCTGCCCCTCCGAAAGGATTTAACCGGAATGAATGGCGGGCGAAATTTGCCAATGCCACCCGGATATCCGATGTGGTACCCGGTGTTCATGGCACCGTTCCACCATTGCCCAATGCCCTGGGGGATATTCTGGACTCCTTCACCGCCCCCGGCACCCCGTCGCCAATTGGGGTGACCTATGACCCGGATTTCGATGCGGTATGGGTGAGTGATGAGCAGAGCGGGCAGGTCTTTTTGGTGGACAAAAATCCGCCCTATAATGTGTTGCAAACCATTGTCCTGCCGCCCCCAACTCCCGGCGGACCCGATGATATCGCCGTGGTGGGGAATTTACTCTACATCAGCGACTTTAACGGAGATTTAACCACTTATGATGATGTCATCTACGCAGTGGATAAATACACCGGCGCTTTTGTGGATATCTGGGAATTAGACGGTGCTGGCAACCCCAATCCCAGCGACAATATTGACCAGATCATCGGGTTAACCGTCAATGCTGCCGGCGAGTTCTTTGCTTCCAATAATCTGGATGCCACCATCCGCAAAATCGATTTACAGCCCGGCGGGATGTGGTCCACCATCCAGACTTATACCTCTCCGGTGGGTGGGCCCACGGCCTGTCTGGATTGGGATCCCCAGCAGAATGGTTTCTGGGTAGCCAATTTAATCGGTGCCCCGGCTTATCTAACCGACCCGAACTTTTCGGCGGTAAACTCATTTACCGAACCGGGTGCTTCTTCCTCCGGTATCACCACCTTACAAAACGGTAATTTATGGATGTGCGATTTCGGAACGAATTTAGTCTATGTGCTGGAAGGATTGCCGGTGGATTGCCCCTGGCTGGCAGAAAACCCGGTTAACGGCATTATCCCAGCCGGCGGTAGTCAGAATGTGGATGTGATGGTGGATGCCACCGGATTAACACCCGGCACTTACAACTGCAATATGTTGATCAACAGCAACGACCCCGATGAGAACCCGGTGATCGTGCCAGTGACGCTGAATGTCGTCTCGAACCCGCCGGACATCAACGTCTCCCCAACCTCCTTTACCTTTAATGTTCCTGAAAATGGTAACGCTGCCGATATCATGACCATTTCCAATACCGCGCCCGCCGGTTCCCAGAATTTGAACTGGGATATTACCGAACAGGAATTGCCATTGGTGATGAGCGATGGCAGGATTTTGCCGGTTAAAGTTCGTCGTCACCAGGAAACGAAGAAAGGCTTTCGCTCCTCTGATAAATGGAATATTGCTGGCACTGCTTCTCAACCCGGTGATCATTTTTGTGAGGCAAAATTTGTGCGATCCGATCGGTTGGCAAGCATTGTTGTAATTCAGACCGGAGCATCCATTTCCAACAGCATTGTTCAGGCGCTTAATGAATTGGGTGTTGCTTATGATTTCATCACCACATCTGATTTCACCACAATTGACTTTACTCCCTATAATACTATTATCCTGGGAATGGATGGTGGGTTGGTTTCGGATTTGAGTGTTCAGATCGTTGCCAACGAAGCGGCTTCCGGTAAAAAATTGATTATCTACGGCGGCACGAATTATGGTCCGTTTTATGATGGCGTGATGTTGTATCTCTTGCAGCACAATAATGTCCAGGGATGGTCTATTTCCGCCACGCCGCATCTGACGGTGACCGACCCCACTCATCCTTTAGCCGCCGGATTACCCCCGACCTACAATTATGTGAATTCGTCAGCTGCTTATTACTGTCTGAGGATTACCGACCCGGCAGCCGTGGAAGCAGCTCAGAATGGCGATGGGTTCCCGGCATTAATCAACAAACCCATCGGAAATGGTATGTTGATTTATTCGATTAGTTCACCTTTTGACGGATATTATGGTGATCCAGGGGATTATGCCATTCTAAAGACCCTCATAACCAACGCATTGAACTTTGCCACCGATTGCCCCTGGCTTTCCGAAAACCCGCTTAGCGGTACCATACCCCCCGGCGGCAGTCAGAATGTGGATGTGATGGTGAATGCCACCGGATTAACGCCCGGCACTTACAACTGCAATATGTTGATCAACAGCAACGACCCGGATGAGAACCCGGTGATCGTACCGGTGACGCTGAATGTTACCCCGCCGTGCGATTTCTCTGCCAACCTGTTGGTGCAGGACGCCTGTGTGGATAACCAGAACCTGGTCTTTGGAACCTGTGCCGGTGCCACCGACGGATACGACCCCGGGTTAGACCAACTGGCGCCCCCGCCGCCGCCTCCCGGCGCCTTCGACGCCCGGTTAAGGAGCAGCGTGGATGATTTCTTGATTGACTATCGCACCACCAATGTGGATTCCACCATCATCTGGGATGTGATCTATCAAGCTGCTACCGGATGCGATCCGGTTACCCTTACCTGGAACCCGGCGGAATTGCCGGCGGATGCCAGCATCTTCACCCTGGTGGATTTTGTCACCGGCGGATCCCTGGTGAATGTGGATATGCGTACCAACTCCAGCTATACCGATGTGCTGAATTTAGGGCATCTGCAAATCGTTTACTCTTTTGCAGTTACCTTTAACAAGGATGTGATGGCGGGCTGGAACATGATTGGCTTGCCCCTGCAGGTGGCGGATCCTTACTATCTGTCGGTCTTCCCCGGAGCGGTTCCCGGCACCCTGTTCGGATTTGACGGCAGTTACACGCCCGAAGACACCATCCACACCTGCACCGGCTACTGGCTGCGCTTCCCGGCTGCGCAAACTCAAGCCATCACCGGCACACCGGTAAACAACTGCACCATCGACCTGATGAGCGGCTGGAATATGATTGCCGGTCCTTACTGCGATGTGGCGTTAACGGATGTGGGGGACCCGGGTGGCATCATCATTCCCGGAACTCTTTTCGGATTCGACGGCTCCTATTTTCCGGCGGATACCATCAAGAAGGGAGAAGGCTACTGGGTTAAAGCCAGTGCTGCCGGTACCATCACCGTTAACTGCGGTGGCACCCCTCTGGCGAAAGGAAGTGCTCAACCGGCGGTGAGCCTGCCCGATGAATCCCGGTTCAGCCAGATCACTATCAGCGATGCTGCCGGGAAATCTCAAGCCCTGTTCTTCAATGCCGAACTAAGAGACCAGACACTGCTTGCCAGCTACAGCATGCCCCCGCTGCCGCCGCCCGGTGCCTTCGACGCCCGCTTTGCCGGCGATTACCGCTTAACCACCGGGGATGAAGCCACCATCGAAGTGCAGGCAAGCGCTTTTCCGCTGACGGTGACCTTCCGGAATCTGCCACACAACAGCACGTCTTTGCTGGAACCCGGTTACAGCTATGTGCTCCGGGAAGTGGTGGAAGGCAAAGTGGTCGCAGAGCATAACATCACCGAAGGGACCACCATCACCATTACCAACAGCCGGGTGAACAACCTGCTGCTGAGTAAGGTAGGAACGGTACCCACGGTGTTTGCAGTCGGGCAGAACTACCCCAACCCCTTCAACCCGACGACCACCATCAAGTATGCCATTCCTTCACCGGAAAAGGTAACCATTACCATCTACAATGCTCTCGGTCAGAAGGTGAAAACGCTGGTGAATAAACAGCAGGACTCCGGATACTACACGGTGGTGTGGGATGCTACCAACGATGCCGGTATGAAAGTGGGAAGCGGAATCTACTTCTACGTGGTGAAAGCCGGTAATCATCGCAAAATTATGAAGATGGTCTTGCTGAAGTAGTCTGATGTGCCTCGCCAGCAAACCTGTCAAGCTGTCGTCCGAATTTCGGACGACAGCTTTTTTTATTCTTGACGCTCTCCGCCGAGGGAATTATATTGCCTTATCCAAACAAGGCATAAGATGATATAGAAACCACCCGGTTTTCAGGATTCCTCGTTGGTGATTTTTATTCACTATCTTCACATAAACTCCAGGAGGTTTCATGATTAAAAACTCCCATTCTCGTATCCTGATTCCTGTCCTGTTGTTTTTCTCAACCCTTACCGCATTTTCCCATGGGAATCCACCGCTATGGAGGGAGACTCCCGGGAAGTTGGGGGTGCATCGGATACCTTCCCATCGCCCGGCAACAGTCTCCACCATTTCCCGTATTATTCACAACCCAATTCCTTCCGGTATGGCATTTACACCCGCGGGTGGAGATACATTCGGGATGACGACGTATGATAATTATCCCACCATCCCGCCTCAGATGCTTGCCGCTACCCAGGAAGGTGTTCATTTCGTGTTCCCGAAAAAAAATTTTGGTAGCCAAACCACTACTTCCCTTGCTTATAATTTTCTTGATTTTGCCACCGGTTTTCTCTTTGGTACTATGGATATAGATATTGGAACCTCTCCTTCCGGAAATGAAATTGTAAAAGGAAAAAACAACGATGTGCTGTTATTGGCATCAAACAGCAGCGGGGTACATATTTTTTACATGTCCGTTCCCTATGTTTGGGATGATATTTTCATCGCCCCGGGAATACTCCCCACCATTGCGGCAAAGGGCGATACTATCACCGTTGCCCTTGACAGCGATGGCGATTTTGAGGGAGACAGCCTTTACATTTCCTCTCAATATGTCAACGGACTGTTCCAGGGTAAACCGCTTCCCGCCATTCCCGACAGCCTTTCTTTTGCTTCCGCCACTTCCGATTTATACCTGAATGGCAGCAGCGGGGTTCTTTATCTGACTTCGGCATTGACATCACCGGGTGGGCAGGGTGAGCTGTTCTTTGGGAAAAGCAACGATGCCGGTGACAGTTGGGATATTTCGGTAATGTACCAGGAGGGAGAGGTGGTCAATGATGCCGTTTATTTCGTTGACAACTTTCCCCAGCTTTCCGCTGCCGGAACCGATGACGGGGTGCATCACATCGTGTTTAACGGCTACGGGGGGCACGTAGTCCCCAATATGCCGGATTCGTTCGATTACTATATTTATCCGGTGGTTTATTGGAATGATCGGGACAGCACGTTCATTGAACTTACCTCGGATGGGGTGGGGAGGAATCCGGCATTAAGCGGCTGGCTGGAGCCCAATCTGTTTGGTGGAACGTTAAACCGGATCACCATCGGCAATGCTTTTCCTAATATTGCCACATTGGGTTCGGATACGATTGTGGTGGTATGGGAACAGGTTGAATTCAGTGGAGCGCCGGATTCCAGCACCATCGTGCCAGCCTGGGATGATTCCCTGGGAGGGCTGAATCCGGCATTTGCCGCTACTGATATTTGGGGAACGATCTCCATAGATGGCGGCGTTACCTGGTCGGAGCCGGTTTACCTTGCCGGTGCTCCCACCAAGATAGACCAATACCCAAGTGTGGATCCCCACATTCAATATCGAAACGGGCAATACTGGCTGCACCTGGCGTATCAGTATGACCCGGTGCCCGGAAATTCGCTTTTTGAGTACCTGCCGTCCTATACCTGGTGGATCTACAAGGGCATCCCCCTGAATGACTTTTTGGTAGGCATCAACCAACCTCAAGGAAATGTTGCTTCCGGATTTGAACTGAAGCAGAACTATCCCAATCCGTTTAATCCGGAAACCCGGATTCCGTATACAGTAAGCAGTGAACATTCTGCCGGGAACTATCCCATGGTGGAAGTGAAGATTTATGATGTTCTGGGTAGAGAAGTCAAAACCCTGGTGAAGGAGCGCAAAGCGCCGGGCAACTATACGGTTTACTGGGATGGCAGAGATGGCAATGGAAACCCGGTGAGCAGCGGGGTGTATTTCTATCGTCTCCGGGCAGGAAGCACGATCATAAAAGTGCGCAAAATGTTGCTGTTAAAATGACGCTGACTTTCCGTTCGCGAATTTCCATCTCCACGGATATGGTGCGACCCTGCTCGTGAGGCGGTAAAATGAGTAGGTAGTGTACCACCGGGATTCTATTAAAAATTTCCGTTCGACACCATTCACTTCACCAGGATCATTCTCCGGGTCATGATGAAGTGATTGGCGTGCAGTCGGTAAAAATAAACGCCTCCGGGAAGCAGGTCGCCCCGATCGTTGCGTGCATCCCACCGGTAGCGATAATTTCCCGCGGGCAGGGCGTCATTTACCAGGGTGCGCACCCGCTGCCCCAGCAGGTTGAAAATCTCCAACTGTACCTGCGCCGGACGATTCAGTATAAACGGGATGGTCGTCGATGGATTAAAGGGATTGGGATAATTGGGCTGTAAATAGTATTGGGATACCAACCGGTTGTCAGAGCCGGGCAGCCCGGTAACCGACTGGTACTCAAACGCTCCCACATCATATTCTCCGCTGAAGCGGGGATTACCGTCAAAGTCGATGGTCACTTCCGGGATGTCGTCGCCGGCGTCAATTGCCGGAGCGCCGGGGAGCAAGTGATAATCACGGCTGGCAACATCTGCAAAGAAAGACGAATCCGCGCTCAGGTTGGACGGGTCGGCGGCGTCCGAGGGCTTGCTGTTCATGAACAAACTGTTGCGGAGATCGAACCCGTTTTGATCATACCCCCCGGACACATTTTGAAAGTAAACTCCCCCGCCGTCGTTATCAAATGTGCCGTTGTAGATGTGCAGCAATTCAATATCATCCTCGGTACGAAAAATTTTGACATTATCATAAGCAATAGCATTAATGATGGTGACATGAGCACCGCCCCGGCTTCCCGGTCCCCGCAGACGAAAGGCAATCTCATTGTGATAAACGTTCACCCCCGAAATCACACATTCCACCTGTTCTTTAATATTAAACGCCGCCCGGTCAGATATAAAGCCCGGCATAAATCCATAAGATTCCACATTTCGAATGGTAATGTGCGGGCGATAACCGGTCTGGATGGAGTCGGGATTGATTTTGGTATCCACCGCATTTTCTCCGGGAATTTCCCCGGCGTGGAACCCGGCGGCATCCTCCGGCAGGGGACCGGTCCAGAGCTGGCAATTCTCAATCAGCACATTGTCCCACAATGGTAAACCCCGGTCCGGATCGGTTTGAAAACAATCCCCGGAAACGTAGTAAATATTACATCCCCGAATGGTCAAATTCTGCTCCCCGGTTGCCACGATGCCATGGGCATCCTGCTGGTTGGTAAAAGTTCCCGCCAGCATGTGGTGGATTTCGCAGTTTTCAATAAGCACCTCATCGGCGTTACTCAGATCAATACCATCCCGAAGACTATTTTTCAGTTCACAATTTCGTAAAATCAGATAGTCGGCATTGGAATAAATGCGCATCAGGTCAGTGTCACCGAACTGTCCGTCCATTATCAAACCATCTATGGTGAGATACGAATGGTTCACATTCATTACCCTGCCGATCCGGGTGAGCAATGGACGGTCGTTCGGATCATACGCCATCAGGGTAATGCGCAGGGTGGGGGTGCCGTTGCGTACTGAACTGACCGCTCCCGGCAGGTCAAAAGTGCCGGGAAAAACCATGACCGTGTCCCCCGGTTGGGCAGCATTCAGGGCATCGGAAAAGTTGTTGAAGGGATCGCTGAACGTGCCGCTGCCATTTGTGGAAACGTCATCCACATAGTATATCGTGGCAAATGTCGGGTAAGCGAACAGCATCATAAACGCACTCAGTATCATCCATTTTAACATCGGTGTTCCTCCTGATTTTGAAACACAGATGAAGATACAAAACACATACCAGTTTTATAAACGAATTGGCAACGGGCTTTTGCCAATTTCCGGCAGCGAGGGGATGTAAAAAGTTTTTACAGAGAGTTGCCTGCACTCCTCCTTCACCAAACGATTTGTTCCCCTCACACCTGTTCGTCTTTCCCCGGTGTTGCCAGGGCAATTCCCACCACCCGGGCAGCGCCGGATGTTTTCAGCATCCGGGCACACTCGTTCATGGTGCTGCCGGTGGTAATGACATCATCCACCAAAAGGACTGATTTTCCCCGGAGGAATTGCCTGTCCCGCACTTCAAATGCATCCTGCACATTGGCTTGCCGCTCCTCCCGATTCAGCCGGGTCTGGCTCCGGGTATATCGGCGGCGAATCAGGAGGTTGCGATGGATTGCGCCCGGTCGATCCGAAAAAATTCCTTTTGCCAGTTCCTGGCTCTGGTTGTATTCCCGTTCTTTTTGCCGGGTGCTATGGAGGGGGATGGGGATTACCAGCGGTGATTCGACCGCCACTACCTCCTTCTTCACCCGTTCGGTAATGAATCTCCCGGTAGTCATCCCCAGACCGGGCATGCGCTGGTATTTAATGGCGTGAATCAGGGAGCGGACTACTTCGTTAAACCGGAAGGCTGCCCATAGCTCATCCACATAACCGGGATGCAGCCGTTGCAGTACAGTGTGATGAATAAACTTTGTCGGAAGCGGTTGCAGGGTGCCAAGGCAGCGGGAGCATAACCCGTTAATTTCGGTGGGCTGCTCGATGAGGGTATGGCAGTGCAGGCAGACCGGGGGGTAGAAGATATCCTCCACCCCCCGGATGATATCCCGAAAAGGCGAAAAGAGGTGTACGAGAATGCTCATTGGAAAAATTATTGGTAAAAAATTTCCCTAAGCGATACCGCAGCGAGTGATGGTTTTTTATAACAAAAAATGTTCACAAGCTACCCGTACCTACTGCCTAACAGCCTACTCCAAACCCTGACCGTTGAACCTCTTAGCTCTCAAAACATCTCGGTCAATCTGTTTAACGTCCGTTCGACATCAGAAAAATAGAACGTGGATGGACCCGGATTTTCGCAGATTTTTTGTAACGATTCAGCTTTACCTGCAAATTTAACTCCCGGTTCGGTTAATTTTTTGCCGGTTTGAAATTTTCCAGCGCAGAATTCACCTGGGATACATCCGTTTAACCGTGATTGCGAGAAATTGCCCCTGTGCTAAAATGGTTTCGGAATATGCTCGTTCCCAAACTCCGGTTTGGGAACGAGTAGGTAAACCGTTTCAGCTGTGTTCTATTTCAAGTAACGTTGTACTCACATTGTTTCGCTCAGAACCGGTACCGAAACGAAAGCCGGGGTTCCACCCGTTCAATCGGTTTAAATACCCCGGGATTATCCGGTTGTTCTATCCAGTACCAGCGGTAGATCATGGAGAGAAGCAAATAGCGGTTGAGTTGATAGCCCACTTCGGCAGTCAGCACCGAACGGTTATCCAGGGTGCGGGCATCGTCAAAAGTCTGGATACCGGTTTTGTCGTAATACCCGCGCAGTTCAAATTTAGGAACCAGGTTTGGGGCAGTGGCTTCCAGATGGAGAATGCCGCTGTTCTCAATGCCATTGAGCTTCTGGAAATTACCCACCAGCAAAATTTTATGCAAGACATGACCACTGAGCTCCCCGAAATATCCCTCGGTTTTCTCGGTATTCTGCAGCCGGGTAAAGATCCCCAGGTTGCGGTCTAATTCATACAATGGTCCGAAGAGGTTGGGGATGAACCCTTCATTGAGGAAGCGTTTTTCAAAGCGGGCGCCCACGGCAAAAATTCCGATAACATTGGGAATAACGGCATTAATCCCGATTGCTTTGCCGTTGCCGAAGTTGTCAATTTTGGCAAAATCGGCATAAATGGCGCTTTTAAGAACCGGCAAATCCAGCCAGCGCAGGTCGGTGCCGAATCCATAGGCTTGTAAGGTTGCGGTGGAATCCAGCAGTACACCGCTGGCGACTTTATTGTCCCGAACATAGGTGCCATAGACTCGCAACCGGCTCAGGATGGGAATCGGGGAACTGCTGAACCGAAAGGGGCGCACAAACACGTTATATCCCTGAACGGATGAGGACGTCAGTGAACCTACCACGGTTTCAATACCCGCTTTCCCAAAATCAAAACTAACCTCAAAACCGATTTTGCGTTTGTCGTAGTTGGAGCCGTTATTATAATTCCACATCAGAAATCCGTTTCCCAGGGTGCTTCTTTCCAGGGAGCCAATCCGGAGATAGATGGGATCGTAGCGATGCCCGTAGCGAATATAGCGGATAGCGCGCAATATTCCGGCATCTCCCTGGTATTCATCCTTGCGAAATTTGAAGCTGTTATTATTGTCAAATAATAATTGCAAATATAACCCCACTCCCACCTTACCCAGGGAAATATCCGGGGCAAGCGTCAGGGTCGTGTAGGGCTGCCCGTCAATCCAGGTGAACCCCACTCCCCCGTCCAGCATATTGCCTTCTAATTCTTTATAAGGTTCCTGGAAAAGTTGGGCAAAAGATAGGGAAGTCAACATCATTATAAGAAAAAAAGATAAGAATCCCGCTCGCATTTTTCTCTCCTTTCCGTGCTATGTGGTGTTGCGTTTGAGATATAATTTAGTTGAGAGACAATCTCCGGCGTTCCGGCTTCGAGTTCGTCAATTGTGTCCGGTTGCTGCAACCCTTTACCGGAAACGTAGATCGGTACCTCACCGGACTTTTCATCCCCAAAAATGTTGAACTGGAAACCGTTGAACCCTCTAACCAACTCATCACTTTAATTGTTTCAAAAATTTATCATCCCATCTTAAAAAAGCAAGGGTTTTCAAAAGTTGATGCATCATCCGTTTTTTGCAGGGTGAAAAGGGGCTTCTACAGTTTGTGTTCATCCCTCTCAATAGTTAACCGATAATACTATCAGTAAATATGGATGTTTACTGAAAAGACAAAAGGGAGTTTGTCACAATGAGCCAAAAAAAATTTATATCACTCTTAGAAGACCCCCACGCCTTTGTCGTTTCTTCCCCTCATAAATCCCGGCCGGTTTCCGCCGTAATTAAGGGTGAACAATATGCGGGCAACATGCACATTCATCAATTTGTGCCGGAAGAATTTGAAGAAGCACATATTCGGATTACCACAATTGAAGAAGACGGAGAAGTACGAGGACTGACATTTGAATGCCCGTGCGGACGGCGTGCCACCGTTCACCTGGAGCGAGAAGAATAAGTAATAGTGGAGTTGCCTTTTTTTTTATTGTATATTCATCTTCGTTTTCCGAGTGTTATCAGCGGATAGAAGTATCATAATTGGTTGTGCAGTAAACATGGCAGCCGGTTTTGGGGTAAGTTTCCCAGGCGGTTGTAATTTATTTTGATGATTTGTAAAGCGACCTGAGGTTACCATGAAGCTTGTTGATGTGTTGAAACCGGAATATATTAAACTCCCGCTCACCCAATCTACCAAAACGGAGGTGATTAAAGAACTGCTGGCTATTTTGGTTGAACATAAAGTGGTCAGTGATCCGGAAGAGGTGTTAAATGCCATTTTGGACCGGGAAAAGATTATGACTACCGGCGTGGGCAACGGGGTTGCCATTCCCCATTGCAAAACAAAATATGCAGTTGATTTTGCCATTGCCATGGGGGTTCATCCCGAGGGAGTGGATTTTCAATCGCTTGATAATAAACCGGCACAGATTATTTTTATGTTAATCGGGCCGGAAGACCAGCCCGGTACCCATATTCGATTGTTAAGCCGCATTTCCCGCATCATTTCCCGCGAAGATGTTCGTCAAAAAATCCTCAAAGCGCAAACAGCAGACGACGTTTACCAAATTTTGCATCAAGAAGAATCCAACTTTTTTGAGATTAATCCATGAAAGTCTTCTTTCTGATTCTTAACAAAGAAGAATTTCTGGAAGAAATCCTGGAGGTCTTCCTGGAATTAAACATTCCCGGTGCCACTGTAATTGACAGCGTGGGAATGGGGGCTATTTTAGCCAAAGATATTCCCATCTTTGCCGGGTTTCGAAATTTATTCCAGGGAAGCCGTTCCGGAAACAAAACCATTGTCACTCTGCTTTCCGAGGAGATGGTAGAACCGCTGGTAACCGCCATTGAACAGGTGATCGGACCCCTGAGTGCGCCCGGTAACGGATTGGCATTCACCGTTACCGCCGATAACACATTTGGTTTGAAACCACCCTTGTAAGCATTGAAGGTGCCCTCATGAAGGAAATAAAAGACTGGAAAAAAGTCGGTCCCCTTCCCAGTATTCTCTATGCAGAGATGGTGGGAGAAGTGCTGAAAGAAAAAGGAGTGCCCTTCCACCTCTCCCAGGATTGGTTTACCTCTGCCTATGGCATACACGGGGCTTCCGCCGTCGGGAATTTTGCCTACATCTTTGTGCCTTCCGAATTTTACCAGGAAGTTCAGGAGATCATCAAAGGGATGTTTAACCAGGATGTGTGAACTTAGCCCACTTTCCGTTCCGGTAAATCCTCTCCTGAATGCCCGGGCACCCTTTTTTTAGCCATTCCAAAAATCTTCTCTTGAATTTTTGCTCCAACTCCTGTATCTTCTTCCATCAAAATTACATTGTTCGCGGTTACTGGGTAAAGTGTGCGGAAGATTCCTGCCCTGCACAGCGTCCTGTAATAAAAATCAGGGTCACGTTGGAGCAGCCGGTGGAATACCTCATCCGGCAAGTGGATGTCATCATGAACTCCCCGGTGCGGGTATCTTCATTATCGTTTTCGATGCCGTACTGCTCGGTAAAAGTGACGATCGTTTTCAAATTCTCGTATCCGTGAATCGATTAAATGGAAAGGAGTATCTTATGGAACGATTCCGCCGGGGTAAATTGCTGATGACTTTCTGTTGGGTGGTGTTGGGGATAGCCGTATTCGCCCGGGGAGGCAAGGCACAAACCGAAAAGTTCGGTAAAGTCTCCAAAGCGGAATTGGAGATGACGTCTATTCCGGAAGCCCCCGATGCCGGTGCGGTTTACTTGTTTGACATCGGTGATATGAAAATCACCGGCGACTTTGTTTTAAATCTGGAGCGGAAGGTTCGGATAAAAATTTTAACTGAAGAAGGGAAAGAAAGTGCTAATATTCGAATTCCCTATTGGCATGAGGATAAGATTCGGGGCATAAAAGCCCATACGATTCTGCCGAATGGGAAGAAAATCAAGTTGAATAAGAAAGAAATTTTTGAAGAGAAAGTAAAAAATACCAAATTTAAAGTCTTTACCATCCCGGGGGTGGAAGGGACTGCCAAAAGAAAACAGGAGAAAAAATTA
>CAYYGL010000111.1:0-15676 GCA_964471235.1 uncultured Calditrichaceae bacterium
CTCTGCTAATATTGTTTTTTTGCTAAATAATACTTGTTGCATTTTTAGGGATATAAATAACCTACAGTTAAACAGTCTATTGAACACCCTGCTACCACCTGAGTATACCGGAGGATTTCTGATGACGACTCGTAAATCGGTCTGTTTTGTCTCGGAGGAAAATACCTGTCGAAGCATTATTGCGGAAGTGTATTTACGCAAGCACGGACGGCAGTATTTTGAAGTGCAGAGCTTTGGACTATATCCCAACCGGGTTCATTACCTGGTCAAACGGGTGTTGAGTAACCGGGGGGTAAATCCCAACTATTCGTTTTCCAAGGCTTATGAAGTAATTGAAAACCAGCGGTTCGATTTTTTCATTCTCATGCATCCTGATTTAAAGGAGCGGATGCCGGAAATTGCTTATGAGCACCAACTGATTATCTGGGAATTTGAAAAGATTGATCTGGAATCTATTGAAGCGGAAGCCGAGGCGGAAAAACTTCTCAATCAGCTAAGTGATGAAATAGAAAAGCAGGTATTGGCTTTTATCGCGCAATATAAACCGGTGGATGCTGTTCGGGTATAGTGCTGCCTCTTTCGCCCGGGCGTGAGCTTGCATAAGGTCCGCTACTGCAGGATAAATTCATCTAAGGTGAAACATGCGCTGGTTTTGGCAGTGGTCGGGAAAATTAATGCAGCATGGTTTGGCTGGAATGCAGGCGGTTTTCCAGGTCATCTAATTGGTGTTCTTTGCGTTGCAATTCCAGGAGTTGGCGGTATAATGTGGATTGGCGTTTCCGATGCTCTTTTATATACTGATCACCACCCATTTTCTGAATGATTTCCTGCATTCTCCGGTAGTTTTCTTCGTAGGCTTCTCTAATTTGTCGCAGTGATTTCATACTTGCCTCCTGGTTTAATGGAACCTTAAAATAAGTTTAAAAACTTTCTATCTTTAACAATATGATGTAGTTAACACTTTTTTTATTAAAAATTCAATTTATTACCAAACGCCGGAAAAGCGCCCTGGCACTTCAAAAACAGCTTGTTTTTACTTAAACCGGTATACTTACCGTAATTTATGGAAAATCAAGTGGTTGAAAAAAATAAGATATTGATTATTGAAGACGATTTTGACCTGGTCTGGATGATCAATAAGTTGCTTGAAATACAGGGCTATGAGGTTTTGACAGCAGTCACAGCTTCTCAGGGAATAGATTTTTTCTCCCGGTATGCCTTTCAGATAAAGGCGGTTGTGGTCGATTTAACCCTTCCCGATGCCCGGGGGGAGGATGTGGTTGCCGAAATCTTCAAGGTCTTCCCGAAGATGCCGGTCATTATCACCAGCGGATTCGAAGACCGCACTCAGAGAACAAAGTTGATTGACAGGGGAGTGGCTGCCTACCTGGTGAAGCCGTATGATTTAAATAATTTAGTCAAGATATTGACGGAACTTAATTAAATGAACGCTTCTTTGCCGCCTCCCCGTCGTGCATTAATCATCCAGACTGCCTTCCCCGGCGATGTGATGTTAACCCTGCCCCTGCTCCAAAAATTAAAAGCCCTGTTCCCGTCCGCCTCCATTGATTTTTTAGCCATCCCCACTTCAAAAAATTTGTTGGAAACCAACCCGGATATTGATCAATTGTTGATTTACGATAAGCATGGAACCCAGAAGGGGATAGGTCATTTACTGCATTTTATAAAGCTAATTCGGAGAAATCGGTATGATCTGGCGGTGGTGCCCCATCGCTCGCTAAGGAGTGCCATGCTTGCCCGGGCAGGCGGCATTCCCTACCGAATCGGATTTAACCGCAGTGCCGGGCGGTACCTGTTTACCCATATCATCACCTATCGTAGAGATGTTCATGAAATTAACCGAAACCTCTACCTGTTAAGTCCTTTTGGGGTAAACGGATCCGAAAAAATTTTCCCCAAACTCTATTTTTCGGATGAAGATCAGTCAGTGGTTCAATACTGGTTTCACACGTCCGGCCTGCAAGACAACGACGAGTTCATCGCCCTCGCTCCCGGTTCGGTTTGGGCAACCAAGCGGTGGCTGCCGGAATATTTTGCACAATTGGCAAATCGGTTGGCGGAGGCGGGGTATGAAATTGTTCTGGTCGGTGGTGAAGACGACCGGGCGGTTGCCGAAAAAGTGATGAAAGCAGCAAGTGTACCGCTTCGGAATGCGGTCGGCAGGCTTACTTTCCGGCAATCCGCTATGTTAATTGGCAATGCCCGTTTGATAATCAGCAATGACAGCGCCCCGATGCATTTGGCAGTAGCTGTGGGCACACCGGTGGTGGCTATTTTCGGACCCACGGTTCCGGCATTTGGATTTTATCCCTATGGCAAACACGATCGCGTGATAGAGATTCCTGATTTATCGTGCCGACCATGCGGGCTTCACGGCGGAAACAAATGCCCCATCGGTACATTTGATTGTATGAAACGACTGTTGCCGGAACAGGTGTACCGGGTTGCCCTGGAAGTGCTACAGTCCACCCCATATACAGAGAAGAGGCGGTCGGGAGAAGATGCGTTTTAAGATTGATTTCCACCAACCGGAAACAAACGTGTTTCGAACTGCTGCAAAGGTTCTGTTATCGCATGGCGTGGTACTTCATGCGACGGAAACTGTATACGGGCTGGCAGCGGTATGGGATGATTTGATCGCATTAGAGAAAGTAATTCGCCTGAAACAACGACCGGCTGCGCAGCCCTTCACCATTATGGTTGCCAGGGTGGATGAGATGTTATCGCTTATTGGTTGGCAGGATGAAACCGTAAAGTATTTTCTGGAAAAAATTTATCCGGCACCATTAACGGTTTTACTAAAACGCCGCCGGGAACTGCCGTCACCATTCTGGAATCGGTTTCCGGAACTTGGATTTCGGATCCCGGACTCTCCGGTCTGCCAGCAACTGTTAAAAGCGGCTGGCAGGCCGTTAATCACTACCAGCGCCAATCTAACCGGGGAACCACCACCCGCCACGCCGGAAGAGGTTAATCCCCGTATTTCAAAACAGGTCGACTGTTTCATTGACAGCGGACCATGCCTATTTCGAATTCCGTCAACCATCGTGAAAATTGATTGGGATAAAAAGGGTTACCGGGTGATCCGAAAAGGAGCTTACGAGGTAGAAGCATTCCATCAGCTCTGGGAGAGAATGGTAAGGTAAATGATGAAGTTGGCTCAGAACAATTTCGGGTTCACGGTTCTATTCGCTCATTTGTTCGATGCAGAATTAAAAAAAGGGTTTTGCATTTTCAGGAAATATTTTATATTTATAAACTTTTGTTTATTATTTGAAAAGTGGATATCCGATTACGATTATTTAAGTTGCGAACAATTGTTGATGATATATGTATAATATCCTATTCATTTGTACTGGAAATATTTGCCGTACTCCCATGGCACATTTTGAATTAAAACGATTAGTTGAGAAGGACCATCTGGAGGATCTAATCCAGGTGCAATCTGCCGGTACCTGGGTATCTGAGGGCGCCCCGGCAACGGAGTTCAGTCAGTTGGTTTGCGCAGAACACGGATTGGATGCCTCGCTCCATCGTGCCCGGGGAGTTGACCATTCTCTGATGAAAACAGCCAACCTGGTGTTGTGTATGACCACCCAGCATAAACATGATCTTCAACAAATTTTTCCTCAATATAAAGACAAAGTGTTCACCCTTCGGGAGTTCGGTAGAACAAATCCAACCACCGATCTATCCATCAATGATCCCTACGGTCGAAGTATCGAGCGTTTTCGGGAAACTTTCGAGGAGATTTCCCGCGAAGTTCGGCGTATCTATCCCCTGCTGAAAACAATGGTTCTGCGAAAGAATCTGGTGTGATCACGGTTTTAAGAGGAATGGGGAAACCGGGGAGCAATATACCTGTCGAGCACCTTCTCCTGAAAAAGTATCCAACCTTCCTTGAGATACACAAGGGACTGAGAGGCACCATCCATTACATACCCACGCATGTCGTGCCATGAGCCTTTCAGGGCAACGATGACCAGCCCCAGAAAAAATAAATTGAAAAACGTCACCACAATGAACGAAAAAATGACCCCGGTACGGTCGATATCCGGTTGGGAGGGATGGAATTCCCGAAACAGGTGATTGAGATGAAACATCAGGGTAAAGCCGATTAATCCGTTAAAAATCCACTGGTAAGTGGAGATGATAAACGGTTTAATAAGAATGATGATAACCGTGAACAATGGAAAAAAATAGGGCGCCAGGGAAATAACAAAATTTCCCCCGGATAATTTGACTTCTCCACCCACATCCCTTTTAGCGGAAAGGGAGTGGACTTTTTTAAAAAATAACAGGGCAAACAGGGCATGGGTGACTTCATGTTCCATTGTGCTCCAGATGCCCTCGTCCCGCGAGAACAGAAGTATCCAGAAAACAAAATACACCACGCCGCCCACTCCGAAGGCAATCAGAGGAGTGAGATTCTCGAATAACTGCTGCGTCTCACCGACAATGACGTGTCCGTATCCCAAAATTCCGAACAGGCACATCAACGCAACCACGGTTTTGCCAAAAAATTTTATCATCTCATCCCTTCACTTGTTAGAAAACCGAACAGGTGCCGCCGGGAACATCCGGGCATGTGATGGCTACTCGCATAGAGTTGTTAAACATCAACTGAATGAATTCTCCCGGGAAGACCGACCTTCTCCCTCAACCGTTTTCCAGTCCCTTGTTGTCGTAACCATCTACAATATTGGGCTTTCTTGGCAAAAATTCAAGCCATAAGCCGAATTGTTCCTCTTTACGAAAATGAATTGTTGGAATTTACCGGTTGAAGTTGCTATTTTAAATCCCATTACCAGTTAGAGCGCTACCGAACTTTTGAAAAAGATCATAAAGAGGAACAAGGAACATGGCAGAGAAACAAACATCCACCCATTCGGAAACTGAAATTGAGACGCCAAAAGTATTGCGGCGCAGCCAGGTAAAAGCGGAAAAGATACTTCGGGAACATGAGAAGATAGAACGATTGTTGCGGGATGCCCGGACGAAAGCCCGCACCCACCGGGAGCGGATTCGCAAGGTATGGAGTGAATTGCAGATATTAATCCGTTTGGTGCAGGCGTATAAATCCGGTGAGTACCGCCGCTTGCCCTGGAAAGCCCTGGTCATGATAGTGGCAGCGATAGTATATTTTGTTAACCCGTTTGATCTGATACCGGACTTCATCACCGGGCTGGGTTTTTTAGATGATGCAACCGTCATCGGTTTGGTGATGAAAGCACTGAATGATGAAATCAATCGGTTTAAAACATACCTGTCGGAAAAAGAGGGGAGTGTCAGCGAATCATAAAGAGGATTATCATTATTGGGATTTTTTTGATATTCAATTCCGGGCGGGCGCAGTTCTTACTCTTTTCCCGGGACTCCCTCCGTTTTCATCCCAGAACAGAAATCCTGAAAAGCCTGCCAGCTTCCTTCCTGAAAGGGATTGTCGCTGCCAATTACTCCAAAAAGAGTTGGATTGAAGATTTCCCCCTCACAGCGGTTGAACTGCCCTCCCGCTATTTAACCACGCCTTCCGTGCATCCCCGGCTGTTGACAAATTTTCAACTGGAACGTGTTCGCCAGCGGCTGGGCCGCTACCCGTTTCTGGATTGGTATCAGTCGATGAAAGAGCAGGTCGAAACCGGTCTGTTCCGCACCCGACTGGCAGACGGCAGATTGGTCGCCGGCGTCTCGGAATTTATCAAAAACCTGGCATTTTTATACCGGGTGGAAGGGGATCCCCGTTACCTCAAAAAAGCAACCGAATTGTTGGCAGAATTGCCAGAGCCGCCGGAGATTTTAAATTTCGAAGGTGGCAGGAATGGGCAGGGCTGGGGAGATTTTCTCCAGAGCAGTCAGGCACTATTGGATACCTGGGTGGCGTTAGATTTGCTATACAATGATCTCCCCCCGGACCTGCGTCATCAGGTTCGTCGAAAGTTATTGATCATCACCCGACAGGTAACGGAGGCATTGCTGTATACTCCCGCCAATAATCATGTTGTGGTGATGTCCATTGCCATTCTCACCGCCGCCCTGACCGAGGAACACCCGGAAAACTTTATCGCTTATACCCGACAGGAGTTGTGGCAAATCGGGTTGAACTATCTTTCCCGCGCGTTGGGATTAATTGCCCCGGACGGCGGTTATGCGGAGGGGGTTTATTACGGTAATTTTGTTACCAACAACCTGGCGCCGTTTTCCGTTTACCTGGAAAATACCACCGGTATCCAACTGTTTAAACATCCCTACCTGGAACGGATGGTGAATTGGTTGTTAGCCAATGAAAAGGGGAGCGGGAACTATTCCGCCTTTGACGATGCCTTTCAGGTGCGGTTTTTCTATCTTCCGGTGATCATTCCCCAATCCCGTCTGAAGTCGAACTGGTATGCGCAATGGCGTGCCCGGCAGCCGCCATCACGGGCAAACGAGAATCTGGTGGAAGCGCTATGCGTCTTCGAGCCTTTACCGGAAGACCCGGTGGTCACCGAAACCCCGGTGCAGTTTTTTCCGGAATCCGGTCAGGTGATATTTCGGGATCGCCCAATTCGCCCTCGAATTTTTGCCAGTTTCATTTCGGAAAACGAACGGTGGTTTGCCAGCCGGCATGAGCATATAGATCCCCTGAATTTTGAACTAAGTGCTTTTGGAGAAGACTTTATTGTTGATGGCGGTTATGGCAGCGGCACCGGTGATGAAAATCGCTACTGGTATACCTCCGGTTTCGCAAACAATGGTATTCTAATTGACGGGCGGGATACCTACCGCAATCCCATCTGGGGCGACCCAAACAGCAGCACCTTACTTCACACGTTTCGCACCCCTGCCAGTGCTGCCGCCACCATAACGCATACCCGGGGCGATGTGGATTTGCACCGTAAGGTGTATTTCCTGCGCCATCGCTTCATCCTCATGATTGATCGCATTGAGGGGAATCGTTCCCATGATGTCTCTCTCAATTTTAATTACCTGGGAGATTTGCAACAGGAGACTGATGTCCGATTGCGCATTCAGGGGCAAACGGCATCTTTAAGCATCTTTACCATCACTTCCCAAGAGGCGCCGCCGCACATCAGCCGGGATTTTAGTTTATATACACCGCCCGGGAAACCCGCACCCGCCGGTTCCTTCCGCATCGAATTGCCCCAAATACGCTCCGGTTACTTTGTCACTCTCCTGTATCCCCGTTTATCGACAGAATTTCCCCGGGAACTGGTGGAATATCCGCTGAGTGGGATTGGCGAACTGATCCGGATTCCGGGTTTGGATGACGGTGATGGCGAAATCGAGTTCGCCGTTAATCGGGGGCGATTGTTGAAAAGCGACCGCTGGCAAAGTGATGCCCGGGTGATCGCCATTGGCTATGACCCTGCTCTGCAAATCCGGGAATTAATTCTGGTGAGTTTTACCCGGTTTCACTCCGATCAGGTGTCGTTGCAATCCGATGTTCCCATCACCCTGTTCCTGGAAGACAGCGGGATCAACTGGCAGGGGTATGTGGAAACACCGGATGAAAAACTCTCCTATCATCTGACCGTCAGCGGGATACAGGCCTTTCCTTTCCGGATGAATCGAATTCCGCTTACTCCCGAAATTGATACCGGCGGGCAGCAGCGCTATAAACTAACCGGTTCGGGAACGCTGGATATTGGAACGGGACTTTCCCCGGTTATCGTGCCTTATGCCTACCATCGGCCACCGGGGCTGCTGGAATGGCTTTCTCAGCAGTCACATCCGAGGCAGCAATACGAATATTGGTCTGATTATCAAAAACAGGTATTTCGTAATCAACTCATGGGTAATATCCTGTCCGGAATGGGAGCCGGTATCCGGGATGGAGAACAGCGCTATTTCAATGGACTCCCAATCCTGAGCACCGTCGGTTATACACTGTTTGGGGTATCGGAAAACAGTTACACTCGCAATTCCTCCTCAACTTTTGATATCAGGATTCCCCATCGTTATGAATTGGAACGGCGAATAGGGAATTGGAATGGAACTTTTTTTGAAGAAGGCGTTTTTTCTCCGAACAGTCTGAAAATGCAAAACGTGCAATTTTTTTTGCGGCAAGCAGGGGGCAGGGAATTCGCCTACCGCGGGACAACCCGCTTTCGGGAGCATCAATCACACCAGGTGCAGTTTTTTACAGCCGGAGGAAGCGGGGGGATGTACCGGATTGCTTCTTTCCGGAATCAGGTGGAGCAACAGGTGCAAATACACGTTCAGCATAAAGGGATAAGGGTGAATCCCGGTTATCGGTGGCGTCATCATAGGGGAAACCGGGAAGCGTTTCTGGATTGGCAATTGAATCGTTTTCGGGGAAGATTGCGGCGGATGGAAAGCGGCGATACCCTCCGGTGGTATCAGCAGCTATCGGGGTTCGGTTCCAACTGGGCATTCACCCTGGAAGGGCAGCAGCAGTTAGAGACAAATTCGCAACGATATCGGTTCAACCTGTTCTATCAGACCGGTTCTACCGTCATTATCTCCCAGGGCGGGCAGGTTGAAAAACGGACTCGTTGGCAGCTACCACTGGCATTCAGCGAACTGCGTTGGCGAGGCAATGGGATGACGGTGCGGGGACGACTGGCAAAAGAATCGGATAAGACCCGGCAGCAGGTGTCCGTCAACTGGGCTCGCAAAGGCTACCGGGTACATACCAGCACGGATTTTGAAAACTTTGCCTTTGGTAAAACCAATCGTCTCCAAACACGATGGAGCTATCGCACCCGCTCCGGATTTTCCGCTTACAGCAATTTTATTTATCGATATCAACAACCGGAAAAAAAATACGCCGGAGACCTGTTGCATACCCTCGCCGTGCCACTTGGCAGCCGTTTTACCTGGCAGCCGATCGTGGGGGTACGATTCCCTGCAACAAGACCCCTGCAATGGCTGGGAAGCGGGTTTTCTTTTTACGGCAGGTATGCTCTCTATGGTCAGGTTGTTTACCGGCGGTGGTTGAATTCGGCAATCGTGGAATATCAACTTGCCCTGGATTTCAATGCCGCTCCACAAATTGATAAAGCCGGGTTTACCCTCTGGCTGAACGTGCAGCAGCAGGGAAACCGGATTTATCGAACCGAAGTGCGCATCCAACCGCCGGGTGATTTGCGACAGCCCGGTTTGTATTATTCCTATCTCCGGGGCGCCGGCAGCCGTCTGGAAGGGTATCTTCAGTGGCGGTGGTGAGGGGGAAATTGGGTATCTGTCTAAAAAGTGGATGGGGAGAAGTGAGCCACATATCTGGCTGGCACATGTCTGTTAAAAAAGTTTCAATTGAGAGCGAAAGCTGTGTAATCGGTTCTCAGCCAACTTGACATATTCAGCATCGATTTCGTATCCAATGTAAAACCGCTCGTCTTTAATTGCCGCCAGGCAAGTTGATCCGCTTCCACAGAAAGGGTCCAGCACAACATCATTTTTGAAAGTATATAATTGTATTAACCGATGGGGCAACTCTTCCGGGAAAGGGGCGGGATGACCAATACTCTTGGCGGATACCGCCGGAAATGTCCAGACACTTTTTGTCCATTCCAAAAATTCTTCTTTTCGGATCGTACTGATTTTCCCCTTACTCTTTCGGGTGAACGTCTCCTTTGAAAAAATGAGAATGTATTCATGGATGTCTCTTAGCACCGGATTGGCAGCCGATAGCCAGCTTCCCCAGGCAGTGGACGGGCTGGCGCTGGATGCTTTATTCCAGATAATTTCCCCACGCATATAGAACCCCAAATCCAGCATATCTTCGATAATATAGGCGTGTAGGGGGATGTACGGTTTTCGACCGAGATTGGCGACGTTTATGCATGCTCTTCCACCGGTCACCAGAACCCGGTATGTTTCTTTGAAAACTGTCCTCAACAAAGTTCGGTATTCTTCCAGCGACAAATCCTCATCATACTCTTTTCTCACATTGTATGGTGGCGATGTGACCATCAGATGCACACTGTTATCGGGCAATTCATCCATTTGTTCACTGGACTTCAGGAAAATCCGATTCAGGTTTTCTTCAGGAATATTATTTTCTTTATAGACGACCTTCTCGGGAGGTTTCAGATGTGTATACAATTTACTATTGTAAAATTCGGAGGAATCGTGACTAATTCTTCCGGGAGTTCCGAAGGCGCTTGTTTTGGTGCTGGTTCTTTTATGTCTTTTATTATTGCCCACTTTATTTATTCCTTCAATAGGGTTAAAAATTTCTCTGCTTTTGCTTCAGGGGTCAGATTAATTGATGAAGCGGTGACTTTTTTCCTTTATAACCTTTGGGCAGTAAGCGAGATATTTACCATTATCAGTTTATAAAATAGTTGTTCCGGAGAAGCAAATTTGCTGGCTTCTTCAAAGAATTGCTCTTCCGTTCTCGTATTCCACAACGTCTTCATGACCAAGAGATGAACCACCGTGTTTGGTAATGGCTTAAAGCTAAACGATAATAATCATTTTCAATCACAGGAGCAAGCGGGATAATAGAATTAGAATTCATGCCCGGTGCGCCCCCCCAACAAAACAGAGAATGCACCTCGTATCACTCTTGCCACCCTCATAATTTCGGATGCTTCAAATGAAACCCGGTGGCATCCTGATAGCGTTTGGCAACGATCAGCGTTTCCGCTTCTCCGAACAGATCCCCGATAAAACTAATGCTGACCGGGGTACCATCTTCCTTAAAGCCGTTGGGCACCACCACACAGGGATGTCCGGTCAGGTTGGTGAGCAGCAAATTGGTGCCGAAAGAGGGAGTCACGTACACATCCACCTGTTTAAAAATTTCCGCCATGCGATTGATTAAAATGGTGCGGATACGGTTGGCATTGATGTATTCCACTGCCGGGATGAATCGTGAGGTTCGGAACACATTGGGCCAGGCATTCTTTATCTGCCGCACCAGCAAATCATCCCGGTTGCTGCGGGTCAATTGATCAAAAGCGGCAGCGGCCTCGGCGTTCAAAATGAAAGCGATATCCCATATCGGTAGATCGGGTAACTCAATGGGGATAAGGTTGATGCCCATCTTCCGCAGTTTTTTTAAGGCGGCATCGTTAAACGCTTTATTGAGGGTGTCTTTCTCAAATTCGGTCTTCTGGTAACCCACGCGGAGTTTTTGAATATCAAGAGATGCATCGTAATTAAAGGGCATGTCGTAAAGGGTGGGGTCATCTTTGTCCGGTCCGTAAATAGCATTAAAGACCAGTGCACAATCCTCCACAGTGCGGCAGATCGGTCCGATTTTATCCATGCTCCAACTCAGTGCCATGGCGCCGGCCCGGCTGACCCTCCCGTAAGTGGGGCGCAGCCCGGTGGTGCCGCAACGGGTGGAGGGGGAAACGATTGAGCCCCAGGTTTCCGTGCCGATGGCGAATGCCACCAATCCGGCTGCTGTCGCTGAGGCGGACCCGGCGGAAGAACCGCTGGAACCCTGCTCTAAATTCCAGGGATTCCGGGTTTTACCCCCAAACCAGACATCTCCCCAGGCTAACGCCCCCATGGTTAGCTTCGCAACCAGCACCGCACCGGCTTCTTCCAGCCGTTTAATGACAGTGGCATTCTTATCAATGTACTGGTCTTGGTAAGGGGCGGCACCCCAGGTGGTGGGATAGCCTTTCACCGCCAGCAAATCCTTGGCGCCGTAAGGGATACCGTGCAGCGGTCCCCGGTATTTCCCGGCGGCTATTTCCGCATCAGCGCGACGGGCTTGTTGCAGGGCTAAGTCTTCGGTCAGGGTAATCACGCATTCCAACTTCGGTCCGTATTTTTTCAGTCGGTTGAGATACATGCGGGTCAACTGCTCGGAGGTCACCTGCCGGGTACGAATCAGTTCTGCCAACTGCCCCACCGAGTAAAAAGCCAGGTTTTTGATATTCGCCGGCATGGTCACTTTCCCGGGAGTGCTCCAGCGAGGTGGTTTACGGGTTTTATCAAACGTTGCTCCGGCAGGAATGGGGTTAAACAATAGGGATGGCAACACACTGTTATCCAATTCGATTTCCCGCACTGCCTGGTAGTTATCCCGCAGTTCGGTGAGTCCTTCCAGCATGGAGTCCCGCTCGGTTTCGGTGAATTCCAATCCAATCAGTTTTTCAGCAGCCGCAACCATCGTTCCGGTAATGGCAGGTAGTGTTGTCTCCGAACGTACCATCATGCCAGAGAAAAAACCTATCAGACCTATTAACAGAACGATGCTATACCCTTTTATTGGTGTCATGGATGAGCTCCTCCAGGTAATGATATCGAAGTTGTAGTAATTTGTTTATCGAAAGGTAAATAATTCCGGAGACTTTATCAAATTTTTTAGACGGTGATGATGAGGGTTTGTCTTTGGAAAAGTATAATGTTAAATTAATGTATAATTTACAACTGGGAGAAAGAATCCCCAAAAAATAAAGTTAACCTCCTTCCAGATCAGGATTTATAATGAAAAACATTCTCAGAATTTTCGTTACGCTGGCAACTTCACTAGCCTTTTTTACTCATAGTGGTTTTTCCCAGGGCGTTATCTGGGAGCCGACCGGGGGACCATCCGGGCAGCGTATTAAAGCGCTGGCAATAAACAACGACGGAACCATCTTTGCCGGTAGCTGGCTCGCAAATGGTCAAATCTTTCGGTCCACTGATAACGGCGATCACTGGCAACAGGTAACAAACTGGACAACCCAGCACTCGGTGTGGGATTTATTGGTTACACCAGCGCTGGAAATTTTTGCCGCAACCATTGGAGGAGCAGGAGTTTACATTTCCATTGACAATGGCGATAGCTGGGCCCCGGCGAACAACGGTCTTACCACCAATGCGGTAAACGCCATTGCCATAAATGACAGCGGTTACCTCTTTGCCGCTACCGATTACGGAATGTTCCGCTCCACCGACCGGGGTGAAAACTGGCAGGAAATCAACAGCGGTTTGCCACAACCCTATTCGGTCATGGTATTAACGGTTGCAGTTGATGCCAACAACTGTGTGTTTATTGGTACCTTTGGAAATGGGGTTTATCGGTCCACGAATAATGGGGATACCTGGGAGGAGAAAAATAATGGAATTAATCAATTGTTCATCAATTCCATTGTAGTTCATCCCGATGGGAGTATTTTGGCAGCGCCGGAAACCGGAAACGGTGTGTATCGTTCCGCCGATAGCCGATAGTGGGGATAGCTGGCAGTTCTTTGACAGTGGTTTACCGATTTGGGGCAACACATATACCCTGAGTATTGCACCCAATGGTAATATCCTTGCCGGACTTTCCGACGGCGGGGTGTTTATTTCATTCGACAACGGTGAACACTGGTCGGATTACAGCAGCGGATTAACTTCCCAGTTCGTTCGTGCACTAACGGTGAATGACCTCGGTTTTGGTTTTGCCGGGGCGGGTACACAGGGTGTTTTTCGTACCATCAATCTCATCACCGGAATAAATGGGGCAGAGACTCCAACTACTGGTGAATTTTTGCTTTATCAAAATTATCCCAACCCCTTTAACCCGGTAACCAATATCGGATTTCGGATTCCCCAGGGGGGCAGGTCGAATATCGGAGTTGTTGAACTTGTTGTGTTGGACCTGCTGGGGAGAGAGGTAAAAACCTTAATGAGTGGAAAGGTTCCTGCAGGATATTATACCGTGCGGTGGGATGGCACAGATGATAACGGGCAGCCGGTGGCAAGTGGGGTGTATGTATATCGCCTTCAAGTTGGGAACAATTTCCACACTACTAAAAAATTGGTTCTGTTAAGATAGCCTATTGAGCCCAAAGAGAAATGGATGAATGGATGACGGTGAGGGGATTGGATTATTAGAGTAAAGAATAGATAGCAATTCCCTCAAACACCTCATTGCCTCATCCAACCGTTTTCCCTTATTCTTTTTAGGATAATCTGATAATCCAATTGAACCCATGATTTTACGGATACGCCATTTTTCATTTGATTTTCTCCCGGTTATCTTGTAAAATAAAATAAACTGTCAGAATGACTCGTCATTGTTCGTTCCACTTAAGGCAGTAACAAAAAATTTGTATTTCCAATACAAAACACAGGAGGATAATCCAATGCGCCAGTTTCTCAATACACTCGTCGGGCTATTAATTCTTCTGGGAAGTATCTCTTGCGGCTCGAACCAGGTGCTTACCCAACAGCAGCCTTCCCCCGGTAAACAATCGATTGGGAAGATTGTTTTACAACTCAAAGAAGAACTCGAGACCGTGGGGTTCACCATAACCGTTTTGAATGAGGCGGAAGGACAACTTCAGGTTGAAAAGACCAGCAATGATTTAATCGGCAGAGAACTCTCCCGGGTAACATTAATGTTTTATGTGGAAGAGCAAAATGGTCAGGTGGTGATTCGGGTGGATGAATTGACACCGATGTTAAGCGATGTAAAAGCGGAAGTCTTTCAGGCAGTATCAAAAGTGGGTTCTCTCATTGACTCGAACTTGCAAATCGCCTGGCGAGATGTCTATCCCAGGTAATAATTATAATATCACTATTGATTTTGGATCGTACCAAATTGGTAATTCTGCGCTGGAAACAGTTAATTAAGAGGTAGAGTGGATCATAGGAGAGTGGTCCGTCGCACAAAATGGCATGATTCTACACACAACTCACCAAGCACTACTCACTGCTCACATCTCTTCTGGGAAGAGCTATATTCGTTTAGCATTATCGATATTTTTTACCAGCCAACTCACCGGCGGGGGTATGGCAATCCTCCAGAGGAGTCCGTTGGACCATCCCGTTGGGGTGTTTGTTGGACGTCTGATGTGCATCCCTGTGGATAAGCCATTCCGTGCTCGAAGGGTCCATATTGTGGCGGCAGTTGGTTGAATGGTGACTTCATTCGGAAATCAATCAGGTTAAAGGAGGCGTATGAAAACGGCACTCATTACCGGGGCAACAGTGGGAATCGGATATGAATTAAGCAAGCAATTTGCGCAAGATGGCTATCAACTGGTTCTGGTGGCGCGCAATGAGGATAAATTGAAGGAACGACAGCAGGAGTTGAGTTCCGCCTATGGGGTATCCGTCACGGTGATCCCGATGGATTTGTCAAATCCGGAGGCGGCGGCACAGATCGAATCCCGTCTGAAGGAGAAAAATATGGAGATTGAGATTCTGGTGAACAACGCCGGCTTCGGATTAATGGGTAAATTCGTTGAGCTGGATTTACAACGGCAACTGGATATGATTCAGGTGAATGTAGCAGCACTCACTGAATTGACCGGCCGTTTTTTACCTGCCATGTTAGCCCGGGGCAGTGGTGGTATCCTGAACGTGGCATCCACCGCGGCGTTTCAGGCAGGACCCCTGCAAACGGTTTACTATGCCACCAAAGCGTATGTGCTGCTCTTCAGCGAAGGGCTGGCGAATGAGCTGAAAGGAACCGGCGTTCGGGTCAGTGCCCTTTGCCCGGGACCAACCGCCACGGAATTCCAGGAGCGCGCCGGCTTCGGCGATATTCTATTGATGAAAGGAATGGTGATGAGCGCAGAAAAGGTGGCAAAGATTGGTTATAAACAGTTTCAACGGGGAAAACGGATAATCATCCCCGGTTTGATGAACAAGCTTCTTGCCCAGAGCACCCGGTTCACACCTCGGGCTATCACCACGGCAGTGGTTCGATTCCTGCAGGAAAGTCGCTGACAAATGGATGGAAGGAAGAGCGACT
>CAYYGL010000112.1:0-15593 GCA_964471235.1 uncultured Calditrichaceae bacterium
ATTAAGATTTATAAGAAAGACTACAACAGCAAAAAGATTCGCGGCAAGTTCATTGCCCCCCATACCATCGAAATGGCAGCCATGTGGGCGGTGTTAACCCGGCTTGAGGAACCCAAAAAAGCCGATTTAACCCTGGTGCAGAAACTGAAACTGTACGACGGCAAGCTGATTCCCGGCTATACCGAAGATAATGTGCGGGAACTGCGTAAAGAAGCCACCCGGGAGGGGCTGGAAGGGATTTCGCCGCGCTATGTGCAGGATAAAATTTCCAACGCCATTGTAAAGTATCCGGAAGAGCCCACCATGAATCCCTTTATGGTGCTCAATGAACTGGAAAGCGGGTTAGACCACCACAGCCTGATCACCAGCGAGGAAGTGAAAAAACGCTACCGGGAGTTGATTCAGGTGGTAAAAAATGAGTACACCGAAATTGTGAAGAACGAGGTACAGCGAGCCATCAGCGCTGATGAGGAAGGCATCAAACGATTGTTTGCCAATTATATTGACAATGTGAAGGCGTATGTGCAGAAGGAAAAGGTGAAGAATAAATACACCGGCGAAGACGAGGAACCGAACGAAAAACTGATGCGCTCCATCGAGGAAAAGATTGATATTCCGGAGAGCCGTAAGGATGATTTCCGCCGGGAGATCATGAATTACATCGGTGCTCTTTCCCTGGAAGGCAAGAAGTTTGACTGGAAGAGCAATGACCGTCTTGCCAAAGCCCTGGAATTGAAACTCTTTGAAGACCAGAAAGACAGCATCAAGCTTTCCTCCCTGGTTTCCACGGTGATGGATAAAGACACCCAGGAAAAGATTGACATCGTCAAGGCGCGGTTGATTAAGGATTTCGGTTATGATGAGCACAGCGCCACCGATGTGCTGAACTACGTTGCCAGCATCTTTGCCCGGGGCGACATCCAGGAATAACCGGTTTCGCCCGACTGGTGTCTGTTTGATATAAGCACGTAAAATTCCGGAGGAACGGGGTCTTGAACCGGCTCTGTCCCTCCGTGTTTACCAACCGGCAATTTTTAACACCTGTAATAGACAAAGTAAGGTAAGGTTTTGACATGTTACTACATATGGACAAAGATCATAACCGGTTTCGCCAGATCATCAAGGGAAAGATAAAAGAGAACCTGCGGAAGTATATTTCCAACGGGGAGATGATTGGACGAAAAGGGCGGGATTTGATCAGCATCCCGCTTCCCCAGATTGATTTGCCTCGATTCCGTTTTGGAGACAACGGGAGGGGCGGCGCCGGTCAGGGAGATGGCGAGCCCGGCACCCCTCTTGGCGGCGATGACGGCGAAGGTGGTGTGGGCAGCGCCGGAAATGAGCCGGGGCATCACCTGCGAGAAGTGGAGCTAACTCTGGAAGAATTGGCGGAAATTTTGGGCGAGGAACTGGCTCTCCCCAATATTGAGCCGCGCGGGAAAAAGGAGATTGTCACCGAGAAAGACCGCTATACCGGTATCAGCCGGGTGGGTCCGGAATCGTTGCGTCACTTTAAACGCACTTTCCGGGAAGCCCTGAAGCGACAGATTATCACCGGGCAGTTTAATTTTGAACGCCCTCAGATTGTACCGATTCGCGAAGACTTCCGCTACCGTTCCTGGAAAACCACCACATTGCCGCAAAGCAATGCGGTAATTATTTACATGATGGATGTTTCCGGTTCCATGTGGGATGAGCAAAAACAGATTGTGCGGCTGGAAACGTTCTGGATTGACACCTGGCTGCATTATCAATATAAAGGGTTAATCACCCGCTACATCATTCATGATGCCCAGGCCGGGGAAGTGGACCGGGATACCTTCTTCAGCGTGCGGGAGAACGGCGGCACGGTTATTTCCACCGCTTATGAATTGTGCCACCACATTATCGAGCAGGATTACCCGCCCGATGAATGGAACATTTATGCGTTTCACTTCTCTGACGGCGATAATTGGTCCCGGGAAGATAACCGACTGTGTGCGGATATTCTGGAGAATCAAATTTTACCCAAGGTAAACATGTTCGGTTACGGGCAGGTGGAAAGTACGTACGGCAGCGGTGAATTCATTGACTTCCTGGATGAGAATTTGAGTCATCACGAAAATTTGATTTTGTCTTATATTCCCGACAAAGAATCCATTTACGACTCCATTAAAGAATTTTTAGGGAAAGGAAAATGAAAGCAGCAACCCAGAAAGACATTGCCGAAGTTCAACCGATTATTGAGGGGTATGCCCGGGAATACGGATTGGATTTTTTCCCGGTGGTATTTGAGTTGATCGACTATGACACCATGAGCCAGTTGGCAGCGTATGGCGGGTTTCCGGTGCGCTATCCTCACTGGCGCTTCGGAATGGAATATGATCAACTCTCGAAGGGGTACCGTTACGGATTGCAAAAAATTTATGAAATGGTTATTAATACCAATCCCTGTTATGCCTACCTGATGCAATCCAACCCTTTGGTAGACCAGAAGTTGGTGATAGCGCATGTGTATGCCCATTGCGATTTTTTTAAAAACAACTTTTACTTTTCCCATACCAACCGCAAAATGATCGATGAGATGGCAAACCATGCCTCCCGGATTCGTCGTTATATTGATCTCTACGGTCTGGAGACGGTGGAAAATTTTATCGATGTGTGTCTGTCTCTGGAGAATCTGATTGACTATCATGCGCCCTACATCAAGCGGGAAGCGGATGAGAGCCTGACAGGCAGCAGCAGCGAACCCCGCACTATTAAAAAATTGAAAAGCAAAAAGTACATGGAGCGTTACATCAATCCGCCGGAATTCATCGAATCACAGCTTAAGGAAATTCAGCAGCAGCAGGAAAAACAACGGGCGTTTCCGGCGAATCCCACCCGGGATGTCCTGCTGTTTTTGATGGAAAATGCGCCATTGGAGAATTGGCAACATGATGTGCTGGGCATTATCCGGGAAGAAGCATATTATTTCGCCCCCCAGGGAATGACCAAAATTATGAATGAAGGCTGGGCGACTTATTGGCATTCCACCATTATGACCCAGAAACTGTTGAAGCCTTCCGAAGTAATTGACTATGCAGAGCATCATTCCGGTACCATTGCCAGTCACCCGGGACGGATTAACCCCTACCGAATCGGGGTGATGCTATTCAAGGATATTGAAGAGCGCTGGAACAAGGGAAAATTCGGGAAAGAATACGAAGAATGTTCCGATTTTAAAGAAAAACGGAATTGGGATAAAAAACTTGGGCTGGGAAGGGAAAAGATCTTTGAAGTGCGTCGGTTTTATAATGATGTTACATTTATCGACACGTTTTTGACAGAAGAATTTTGCCGGGATAATAAATTGTTTTCCTTTGCCTATAATGACAACAGCAAACGGTATGAGATTGAATCCCGGGAGTTTCAGCAGATCAAAAAACGGTTTCTGCAAAGCCTGACCAATATGGGGCAGCCCATCATTGAGGTTGTGGATGCGAATTTTCAAAACCGGGCGGAACTTTTACTGAAACATTTGTTTGAAGAAACAGAGTTGGATAAAAACTATTCAACCGAAACGCTTCGAAATCTGCATTCCATCTGGAAACGACCGGTTCACATCCAGACGGTGATGGAGGGCAGGGAGGTTATCTTAACTTATGACGGAGATGAAATCAGGCAACAATGGATAGGTGATAACTAAAAATTTAGAGGAGTGTCATCATGAGTTATGGTCAAGTACTGGTTAAGCGGATTCAGGAGGAGAAGGCGCGGGGAGTTTATGCGGATCCGAAACAGAAGTATTATTATTTGCAGCAAGAGGTGGATGATGTTCAATTTCAGGTGCGGTTTAAGGACATCGAAAAGTTAGGGATTGTGCTGGATTATCTTTCGGTACAAAAACTATCCCCCATTCTGGATGTTTCCTTAATCAACCGGAAGCTGGAAGAGCAGGCGGCGGCAGTGGAGCAGAACATCACCTTCTTGCTGGAAGGTTTTAAACTGATTGAAATGGACCTGCAGAACAAACGTGCTCAACTGCGCAGCTATCCGCCTTATACCAAAGAAAATTCCAAGTATTATTATGAAATTATGTTAGATGAAGGGACGAAGGCCCATTTTCAGCGCTATGAATACTCGATGACCGATAAGCGCTATCAGAAAATCACATCGCAACTGACGATTGAGATTTTTGAACGGTTAGTTGATGAACTCACCGCCTTGTTAAAATAAATCTGTTCGACCGCCCTTTTCGACGATGGCAATTGGCAATCCCCATTGTCATCGTCGATTTTTTTTAAACGCCACGTGTTACAATAAGCCCCAGCGCTTGCGAAAGAACCATTCCACTCCAAGCACCGCAATCAGCAGTATCAGCCAGTACATCCGGCGCCACAAAAAATACTCCGAGGTAATATACTGCACCCGGCTTTCCATTTTTTTCGGCGGGAATTTTTTAAGGAATTCCCCGGGGAGGTATGCCCTGCCGCCGGCCTCCTGCGCCAACTGTCGCAACAGCCGGAAGTCTGCCGGTATTTGCTGGAATTCCAGGAAAAACGGCTTCACCGTCAATGTTCCGGTTCTCACCCCAATGGTCTGCTCGTTTTTCTCAGCACTGATCCGGTAATGGTAGGTTCCCTCCGGCAGCCCGGAGAAGGATTGCTGATAATACCCGCTGCCGTCGGATATCATTTCTTCGGAAACCGGCGGCAAACTATCCCCCTCCAGGGTAATGGTCACCGCAGCATCGCGGATTGGCTGATAGAATTCATCATACACCTGACCGGAGAACTGAACCGGCTCCCCCACATTGTAAATTTGCTGCAATGGTTGAATTTGCACCTGGTGAATATCATCCCGGTTCACCAGCCAGCGCATCACCCGGTCCATGAATTTCGAAAAGAACCCTTCCCGCACCGGATCTTCCTGTAATTGGAAATGCCAGTTTCCAAAATTGGCGCCGTTAAACACCAGTTGCTTTATCCCTCCCTGGCGAAAGGTAAAACATACCGGTCTCCCCTTTCCGGATGCCGACGGTCGACCGCCTTCCGGAAACGAGATTAGCAATACCCGGGCGCCGTCCTCCGGATGGATTTGGGGGAATACTTCTATCGGCGGTAATTCTTTCCACAGCAATTCGTTCATACTTTCGTTTTCATCCAATTGCGTGATGGGGTGGAAATGCCCCCCGGCGGTTAATACCGCAAATTGATTCCCCTGCCCGTTTAACCGCCCCGTTGCCCGGAAGGGTAGTATTTTTCGGTAGGGCGTTAGTTGTGCAACATCGGTCTGCCGGGAGATAAACCACAGCAAAGGCTTTTTTTGCTGTTGGATTTTCTGAAAGAGCCGGCTGACCTGCGCCGGATCGCTGATGCCGGTGGGAAATCCATGCAGGATGAACAAATCCTGGGAATCCAGAGCAACGCTGCGAAACGCCCCCTCGTAATATTTGCCGGTGTTTTTTTCCGTTAAAAAAATGAAGTGATAATCCGTTAACTGTCGGGCAATAACGGAAAGAAAATGGCGATCAAAATTGGGAGAACCGCTAAGCACCAGCACATTGATTTTGCTTTTCAACACTCGTATTCGAACTACCTGGCGGTTGTTTCGGTCGGTTATTTCATCCGCTAACGGTTCCACACGGATGACATAATTAAAATCCCCCGGCTGAGTGGGGGTAATATTCACAACTTCCTTTTGTTCAAACCCGCTGGCGCCTAATTGTACCATCCGCCTTGCCATCTGCTTACCGTTTCGGGTAATCGTTAATACTACCCGTCTGCCGGCGTACCCGTTATGCCAGATGACCACCTCCAGGGGCAATTTTTTGTTGACATAAGTAATTTGATTGGTTTGCACCCGGCGAATGCTGACATCCCTGGGAACTGATGAATCCCCGATTAAAACCGTGTAAATAGGAGCAGGACTGCCCTGAGCCGTAAGCAGCGGATTGACGCCCTGGTTGTAGATACCATCCGTTGCCAGCACAATTCCCTGTAAATTTTTCCCGGAGAGGCTGTCCAATACGGCTTCAATTGCCCGGGAAATATTGGTGCCGTCTACCTGAAAGGAGAGGGAATCCCCCCGCAGCGGCAGAGTGCGGAGGGCAAAAGCAAAAGGGTAGATGTCAAGTGAATCTGCCAGCCCCCCACCCTGAATTGCCGAAAGAAGGAACTTGAGGGAATCTCCCCGCTCACCGTAGGGATCTTGTATTTCCATACTGGCGGAATTATCGAACAGCACGGCAATTGCCGGTTTCTCCCGCTTCTGGCGGAGCACATCCAACACCGGCTCCAGAATCAGGAAAAAGACAATGATCAACACAATTGCCCGGAGAATTAATAGGAGTGTTCTCCTGGGAACGGACAGAGGCGGCAGGGTGCGATAGTAGTAAAGATATGCAATGGCTGCAAGCACAAGGGCGGCAAGAACAAATATCCAACCCGGTAAATTCAGTTTCAGAAATAGGTTTTCGAACATCAGTCGGTTTTCTCTTCTCCCAGTTGAAGTGACGGATAAGCGGTTAAGGTTAACGCAGAGCGAAATCCTGATTTTAAGCGTTGTAAACCTGCCCGGGCGATCATTGCGGCGTTGTCGGTACAATAACGCAATTCCGGGAAATAAACAGTTAAATGATATTTCCGGGCATGTTGTTTCAACATTTCCCGTAAAAGTGAATTGGCAGCTACCCCGCCGGCAACTGCGATTTGGGTTAATTGATAGGTGCGAGCTGCCCGAATGGTTTTATCAATTAAGGCAGTAACCGCGGCTTTCTGAAACGCAGCACAAATATCTGCCAAATGCGTTTTCCGTTCCGTGTCTGTTAATTTCTGCACGTGGTTTAACACCGCTGTTTTCAGCCCGCTGTAGCTAAAATCAAAACTCTTCGATTTCCCCAACCCTACCGGAAATTGCACATAATCAGGATTTCCTTCCCGGGCAAGTTTGTCAATTTCCGGGCCGCCGGGGTAAGGCAGACCTAACAATTTGGCAACTTTGTCGAATGCCTCGCCCACCGCATCGTCCCGGGTGCTGCCGACAACCCGATAGTGAAGGTGTTCCCGGATAATCACCAACTGGGTGTGCCCACCGGAGACGATTAAACACAGCAACGGCGGTTTCAGGCGGTTGTCCCCCAGAAAGTTGGAGTAAACATGCCCTTCAATGTGATTCACCCCGATAAAAGGAATGCCGGTGGAGAGGGAAAGCCCCTTCACAAAATTCACTCCCACCAGCAGGGCACCCACCAATCCCGGTCCGAAAGTGACGGCAATTCCGTCAAGTTGTTCTAAGGCTATTTCTGCCTGCTGTAATGCCGCGCGGTAAACCGGGATGATTTTGCGAAGGTGTGCCCGGGAGGCTAACTCCGGCACCACCCCGCCGAATTGCAGATGCTCGCTTTGCGAAGCAATAATGTTGGAAAGTACCTGGGATCCGCTGATCACCGCCGCCGATGTCTCATCACAGGATGTTTCGATTCCCAGTATGGTCATAATGTTCATTCCCTGTTTCCGGATGGTAAGCGACGCCTGCGCGGTTATCGTTTTTTCTTCTGCACAATCAGTTCGAATTGAGGCGGACGGGATTCCACATACAACACCTGCAAATCGGTAGAAATATGCGCCCGAACTTTGGTCATACCGGGCTGCCAGTCACGGGCAAAATCAATGTCCACCCGGAAATCCTTCGCATCGGCATCGGCTAAAATTTTTTCCCCGCCCTTCACATATATCTTCACCAACGACGGCAGCGGCACCACCTCATAATTGTCCGGCACATTCGTCACATTTACCGGTACATCCACAATCTCTTTTTCTGCCAGTCGCTGCACATCAAAAAAAACCGTTACTTTCTCCGGGGAATAGGTGCTGTAAAAATGGCGGTCCCGTTGAATATTCAGCAAGTCTTCGAACGGCTGATTCACTTTTTGATAGATTTTTTTCTCCAGCAATATTTTGCTCAGGGTATCCACATAAGAAGCCGGACCGGTTACCCGGATGGAATCCGGTTTCGGGACGATGGCAACCACGGTAAAACCCGGTTCGGTTTCGACCTGCGGCGTAAAAAGAACCTTTACATTCTTCTCCATGCACTGGTCGATTTCCAGGTTGAGTTCATGAGGGCGCAAAATCGAGCGCACCGAGAGGTCCAATTCCTCCGGGATTCGGACATATTCCGGATGCTGGGAGAAATCAAATGCCAGCCCCCGGCTCACATCGGAGATATCCAGTTCATAATACGGACTAAACAACTTTAGTTGCAGAAAATCGATGCCCCGCCCGGAAAATTCTACCCGAACATCTTCAGGAGTCGGATGTTTGAGACAAATGTCCGGATTATTATTGGTAATCCGCAGCGGTATATCCACTGCGTAATCATAGGTTTTATTCATCTTCACAAAAAACCAGAAGACCAGCGCCAGAGCAAAGATGAAAAACCTGACACGCAACTCTTTTCCGGAAACTTTTCTTACCATATTTTCAACTGAATTGAGTCTGTCAAGGAAAACTGCAATCGTTCTGCGGCATTGCCCTTGTTACAGGCAATTTGCAGGTAATCGGAGCTGTCCCAGGTCAGGAGCAATTCTCCTTCCCCTGTTTTTCCAAAGGTCTCGTGAATGCCATTTAGCGTCTGATCGTTGATCACAACGGATATATTCGGTGTATTCCCTAACTTTTGCCAGTCTTTTTTGTGAAAATTGAGAATAATATTGCCGAAATGATCAATGGTTAAGGCTTCTAAGGTGAACGTCTTCTCTGACGTGCGCACCGGCGGATGAAGGAACGAGACCACCTCCCGGGTTTCCGCTAAGTAATTTCCGATATTTTTGTTCGCAGCAATTTTGGCAGCGATGGGGGCAAAGACATCCCGACCATGGAAGGTGGGAGAAATAGTCACCTCCATCTGATGAAGTACGATCCGATATGCCTGGTACGCTTCCCGGGCATAAATAAAACTGAACACGCCGTTATCCGGTCCTATAAAGTAGTATTGACTGGTTTTTATTACCAGGCCATTCCGCTCCGTACCGACTCCCGGGTCTACCACCACCACAAAAATGGTTTTGGGCGGAAAATACGGGTAACAATTATTCAGGGCAAATGCCGCCTGGCGAATATTATACGGTGTAATGTCATGGGAAACGTCAACAAGCGTCACCCCGGGCGTCAGACTGAGGATGCGCCCTTTCATGGCGGCGGCGTAGCCGTCTTCGCTCCCGAAATCCGTTACTAATGCAATGATGTGACTGCTCATAACACACCTGCCGTTGATGTCTTTGGATAGTGAACGTCAACCCCGGTTCTGTTACGTCTGGCACCGGGGGCAATAAAAAGAGGAACGATTGCCCAATACGGTTTTAACGATCCGCTCACCGCAGCGCGGGCAGGGATGATCGTTCCGCTGGTACACCTTTAAAAAATGCTGGTTTTCCCCTTCGGTTCCATTCACCGTTCGATAGGCACTGTAAGTGGTACCGAACCTTTCTATCGCTTTTTGCAATACCTGCCGGATGGCATCCAGTAAGATTGCTGCTTCTGCCGGAGACACCTCGTTGGTTTTCCGAAACGGAGATAACTTCGCCTGGTACAAAATTTCGCTGGCATAAATATTCCCGATTCCGGCGATGTATGCCTGATTCATCAAAAAGAGCTTCAGATTACTCTTATGCCGGGCAAGTAGTTGATATAACCGCTCTTCATTCAATTCCTCATCAAACGGGTCTATCCCCACGTTCGGGAATTCCGGCGGTGATGGATAAAACCTTATGTTACCAAATTTCCGCATATCCTGAAAATACAACGATTTTGAGGAGCACCAATGAAATTCCACATGGATGTGTTGTGGGTAGCGGGATTCGGTTTCTGTTTTTAGAAAAATACCGCTCATTCCCAGGTGAACAACAAGATAGTTTCCCTGAAAATCAAATACCAGAAACTTGCCTTTTCGCCGGATATCGGTCAGGGTTTTGCCTGTCAGGGAAGCGGTAACTTCCTCGATGCTGCTGTTTTTAAGTATTCCGGGGGTACGGAATCGGATTTCTGCCAGTTGCTCCCCCCGGCAATAGGGCAGCAATTGGCGGCGAATGGTTTCAACTTCCGGCAGTTCCGGCATGAATCGAGTTGCTCCGTTTCTGTTCAACAACCAGTCAATTTAATAAAACAGACGGGGGATATAAAGGCAGGATTTTCTTTGTGGGAAACGAGCCGGGGGTTCGGCTAAAAACTTCCGATTCTGGATTGAACGAGGTCGGAAGCCCAGGCACTCATATTCTCCTCATCGCTACAGAAGACCAGCAAGGATGCCGGTCCGACGTTATCTCACAAAATTTCCAGCGGATCCATATCCACCACCACATCCACCGGTAGTTTTTTTAACTCGGGGTTCTTTACAATACCTTCTTTGATGAGCTGACGAACATAGCTCATGGAAGGGTCAATTTCCCGGTCCTGTTTAATCAAAATATGGTAACGGTAACGATTTTTCAATTTCACCAGGGGGGCTGGCGCCGGACCCAGGATACGAAATCTTTTTTCCGGATTGGCTTTCCACAAATACCGGCTGAGGTGCTGAGCGTAGGCAAATACCTTCTCCTCGGATTCGCCGCTCACCCGAATCAAACACAAACGGGAGAAAGGCGGGTAAAGCAAAGTTTTGCGAGTTTCCATCTCCCGCTCATAAAAACCGAGGTAGTTATGGGTGAGCAAATATTTGAACAGGTAATGATTGGGATCGAACGTTTGAATGATCACTTCGCCGCTCTGGGCGCCCCTGCCGGCTCGACCGGCAGCCTGCACCAGCAATTGAAATACTTTTTCCGCCGCCCGAAAGTCCGGGAAATGCAGTCCTTCATCTGCGTTAAGAATGCCCACCAGGGTGACCCGTTCAAAATCCAGCCCCTTGGCAATCATTTTGGTGCCCAGCAGCACATCCGCTTCCCCCCGGCGAAACTTTTCCAGGAGTTTATCATGATCGTCCTTGCGGCGGGTCGTATCCTGATCCATACGCAAAAAACGGGCGTGAGGAAAATGTTCCTTAGCTTCCTGCTCAAGTTTTTGAGTACCCACACCTTTATAAAGAATGTCCAACCCCTTGCATTGAGGACAGGTATCCGGCGCCGGTTCGGTATGCCCGCAGTAATGACAGCGTAAATTCTTCCCGGCATAGTGATAGGTCAGGGTGACCTCGCAATTGGGGCATTTCATCACAAAGCCACAGTCCTGACATTGAATATATGGAGAGAAACCGCGCCGGTTTTGCAATAGAATGGCTTGCTCCCGACACAGCAGGCGGGATTCCAACTTCAGCAGCAGCATCTCCGAAAAGACAGGCAGCCCGCCGGTCCTGCGCCATTCCTCCCGAAAATTCACCAGTTGGGTGCGGGGCAAATTCCGGGAATGAATGCGTTTGGAGAGGTGAAAGTATTCATATTTACCGTTTCGGGCGTTGTACATGCTTTCCAGACTGGGGGTTGCCGAGCCCAGCACCACCGGGATGTTGTTCAGATACGCCCGGTAAAGGGCAACTTCCCGGGCATGGTAGCGGGGAGTGCTGTCGCTTTGTTTGTAACTGCTTTCGTGTTCTTCATCCACAATGATCAATCCTAACTTTTTAAAGGGGGCAAACACTGCCGAGCGGGGACCAATAACCACACTGAATTGATTATCCCGGATTTTCCGGAGCACTTCCATCCGTTCCCCGGAAGAAATGCGGCTGTGAAGAACCGCCACCTGTTTTCCGAATTCGTTCCGAAAACGTGCCATAATTTGCGGGGTGAGTACGATCTCGGGAATCAGAACAATTGCCTGCCTGCCCTGGCGGAGTGTTTCTCGAACCAGTTCGATGTATATCTGGGTTTTGCCGCTGCCGGTAATGCCGTGCAGGAGAAATGTTTTGTGGGAAGGGGTAGGATGGAGATGCGGTCGCACCCGGTCAATAAAAATTTGCTGTTCTTCAAAAAGTTTGGAAATACGTTCCATCTCCCGGAAACTTCCCTCCTGGGTACGTTCTATTTCCCGGGTGCTTCGGGAGAGCACGCCCTGCCGCTCCAGGCGCCGAATCAAATGGGCACCAAATCCTGCGGATTGAATCTCACCCCGGGAAACGGGCTGCTCCTGGGCTTCCAAAAAAGCAATCAGGTTACGGGCTTTTGTGTATCTGGCGGAGCCTTCGGCACGGTAATGGATTCGGGCAGTTTCCTCCCATTCTTCCTTCGGCCGAAGCGAAAAAACGTCAATGGTGCGAAAAATTTTTTTTTGCCGTGGGAGGGTATAGCGCGTTTCAATCAATTGTTTTGCCTTCAGGCGATTGATCCGATACAACAGCCCGGAGGTCGCCATTTTCTTTTCCAGTTCCCGCACCCCTATCCATTGCTCTTCCGGCAGAAGTTTCCAGAGGTCTTCGAGCCTCGGCGTCAATTTCGGCAGGGATGCCCTCTTTAGTTTCCGCAACTCCATACGGGATTTGAGAATATTGTGGGAGGGATGAACCAGGCGAAAGGCTTCCCCCAAATGACAGATATAGTAACCGGATATCCATTCCAGCAGGGATAACAAATCTTCACCGATATAGGGTTCGGCGCTGACCACATCGTGGATGGATTTCAGTTCCCGTTTCAGCGGCGGGTCGGTACCATGTTTTTTTATGACGATGCCGGCGACAAACCGTTCTCCGAAGGGAACGATGACCTGAACGCCGGGCTGAATAAGGTCGTCGAAGTCGGGAGGAATAAGGTAAGAGAAGGGGGTATCCACCGGAATGGGAATGACCACTTCGGCAATGCTGCGATGATGAGAGTTCGTAGCCATGGACAAGCCCGGGTTCCTGTGTTGTATGGTCCAAGGTTATTATTGACAAATCGAACAGTTGGCGGATGAGGCAATGCCCATCACCGCATTTACATGTCCTTATGGAGCGATTGACACATCAAAATTTAGGGTATCGCTGTGACGAGCCAAAGCAAAATTTGGAGAAAAAAAGAGAGAGCCTGTCGAAAGGACAGGCTCCGTTGAAAAAACAAGTCATAGCAAATTTCTCTGACCGGATGGAAAGTGAATTATTCCTTTACCACCCATACTTTAATGTTCGCCTCTACCTCCGGATGCACTTTTACGGGCACCGAATAAATCCCCAGGGCTTTGATTGGCTCCTCCAGCACAATCTTGCGCCGGTCAATCTCATGCCCTTCTTTTTTTAATGCTTCGGCAATATCCATAGTGGTTACCGAACCGAACATTTTGTCTTCTTCCCCCACAGAAACGGAAATTGTCACCGAGACCTTGCTCAGTTCTTCTGCCAGCTTTTCGGCGAGTTTCTTTTCTTTATGGCTCCGCTGCAGCTTTTGACGTTTTTCCTCTTCCAGCATCCGCACAAAGTTGGGTTTTGCCGGGTACGCAATTTTCCGGGGTAACAAAAAGTTTCGAGCAAAACCGGGTTTTACTTCCACAATATCCCCGGCGTTCCCTAAATTTTCGTAATCCTGTCGCAAAATGATTTTCATATTATGCCTCACTCATCTTTTTTCTGAATCGTAGTTCTGCTCAACTTATCCCTTTGCCGGCTTCCGTATCCGCAAGCGTTTCAAAAGCCGGGAGACCCGGACATCCGGCAGCCGGTTAGCGCTGAATATCGGAAACAAAGGGGAGCAGTGCCAGGTGTCTGGCGCGTTTAATGGCTTGTGCCAGTTGCCGCTGCTGTTGAGCGGTATTGCCGGAGGTGCGTCGGGGCACAATTTTGCCCTGTTCGTTCAGATAGCGCACCAGCAATTTGGTGTCTCGAAAATCTACCCATATAATACCGCTTTCGCTTAACCGACTGACACGTTTCTTTCGGGGCTTTAACATGGATTATCCCTCTATTTAAGATTGTTCTTCTGTGGTTTCTGTTTTTTCGGGTGTTTCTTCCGGAGAAGAGGCAGCCTCTTCTTTGACGGTTTCCGGTATGCTTTCCGCCGGTGTTGCCGGCGCCTCTGTGGTTGCTGTTTCTTCACCCGGCTCAGGCGTTTCTGCAGGTTTCGGTTCAACAGATGGTGTCTCGTTCGATGTTTCTGTCGAAGAGGCAGCTTCTGCCGGCTGGGGCGCTTCGGTGGTTTCCGGTGCCGGTGCAGATGATTCCGGTTCTGTCGTTTCCGGTGCCGGTTCACTGGCAGCAGGAGCAGCTTCCGGTGCTTGCACAGCATCTTCTGCCGGTTTGGATGTTCTGGCAGGCGCCGGTCTGCTCACTTCCCGGGCAGCAGTGACTTTGCCCTGTTTGGCATTTAGTTCCCGCTGTCGTAATTCTTCCGGCGTGACCACGTAAGTCAGGTAGCGTAACACCCGGTCATTCAACCGGTATTCCTGTTCAATAATTTTGGGAATGTTTAAATGACTGTGTGCGGTAAATTCGATCTCTACGTAATAGCCACTGGTTTTCTTGCGGATGGGGTAAGCCAGTCGGCGCTTTCCCCAGGGATTCTGGCGTTTAATCACACCGCCGTGGTCTTCAATGAGTTGAACAATACGGCTGGTTACGGTATCGACTTCCTCCGGATTCTGGGAAACATCAACAATGAAGATGGTACAATACAACTTCTGCATAAATCCTCCTTTGGTCTAAGCGGCTCCCCCTTGAACCATTTCGATGGGGAGCAGGATATGTGCGTGATTTAAAGACAGACGTTTCAATCAGCAAGAAAAGTCTGCCGGTTTCGGTCGCTTCGGTAAAGAAGCGGCGCAAATATAACACGAACTATTACTGAATTCAAATTAAAAACAAAGAAACTTTACCCCATTCACCGATGGGAAACCGGAAACAAGAGCTGCTTCTTTTAGCAGGCAGAGCGGCTCATTGTTTGAACCGCTCTGCTTCCGGTGATATGGTTTAGATTCTACAACAACGGCGCAATCACTAAGGAAACGACGCTCATCAACTTGATGAGAATGTTGAGCGAGGGACCGGAAGTGTCTTTAAAGGGGTCCCCCACGGTATCGCCCACAACGGCTGCCTTATGGGGATCGGAGCCCTTATAATAGCTCTGCCCGTTAATTTCCAGTCCTTCTTCGAACATCTTTTTGGCATTATCCCATGCGCCGCCGGCGTTTGCTTGAAAAATTGCCATCAGCACACCGGTGACCGTCACCCCGGCTAACAAACCACCCAGCATTTCCGGTCCACCCAGAAAGCCAATTAACACCGGCACCACAACCGCTAACAGCCCCGGAGCAATCATTTGTTTGATGGCAGCTTTGGTAGAAATTTCCACACATTTGCCATATTCCGCCACCCCATGGGCTTTTTCAAAGGTTTCCTGGTCTGCCTTATCCCATTCGTTCATTTCTTTACCCTGGTTCTTTTTCATCACTTCCAGGGCGGCTTTTAAGGCCGGGATGGTGGTGAATTGGCGGCGAACTTCTTCGATCATGGACATCGCCGCCCGCCCCACTGCCTGCAGGGCAAAGGAAGAAAAGAGCATGGGCAGCATTCCACCCACGAACAACCCTGCCATCACATTCGCTTTGGAAATATCAATGGATTGGATATGGGCAGCCGTCATAAACGCACCGAATAATGCCAGGGCGGTCAGGGCTGCCGAACCGATGGCAAACCCCTTTCCGATAGCTGCCGTGGTATTGCCAACTGCATCCAATTTATCG
>CAYYGL010000113.1:0-15577 GCA_964471235.1 uncultured Calditrichaceae bacterium
TCTGCTAATATTGTTTTTTTGCTAAATAATACTTGTTGCATTTTTAGGGTTATAGTTACCAATTTTCACAAAAAAAAGCAAGTGACATTCGTGATTTTTTCTGTGGGAAGCGGAAAAAAACCGCTCTCTAACCTTCTCATTATTGTTCTTCTTCACGCAGGGGTAATTCCTTCACATACTTGTGATATACCTCCTCCAGCTTACTTCGGGACCGCAGACGCTGAATTTGCCATCCTTTGCGGTTTATAAGGGAAATTACCTGCTGGAATTGTACCGGGGTGGTTGTGAGTTGCAACCGGACTTTATCGGGAAGTTGCTCTAAAATTTCGTATTGAATTTCCGGGAAACCGGTTAAATGATCGATAATCGCTGGATTGATATCGAATGTATAAACTTCCTCGGGAATCCCGCTCAAATCAACTTTAGCCACTATTTTTCCCTCATGCAAAATGGCTACTTTTGTACAAAATGTTTCCACTTCCTCCAGATTGTGAGAAGCATAGACAATGGTTCTCTCAGGAATTTTATGAAGCAGGGTGTGGATTTCTTTTTGTCCTCCGGGGTCTAAACCGGACATGGGTTCATCCAACAACAAAATTTTCGGGTCATGAATTAATGCCAGGCACAACTGCACCCGTTGAATCATTCCTTTGGAAAAATCGGTAATCAATGTATCGGAGACCGCGGTTAGTTCTGCCATCTGCAACAATTCCGGTATGCGAGAGGCTGCTTTCTCCCGTGGAATAGAAAACATATCTGCGGCCAATTCCAGTAGTTCCCGGGGGGTAAAATTTTCCAACCCCTCCTGCTTTTCGGGGATGAAGCCCATCCAGCGCCGGGCTCTTTCCAGATTTTCCTCTCCGCAAACTTTTATCGTTCCCGAGTCCGGTACCACAAAATTCAAAATTAACCGGAAAAGGGTGGTCTTCCCGGAACCATTGGCACCGATTAACCCCCACCGCTCCCCGGAAACCACCTCTAAATCCACTCCCCGTATCGCTGCTTGATCGGCATACGGGTAAGTTTTTCGAACTTTTCGAATTTCGATAATTGTGTCGGAGGTCTGTATTTCCTGCCCATTCATAAGGTTTAATATTGGTCAACTTGTTAGATTCCAGCGTCTTTTGTACAAAAAGTTACAGAAATTTTGCAGAAAATCGAAGAGGTTTCTTATCCTTGATAAAAAATGCTTGCATTCTTATCTGTAAATATTGATTTTTTAATGGCAACATTCCTCCCATCGCGGCGGGATACAGCCGAAATGACAGCCACATTAAACTTAACAAGCTATTCCTTCATTATTAAAGTTGAACACCCGGATATTCCGGTTTTTTCTTCAGGGGAAAATACTCATCAGGCAATCCTTAAACATGAATATCTCGAACTTGTAGTAAGCGAAACAACAGAAAGCAACTCAGATCGGAAAATAAATTTACAAAGATAATTCACAAGGGGAGGATTGGAAACTCCGGTAAGCCGAAGCATCCCGCCTTTCCCGTATCACGTTTGCTGAATTGCTTTTCCTGTCGGTATTTCCGCAAGGTTCATCATCAGCAATGGCACCAAAAAATCTATCATCAATGCATACCCGCCAACAACAGAATTCCGGTATTGCCTATCCGGGTAAGAGCAGATATAGCAATCCTTATGTGGGAATTGACTGTCTATCTCTTCCGGCAAATTTTTCCGGCGCCGCATACTATATCTATCATCTCACCCGGGAATTGCTCTGTCAGGCAAGAACATTTCCCCTGGCAATTTTTTCGACTCCCGAGCATGCCCGTCTTTTTGCACCATTTCTTCAGCCGGGAGATAAAATCGTGACGGTTCCGATTCGCAATCGCGCTGAAAAGCTATATTTTTACGAATATAAACTTCGGTCTTACTTATTGCGGGAACGGGTATCGCTTTTTTATGCAACCCATTACATCTGCCCCCCGCCCCACCCCGACTACAAATTGATCACTACCTTTCATGATATGGGATTTATCTTATATCCCCAATTTTACCCGTTGATTAAACGGATGTATTTCAGACTCCGGTTAAAGACCTTTCTACTGCGTTCCACCCATATTGTGGCGGTTTCCCGGAGTACTGCCGACTCCATCCGACAGTGTTATCCGGATTTTCCAGCCGAAAGAATCAGTGTCATTTATCCCGGCACCGATCATGTATTGATAAGCGAAAGCAAATCGCCCCTCCCGCTCCATCCCCCCCCACCCTACCTGCTGGCGGTCAATTCCCTGGAAAAACGGAAAAACATTCCGTTCCTGATTCGCCTGTTTAATCATTTGAAAGCAGCTTACCGGCTCCCCCATCAGCTATTGTTGGTTGGAACTCCGTCAAACGGCTACCGGCAAATACGGAATGAAATAAGTCAATCTCCATACCGGAACGATATTGTTTACAGTGGATACCTGCCGGAGGCTTATTTGAATTTTTACTATCGGAAAAGCGACTTTTTCGTCAACACCTCCCAATATGAAGGGTTCGGATTTACCCCGTTTGAAGCAATTCAGCACAACTGCCCGGCATTCTTATATCAAAACAATACCGTGGAAGAAATCATTGGCGAGCATTCTTATGTTTTTGATACCTTTTCAGTGACCGAGTGGGCAGACACTATTTACCGGGAATACCAGGATAATTTTCGAAATAGAATTCATAAAAAGGAAATTTCGCATTTGACATGGGAAAAGTCCGCCCGACAAACGATTCGCCTGTTTCAACATTTGCTAACATCCTGAAGGGAGACCATCACTTGCATCAAGAAGAAATTTTAACCACTGTTCAGATAGCCCATTTTTTTGAGAGCGCTTTTACGGAGGAACAGGTTTATAAATTCTTAAGATTAAAAATAACTTTTTCGGAATACCTCCGGGTTTTAGAAGAATTGGAAGCCGCCGGAAAGCTGTTTCGGGTTAAGAATGTTGTATTCTGCCAGGGATATGAGGAGGTTTATCTACAAAAAAGAGAATGGAGTCGTCGCTTATTCCGGAAGCATCGAAAAATTTTATGGTTACTGGTTAGACTGCCCTGGGTGAAATTTGTGGCGTTGACCGGCGCAAATGCCTTCGAGTCGTGTCGTGAACAGGATGATATTGATTTGTTTTTCATTACCAGTGCAAACAGGCTGTGGATCTGTTATTTATTGATTGTGCTTATTACGAAATTGTTACGAAAAAGACCTCTCCTTTGCCTTAATTATGCAGTGGATGAACATCATCTTCAAATTCCGGAAAAAAATTATTATACCGCGGTACAGATTGTTCAGATGCTACCACTGGTAAAACATCCCCTGCATCAGGAGATACTGCGTCAGAATTCCTGGATTTTCGAATTCTTACCAAATGCCCATTCCGAACCGTTGACAGTTCCATACTACCTGTTAAAACACAAACCGGGGAAACGGTTTTTATTTTTTAACTGGATGACCCGCCTCAATCGTTTGATTTACAGACTTTACGCTCGACGATTGGCAAAAAAGTTTCCCGACCAGTTCGGAGAAGGAATTGTCCTTTCCGAAGGGCGGGCAAAATTAAACAAGGTTGATCACCGGGATATTTATTCCGAAATTCATCGGCAAATTGAAAAGCAGGTCATGGTATGAAAATATTCGTCTCCCATTCCTATTTTTTAAACCGTGATCCCAAGGAAGCCGCCACCCAAAAGCCCTACCCTCCCCTGGCGTCCATTACCCTGCTCGCCTGGATTCAGCAAGAATTGGGATTGGAAGCTGAGTTTTACGATGTGATGTTCGATGCCACAACCGAAGGGCTGATTGATGCCATTCAGGAGTACCAGCCGGATGTTTTTATCCTGTATGATGATGACTTCAATTTTCTCACCAAGATGTGTCTGGAAAACATGCGGGAAGCGATTTTCGAGGTGCTGGCAAAGGCGCCGAAAAACGGGTTGTTCATCGCTCACGGCTCCGATGCGTCGGACCAGGCGGAAAAATATCTCAACGCCGGATTTGATGTGGTTGTTCATCGCAACGCCGAAAAAACAATCCTGGATATCCTCCGCAATTACTTACGTGCTCCCACCCCGGAAGCATACGAACACCTGAATGGGGTCTCGTTTCTCCGCCGTGGAGAACTCATTCAAAATCCGCAAAACAAAATCCATGTTCCGCTGGAAAACGCCCCGTTGCCAGCATGGGAAAAGTTGGATTTAACCCCGTACCGGAAAATGTGGCAAAACAGGCATGGGTATTTTTCCATCAATATGTCCACCTCGCACGGCTGCCCGTACCGATGCAACTGGTGCGCCAAGCCACTCTACGGCAGGACCTATAAAGCCATACCCGCCCGGCGTGCCGCTGAGGAAGTGAACTACCTGGCTTCGGTATTGAAAGCCGACCATATCTGGATGACCGATGATATTTTCGGGTTAAAACCGGGCTGGTTGACGACGTTTGCCGATGAGCTGGAAAAACTGAAAGTGAAACTCCCCTATAAATGCCAAAACCGGGCAGATTTGATTACCGAGGAGCGGACCGATGAGTTGGCGCGTTCCGGCTGTCAGGAAGTGTGGCTGGGGGTGGAATCCGGTTCGCAGCGGATATTGGACGCTATGGAAAAAGATGAAACCATCGGGCAAATCCGGGAAGCAAGGCGCCGGTTAAAAGCCCGGGGGATTGAGGTGGGCTTTTTCCTCCAATATGGCTATCTGGGCGAGGAATATTCGGACATCCGGAAAACGTTGCGGTTGGTAAAGGAGTGTCAACCGGATCACATCGGCATATCCGTCTCCTATCCTTTGAAGGAGACCCCGTTTTATGAGAAAGTAGCAGCCCGGATGGGCGATAAGCACAATTGGTCCGACAGCGGCGACCTGGCGTTGATGTACCGCGGAACTTATCATCCGGATTTTTACCGGGCACTGCACCGATTCACGCACCACTATTTTGGTTTCATCTCTTTGTTTAAGCCACAGCCGGTAAAAAAGATTGCCCGGCGTCTGGCTGCCCAATCCCGCCACATACCGGGAATGATAAAATATCGTATCAAGATGCAACAGTATTTGAAGGTCTGAAACCAAAATGACGGAGTTCTCATGGGGATGACACTGGATACCTTGTGGAAAAAGATCCTCACCGAACTGTTCCCGGATTTCCTGGCGTTCTATTTTCCGGAAATTCATGCCGATATTGATTTCTCCCGGGGATATGTGTTTCTGGAAAAAGAACTTCAGAAAATCATGAAAAGAAGCCTGGTTGGCAAAAAAATTGTCGATAAGCTGGTGAAAGTCTATCTGAGAGACGGAGCCGAGAAATGGCTGTTGATTCATATCGAAATTCAGGGCTACCCGGAGGAAAAATTTACCGAGCGGATGTATACTTACAATTACCGAATCTTCGATCTCTATCGACGGGAAGTTATCAGCCTGGCAGTGTTAACTGATGATGACGAGAAATATCGCCCGGATGAATTTCGGATTTCCCGATGGGGGTTTCGGCTCATTTTTCAATTCCCAATCGTAAAATTGATTGACTTTCGCTCTCAATGGTCGCAACTTCAGAAGAGTGAAAATCCCTTTGCGTTTATTACCAGTGCTTTCTTAAAAACGCTGGAAACCAAAGGGAATGATAAAGAACGGTATAGCTGGAAAAAATATTTCGTAAAAGCGTTATATGAGCAAGGCCTGGACCGGGCAACGATCTGGTCGGTTTATACCTTTATCGACTGGATGATGCAGTTGCCGGAAGCATTGGAAGAAAAGTTATATAAAGAGACACATGAAATAGAGGAGGAAACGGATATGCCGTTGTTGTCTATTGCCGAAAAAAGGGGGAAAAAGAAAGGCATAAAAGAGGGCATTGAAAAAGGAATAGAGAAAGGAATTAAGAAAGGGATTCAGAAAGGGATTGAGCAGGGAAAAATTCAAGGATTAATATCCGGTTTACAACAAGCAATTTTGGATATCATCGAAATTAAGTTTGGGGAACCGGAAAGTGACCTTCGGGAAAAGATTTTGACCATCCGTGATGCGGAGAAATTGGAACAATTGCGCGAACAGTTGAAGAAATCCCAATCACCGGATGAAGCACGGGATCTCATCGAAACCATTCTTACCCAGTAATTCAGCATGAAGTTGATTTTAACCCACACCTATTTTTTATCCGAAGACGAGCACGAAAAACAGATCATGAAGCCCTATCCCCCATTGGGATTGTTATACCTCTCTGCATTCCTGAAACGACATGATGTGGAGGTGGAGGTGTATGATACCACCTTTTCCACTTATCCAGCCCTGATTGATTATCTGGAAGAGAAACAGCCGGATATCCTGGGAATCCATTGCAATTTGCTCACCAAATACAACGTGCTGAAGCTGATTCGTTTCTGCCGGGAGCATGGGATTATCTCCATCCTGGGAGGACCGGATGCTTCCACACAAGTGAGGGAATTTCTGAACTATGGAGCAGATATCGTCATCTCCGGTGAGGGGGAGGACCCGCTGCTTGCCGTGCTGAAACGCCTGAGAACGCATGACATCCATGCGCTGCACGATATTCCCAACGTTTCGTTTATTGACAAAGGGGGGGAAATTGTTCAAAACTGTCGTCAGGTAAGTCGTCGACACCTGGACGACTATCCTTTTCCGGATCGGGAAGCAATTGATTTACAGCAATACCTGAATACCTGGGAACAGCATCACGGGCAGCGTTCCGTTTCATTGATTACTGCCCGGGGATGTGCTTTCACCTGCAAGTGGTGCAGCCATTCCGTATACGGCTGGACCCATCGACGGCGGCGGCCGGAGAAGGTGGTGGCGGAAATTCAGGAAATTATTGAAAAATATCAACCCACCCACCTCTGGTATGCCGACGACGTATTTACAGTAAACAAACGGTGGTTAACAAAATTTCATGGAATGATGACCGAGGCCGGTATCCACCTCCCCTTTGAATGCATTGCCCGGGCGGATAAAATAGATGAAGATGTGGTGCGGATTTTGAAAGACCTGGGGTGCTACCGGGTGTGGTTTGGTGCGGAGTCCGGCAGCCAGCGTATTTTGAATGCCATGTCGCGCGGGGTCACCACGGAACAAATCGCCAACGCCACCCGCTGGTGTCAACAATACGGGCTTCAGGCAGGCTACTTTGTGATGTTTGGTTACCCGGGTGAAGAATTATCGGATATTTATCAAACCATCGAATTTGTGCGCGACCAGCAGCCGGATATGTATTTGACCACCGTGGCTTACCCGCTTCGGGGGACGAAAATGTATGAGGAGTTTCATTCCCGCATCATTTATACCAATGGCTGGGAATCCCATTTACAGCGGGAACTGGAAATACAAGACCGCTTCCCGCGCGAACTGTATCATTTCGCTATCAAAAAATTAGCCAGCGAATACCGCATCCGGCAACTGCACCGTCTCCGGCAGCAGCCCTTCAAAAGAATTTATCACCGGCTGCGCTCCGTATATTGCAGTATGAAAATCCAACAGCTATCCCGTTACCATACATGACGAATTCATCCGCTATTTTTGATACATACGCACTCCCGTATGATGAAAAATTCAACCGGAATCCCCTGGGGAAATACCAGCGGAAGCAGGTACAGCAAGCGATGGCAAGTCATCTATCACCCGGTCAAACCATCCTGGATGTTGGCTGCGGTCCCGGCTCGGATTTTGAATTTTATCATCGTTTGAATCTCCAGGTGCATGCTATCGACAGTTCATCTAAAATGATCGAAATCGCAAAGCAAAAAGCTGCATTGCTGGGATTGGATGCGCTTATCCGGCATGTTCCCCTGGAAAAATTTTACCCGGAGACATCTTACAATGCGATCATTCTGAATTTCGGTGTTATCAATGTTTTTCATCCCCTGGAGCCCATTCTATCCAGATTAGACACCCTGTTAAACGACGATGGCATTCTGTTCATAGTCTCCATGCCCCCTGTTCATATTTTTACCCTTCTGGAGTGGCTGGTTACGTTTCGCTGGCGGGCGTTCCTGAGACGAATTTTACACCACCGCGCCGTTCTGGGAAACGGGTTTCAATTTTACTACTACGGGAAACGCGCCTTTACACGGCAGTTTCGTATTCTGAAAGCAATACACCTTTGTGCGGTTTTACCCACCCCGGACCAATATCACCGATATAGTAGTGCCAGGAAGGTTGCGGAGAAGTTGATGCGGTTGGAGCTGGGTGTGAAGACCTCTCTGCCGGACTGGCTGGGCGGGGATCACGTTTGTTATATCATGAAAAAGAAACAACTCCTTGCCTGAAACAGCAAGGGCAGGAAAAGTGCAAAACGAATATCAAGAAGGAATTCAACTGCACAGGCGAATTACAGAACACGTGGTACTTCTATGGTCTGTTTGACCACCGGGGTTAGGGTGATCTCCAGAAGAATCTTCATCCGCCGAAGTGGCTGGAATGTTTCTCCCCGGGCATGAATGAGAATATCTCCCCGGGCGTTGTGGTTGAGAATATCCGTTAACGCTTCCTTTAAAAGCATCACCCCCTCTTCCTGTAGTTCCATCACCTGCCGTTCCTCCAATATCTCCCCCAATACCACATCCTTCAGTTCAATCAGCGTCTTAAGGGAATCATTCCCATAGGCAGCCTGAAAAAAACCATTGACCACACTCAGGGAGAGGTCTGTTTCCAGGAGGGTGTATGCCAATCCTTCCACATGGATGGTCTGAATATCTTCCATAGAAAATTGTTCGCCCAGGTGATCCTCTATTGCCGATAGAATTTCCGAGGAAGAAAAAATCACCGTTTCATCAAAGGAACGTTCATCCGGCGATAAGTGAATGTCAAAAATCAGTTTGTAGGTAATGGGCACCGGCTGCAAGACTTCTACCTCTTCACAAGCGGCAAAAAAAATGACCATCCAGAACAACCAGGCAAAATGTTTCATTTTGTATCCCCAATTAAGGTTATAAACCAATGCCAAATCCGACATTAACTATTTGTTGATACCCCACATTGTAATCCAAATTCAGGTGAAAAATTAACAGGTTTAAATTAAACCCTACCAGCATCCGAAATCGATTTTTCCCATGTACACGCAATTCAATAGTGCGAGGCTCCTCCGTTGCCGTAAAAGTGTACTTCACATTGGCAACGCTGGATTCATAGCCGCCCCCGGCATAAACATCGAGAAAAGAGAATGATTTCCCAACGACAAGCTGAAGAGTGGTAAGTTTGTTTGTAAAGATATCACCAATTTCAAAGGTGTGGTAGGCAAATCCCAGGGAGATATCCAGGGGACTGGAAACATATTGGCTTAAACTGTGCCGGAAGCCCACCCCAAGCAACTTAACCTTCCCGATATCCTGAAATGCATTGGTGGAAAAATAACGCCCCACCAACTCAGTCCCCATCACATTCCCCACGGTAACAGTGGGCACTACCAGGGGCAGAGAGGAAAGATTATATCCCCCGGGAAAAACGTAAACAGCGCCACCGGCGCCGGTTAAAACCGCTCCCTGCGGTTCTCCAATGATAGTAGGCGTTGTCACTTCCCGCGGGGGAACAAAGAAACTTTCGGTAGAGGCTGTATAATGACGTTGTTTCTCAGAGAACCGGGCTGCCATTCCGTTCAGACGGAAATTGATATGTAGACCTTTTCTTTCCACCCGGGCGCGATAAAACAAGCCGGAGTTCAAACTACTTCCGAATGCTGTTATCAACGGTTCCACATAGCCGGCGGCATTTTCCCCGGCATAGCGCTCTAACAACGTCTCCAGGCTCTGCGCAGATAGATAAGCGGGAAGGCACAACAAAATTGCCAATATGATCCACGGAAAACCATACCTCATGTTACAAACCTCTTGATTGTGAAATTAAACTGTTATTCCCAACTCGAACCGAAAGAATTATTAACAGAGCATTCTCCATATTATCTCCTCTTTACCCCCTTTATCCCTGGAATCCGAATGTGTTATCTATCGCAGCCAATCACTTCATCTGAGTAAAACCATCTTACGGGTCAGTACATCCTCCCTTGACTGAGAACCGGGTGAGATATTTCCCCCGGGGGGGGAAACACTCAGCCGATAAAAATACACTCCGGAAGAAACTTCTGAACCGTTTTCATCCCTGCCATTCCACTCCACGGTATACCGACCGCCGGGCTGCTGCTGATCCACCAGTGTTCGTACTTTTTGCCCCAGGAGATTGTATATCTCCAATCTCACCCTGCTGACAGCAGGTAGTTGATAGCTGATGGCAGTACTTGGGTTAAACGGATTGGGATAATTCTGCTCCAATTGAAACGCCGTTGGAAAAAGGGATATGCCCCCACTATTTTTCTCCGCAAAAGATGGGGTACCCACGATCAGTTTAAAGTGGCGGGTTCTGGCACCGTTTTTTTCGTACTGAACCACTGCAGTGCCGCCGGTTATGGGAATCGGTTGATAGACATCCATATCCATCAGGAAAATGTCAAACGTTTCCGGGAGCATCGTTTCTGCATTCAGTTGGAGCGCCACATTTACCGGCACCCGGGGCACTTCTAACGCGAATTCCCATACCTGCCCGTCCTGCGGCGTGGGTTTGAAATTGCTCAGAAAACGGCTACCGTCTTCCAGGATGGAGAGACGTAGCGCGGATTCCACCGGGGGCGGTTCGGGATAGTCAAAGCGGTCCACCCCGTAGCTTGCCTCCGGGGACCATCCCACAAAATTTTGGGTATCCCGGAAACGAGCATCCGGAATCTCGGCAGATAGCTGCAGAAGATAGCTCATGCCCGGGAATTGCCAGGATATCGGCTTATCGTCTTTTGCGAGATTTTTTGGGGTAACGGAAACTGCCGGCACCTGGAGTGTTATGGCTTCGCTTTCCTCGTTCCGGATGAAATATCCTTCCCAGGGATTCAACACATCGGCAATTTTAAACTCGATACCGTCATAATAATAAGGTCCTTTCACCATTCCGGTGGCCGACAGGCTATCCCATGCTACCGGAAAGGGGAAGGGATTCCCGACCTGGTTCCAGCCCGGGGACAAGACGATGTTAACCGGTTCCTTACTGCTGACGGTAAAAGCGCTGTCCACATCAAAGCGGTTGCCGGTCCGGGTAATCAGCCAGTAGGCATTGCCGGGGTGGATGTCAGGCGGTAAATCCGGAAATTCCACATAGCCGCTATTGTCATCCATCCAGCGGAATAACCGCCAGTCTGCTGGATTATATTCCCCGTAATCATCCTGGAACAGTGCTGTTAACTGCGGGTGTTTTAACCGCAGGGGAACGGAAACCATCTTATATACGCCATTTTCCAGGTGTAAGTGGGGGGAGACGTAGTTATTTAAGATCAAATTGAGGGAAGCAGGGAAATTTTCCGGGTCTACCGGAGGATAGAAGCGGGTGACCACACTATCCGAGAGGGAGACGTAGTATTCGATTCCTTGTTCGAGTGAGTTGATGAAGGGAATTCGTCCTTCCAGGGTGTTCCCCTGGGGCTGCAATAACAAAACCCGGTATCTCCTCTCTCCCACATAGCGGTATCCCAACAAATTAAAAGCCGAGTTGAAATGACGGGGAGGAGTCACCCGCAAAATAACCCCCTGGTCGCTTTGCTGCTCGGTTACCACGTTGACAAATCCCGGGAAAGTCCATTCCCCCGGGTATCCGAAGGATTTACTTCCCTGGGCACCATCGGAAAAAGCATACACATGCACCCCCAGCTTCCCTTTCCGGGGGACATTTACAACATGAGTGCCAGGGCTCACCGAAAGCCGGGCAGACGAAAATTCGGTGTTGGAAATGGTTTGAAAAGTTTGGGAATCGATCAAAGTGCCATCCAGACGTACGGAGTCGATATTCGTTGTCGGGGTCACGATGTTAATGTATCCCGTATATCCTTTGCCAGGGGGGATAGAAAAATTGGTCCGGCTAAACAGGCGTTCCCAGGGGGAAATTATGGTCATGAATGGGGAGGCGGAAACACCGTCATAGCTCTGGCTGTGAGAAAACTGGGCAATCAAGAGCGGTTTGTCATTGGAGGAGGTAATGAACGACGGTTCAGTGAGATTCATCTCATAAAACTCACCCTGGTTCAGGGTGACAAGAAAAGAATTATTCAGGAAGACATCGGTATTATCCTCAGCGGCTAAGATGCGGAAGGCATCGCCGTTTTGTCGGGTGGCAAGGGGTGCAGTAACAAATGCGGAGCCCCAGGTTGTTAGCGGCGGCAGTTGTTCCACTACAAAGGAGCAGCCCCCGGCATTTTGGGGTATTTCCGCACAGGCGTGCCCGCTAAATACGGCTACCGGGCGTGAAGCCAGTATCCAGGTGCCGGTTAAATCCTGGGTAGTGGATTGCCAGGAATAAGTTTGCCCCTTTTGCAAGGTTATTTGCTGTTCCATGCCGTCCGGAGGGGTAATGGTGACTTCCGTATTCGGGTAGGCTGCCACAATGACAAACTGGGAAGGGGTATTCCCGGAAGGTGGATAGGACATCACCCGATATTCCACATCCAGCAAGTTCACCGGCAGGGCTAAGAAGGCGTCTCCGGAAGCCTGCCCCATACTGATCCCCATAAGCGAGATGGGTAGCACCGAGCTTATATGGATGCCCTTCTCAGCAATAACCCCGCTGCCGGTTGCCATTGCCGCTACGGGAATGTTAATTTCTATCGAACCGCTGCCAGCAATCGAAAACGCTTGCGAAATCCCCAAACCGGGAATTTCAACATGGACCACTGCGTTTGGGGGACCGGTGACGACCACCGTCAAAGAGACACCGGAATCGATATTCTCCGGAAACGCCACCCAGAAGTCATTTCCCCCGGTATGGAGGGGCAGTATCCCGGCAAAAACAATGTTAAGCAGAAATATCATTACAAATAAGGCACTACTGAATTTCATACCGAATCTCCCGATCTGGAAGTTTTCTAAAAAAGTTTAGACGCTGACAACCCTTCCTGGGCATCTACCTGGTTTTTCATATAGGCATCCACAAATGCGGGGCGGAGAAAGTTTAGATCCGCCTTTACCGCGCCATCTGCCAGTAGGTCCTGGTAAATTTGTATAATCACTTGATGAGTTTTACGGGACACGTAAAACGGAATCCATTTATAAGGAATTTTTAAAGGTCCCAAAGAAAAGTGGTCTTTACCGATATGGTTTTCCAATTGTGAAATATCCAGGGTTTTAAGCAGTTTCACCGCGCCTTCCCGAACGCAGGCGCGATACCCATCTAACAATGCGGATTGATGGGTGAGCAGCTCATCCACCTGCATCTCCACCGTTTTCAGTCGGTTTTCCATTTCTTCTTCCGATAGAGCCGGATCAAGCAGAAAATCTTTCACCTGATCTTTGTTCATGGTGTATAAAGAAGTGGGCAATTCACTCAGGGCGATTCCCACAAATTCTTTCCGGAACTCGGCTGCTTCCTGAATAATTCGGAGAAAAGATTGGATAAACAAATCCAGCACTTTACCAACCTGGATGGCAAAGGTGAGATTATCCGGATTCCGCCGGTTTTTTTCGGGAGACTTTTTCTCGGTTTCTCCCGCCCCATTTAATCCCAAAGCTTTCTGCAAGGCTGTTTTGAGTTCTTCATTTTCAACATGTTGGATATTTTGCTCTAACGCCCTGGCAAGGTCTTGTTGACGCAACGCCGGTTCTTCCTGTTCATACTTTTCCTGTATGGCACACAGAAGCTCCTGTAGCTTTGCGGAATCTTCCAGAAATGGGTTTTCAAACAACATAGTGGATTCATTCGTTTCCGCTAATGTATAAAACCGAATTTCATACATGCCAATTCTAATGCTGGCGCCATCTTCCAACGGGTGAGGCTGGTTGGCAGGCAGCCGTTTATCATCCAGGTAGGTGTAATTGGCACTTTCACAGTCAACTAAATAATAAGTGTCGCCATCGAGTTTTATTCGGGCGTGGTTCCGGGAAATTACTTTTTGTTCATCTTCCAGATGCAGCACACTGGCTTTGCTGCGCCCCATGGTAATTTCTTCCTGATAGAATTCTTTTTCAAGCTGCCAGTTGGGATCATCCTTACGGGTGATAATTAGCTTTACAGGCATAAAATAATCCTCCTGAATGATGTCATTGACCGGGTTATTGGAAAAAATATAGAAATTCTTACTGCCTGGAAAATTGACGTGGCGCATATCGGACAAATACAGACGCTGTTTAACGAAAGCTAACCACTTGATTTGGAGACGGTTACAGGCAACATTTTTTCATTAATAATTTAAACCGGCAATATTCCCAAAGAGACAAACCGGTGACGAGGCATGGCGCCGCCGGTAAATTTGAGAACACTCTATTCGTGTCTTGAGATTATTGAAGACCGAATTCTCTCTTTATGTTATGATTTTCCAGGAAAGAAGTTGGAAAAAAATAGCTGTTTGCTGTGCATCACGGTTAATGCGGCAGGATATGCTTTATTTTAATTTAACAGTGACAGGTGTTTTTTTTCATTGACAGGTGTTCTCTTCCAATTGTTGTTCTGCGACAGCCTTGCTTAAGAGGTTTATCAAATTTGAGAGATGGTACCGGCTATTATGTTCAGGTGCAGAACCGAATAGTCATAAACCCTGGTTTTATGGGGGAAGAAATTCTGTTCTTAAACAACCATTAGGTGAATACAGCCGAAAATCCGGATAAGAACGTGAGAGAATTGATCGGAAAAATAATCGATGGGTACAAAATCATCTCCCTCCTGGGACAGGGGGGGATGGGGATCGTTTTTAAAGCGCTGGATATTCATCTGGATAAGATTGTGGTGCTAAAAATGCTCTCTCCCCGTTTGTTGGAAAATCCCGGTTTCCTGAAGCGTTTTCATGATGAAGCCAAAGTGCTCGCCAGGCTAAAAAATCCCCATATCGTGGAGGTGTATGCGTTTCGGGAAACGGCAGCCGGGGCGTTTATTGTGATGGAATTCGTAGAGGGGATTACCTTAAAAGAATGGATTCGCAGTCATCCCCCCGGCCAATGGGAGGAGGCGGTTGATATTTTTCAAAAAATGCTCATCGGTATGGAACATGCCCATCAGCACGGGGTGATTCACCGGGATATTAAGCCGGGAAATATTTTGCTGAGCACGAACGGGGAAGTGAAAATTACCGATTTCGGGCTGGCTAAATACCAGCGGGGAGAAGATTCGACGATTACCCAGTTGGTAGCGGGCACCCTCTCATATATGTCACCGGAGCAAATTCATGGGTTGCAAAATGTGGATCACCGGGGAGATATTTATGCGCTGGGGATAACTTTTTATGAAATGCTGACCGGCAGAACCCCGTTTGCCGCCAATGGCACCCAATATTCTATCCAGAAAGCCATCATCGAAGAACGGTTTCCCCCGCCCACCAGGTTTAACCCGGACCTGCCGGAAGCTATTTCCGTTATTGTTATGAAAGCGCTTGAAAAAGAGGCAGACAAACGGTTTCAGTCCGTCGGTGAGATGCGGCAGCGGCTGATGAAAGCGGCCCCCCCCAGGGCGACCAGACCGGTAGAGGAGAACAACGAAGAAGTTGTCCCGGCACCTCCCCGTCGTATCATGGCGCCGGTTATCATTATAGCATTTTTGATATTGCTCGGCGTACTTGGGTCAACGTTCTGGCGAACCTCCCGGGGGA
>CAYYGL010000114.1:0-15556 GCA_964471235.1 uncultured Calditrichaceae bacterium
AACTGGATAACACCATCCTGGATCAAAGCTGTGCCAAAGCCGCATTAGATATTGCCCTGATGGATTGGATTGGGAAAGCACTGAATGTTCCTTTATACAAATTGTGGGGATTAGACCCGGCACACGCCCCGGTGACTTCATTTTCCATTGGCATTGATACGCCGGAGGTCATCAAACAAAAAGTAAGAGAAGCGGCTCCCTATCCCATTTTAAAAATAAAAGTGGGGAAGAAGAACGATGAGGAAATCATTGGTGCGGTGCGCAGTGTAACGGATAAACCCATTCGGGTGGATGCCAACGAAGGCTGGAAATCGAAGGAAGAAGCGCTGGAAAAAATTCAGTGGCTCAAAACGCAGGGGGTGGAGTTTATTGAGCAGCCCATGCCTTCGGATATGATTGAGGAGACTGCCTGGCTGCGGGAGCGGGTGGATATGCCCATCGTAGCCGATGAGGCGGTCAAATCGGCGGCGGATATCCCCAAACTTGCCCGGGCGTATGACGGAATTAACATCAAATTGATGAAATCCGGGGGCTTGCTGGAAGCCTTGCGCATGATTCAGATAGCGAAAGCGCTTAACATGAAAATTATGTTGGGATGCATGATCGAAAGCTCGGTTGGAATTTCTGCCGCTGCTCACCTTGCCCCCTATGTGGACTGGGCAGACCTGGACGGCAACCTGCTAATTAGCAATGATCCCTTCAGCGGCGTAAAGGTGAACAAAGGCAGGTTTGTTTATAATGATAAACCGGGATTGGGGGTAGAAGGAGAGTTTTAGACGTTGGGATAACAACCCGTATCGCCGGTCGGTTACGATTGCCAAGATTCCATTGCAGTTTATGAAGTTGGCAGTTGCAGTCGGCAGTTGGCAGTCCCTCGTTCCACAACTCCTGTTGTGGAACGCAATAGCAACAGAAACTCTGTTTCTGATGGTTCAGACGGTAGCAATGGCAACGGCGTCAAAACAGAGTCTTGAGCCCTAAGGTATCATCAAACAGGAGTTCTCCGAAGGAGTGGTTTTGCCAGGGTGAAGAGATGGAAAATCATTATTGACAACACAAGTTTTGTCACTCCGGATCGTCAAAATTATGATTTTTGAAAAATTAACCATGGCATAGAAGTTCAGGAAACCGTTTGCCAAAGGTATCCCTGCGGGAGAAACGGTTGCCGGAAGGAACATAAGCGAGGCTTCGTTCACCGGGCTACCGCGAAGCGGTTCCGTTGGAAAAGCCTCGGTGTTAATGAAAAAATGGCACGGTTATTTAATCAAACCCCATTATTTTGACAACCAACTCCGGATTCTGCAACCCTGGATTAATGAAAAAATAAATACCCAATAAAAATAGCGGCAATAATTCCTGCAAAGTCTGCGATTAACCCGGCAGTCACCGCATACCGGGTCTTTTTAATGTTCACCGAACCGAAATATACGGCGATGATGTAAAACGTCGTTTCCGTCGCGCCCCGGAAGATACTGGACAGCCTGCCTACAAAGGAGTCCGGTCCATGCACTTTCATGATTTCCAGGTTCATTCCCCTGGCAGCGCTGCCACTCAGCGGTTTCATAAAAGCAGTCGGCAATGCCTCCACAAAATCGGTATTCACCCCGAAGAGAGAAAGAAAATCCGAGATTGCCTTCACAATAAAATCCAGCGCCCCGGATGCCCGGAAAACCCCAATCGCTACTAAAATGGCTACCAGATAGGGAATGATTTTGATTGCTATTCCGAACCCCTCTTTGGCGCCGTCAATAAATGCCTCGTAGATATTTACTTTTTTCAGAAGCGCTAATACGATAAAACTGATGATCACGCTAAAGATAATAAAACTGCTGGCAACATTGGAAATATCTGCAATCTGCTCCCGGGGAATCAGGGAGAAATAAACGATAATGCCTGCCATAAACAACGATATTCCTCCCAGGTAAGCCAGAATCACCTTATCGAGCAGGTTAATCTTCTGATAAATCGAAACAGCTATCAGCCCGCTCAGGGTGCTAAAAAATGTTGCTAACATGATGGGGATAAACACATCGGTGGGGTTTGCCGCACCCACTACGGAGCGATCGATTAAGATGGTGAGAGGAATAATGGACAAACCGGAAGTATTCAGCACCAGGAACATAATTTGAGCGTTGGAAGCCGTATCCTTTTGGGGATTTAACTCCTGCATTTCTTTCATGGTTTTCAATCCCAGAGGCGTGGCGGCGTTATCCAGCCCCAGCATGTTCGCGGAAAAGTTCATGATCATGGAACCGATTGCCGGGTGTTCTTTGGGAATTTCCGGAAACAAACGGGTAAAAAACGGACCGATGAGTTTACTGAAAAAGTGAATGATACCGCCTTCTTCGCCTATCTTCATAATGCCCAGCCAGAATGCCATCACCCCGGTTAAATAGAGTGACAGTTCAAACCCGGTTTTAGACATATCAAATGTGGCCTGAAGCATTTTCGGAAATACCTCGAAATCCCCGAAAAAGATGAGCTTTGTCAATCCGACAACAAACGCCACCAGAAAGAATGCAATCCAGATGTAATTTAAGACCATGATGTTACCTGTGACTTATGGGTTAGTTCAAATAACTCTGCTTATTTTAGCACCACCGGAGTTAGCGCAAGCAGATGGAGGTGTTCGGCAACCAGGGTTGCAGACCGCTAAGCTGTAAAGTACCTACAGTCTGAACACCTACAACCTTTTTCGCTCTCTGTGGTCTCGGTGCCACTGCGGTAAATTCTACGATAAACATATCAATGACGAATACTGTACCAATTATCTGACAAAGCCTTAAGATAATAACAAATTTTTGTTATAAAACAATAAGGGACAAAAAATAGTAATTTTGAAGCTTGTTTATTCAACATGATATTGTTTATTTTGAACATTTTAAAGAATATATGATGGTGTATGGAACAAAGATGGTCTTCTCTTAAGGGTAGCCGGAATATTTAACTGCAATTTGCCCTGCCCCGGCGAGGTAAAGTTCGCCAAGTAGTTAAAACGTCGCGTTCGTTGCTCCGAAGGCTCCTTAGCGCATCCTTCTCCATACGGAGAGCTACACTTGCGACCTCTGCGGTTTATTCCAAGGGCTTTACAGCAAAAAATGCCCGGGAAGGAGGGACTACCAAAATGGAGGTTGAACAGCAAATGAAAAATGGCTGGATGAATCCGAAGAGTTCAACTTATGGTATTGTCAATATCAGTGTGGCTAACATGCGTGCCCAGCCGATTTTTCAATCGGAATTGGTGAACCAGGTTGTTCTTGGCACAATCCTTCCAATTTATGAAGCGCAAAATGATTTTTACTATGTGCAAAGCCCGGATGGCTACTGGGGATGGGTAAATCACCATAGTGTGGCGAAATGCGATGCCACTTATGCCAGAGAATGGAAAGAAGCCTCTTATGTGATGGTTATCGGAAATTATGGCATTGTCAGAAAGGGGGTATATCACAACACGGAAGTATTAACCGATTTGGTGACCGGGGCAATTTTGAACAAATTGGATGAGGAATCCAATTTTGTAAAGGTACGGTTGCCAGACCGAAAAACCGGGTATGTTGAAAAAAGCCTGGTTATCCATAAAACCGAGCAACAAAAGATGATACCCACAAGGACAAATATTATTAAAATGTCTAAAAAATTTTTAGGGATTCCCTATCTCTGGGGAGGGAACTCTTCCCGGGGGTTTGACTGCTCGGGATTCGTTCAAACCGTGTTTCGTTTAATGAACGTTAAACTCCCCCGGGATGCCAGGCAAATGGCAGAAGTGGGCATGGAGGTGCCTTTGACGCACAATTTGGAGAATCTGCGGATTGGCGATTTACTGTTTTTTGGCAAAACACTGCAGCGAATTACCCATGTAGCGCTTTACCTGGGAAATCACCTGTTTATCCATGCCGAAGGAAAGGTAAGGATAAACAGTCTGGCTCCGGAAAGTAAAATATACAATGAGCACCGTCGGGAAACATTATTAAAAGCACAAAGGATTGTCAACCTGGAAACCTGATACTTGGAAAAGAACCGGAGAATTCCTTACCCGATGGCAACTACCGAAAAGGCTCCCGTAGAAGGAAGCACTTCCCCCATTTCCAAACCTCGGGCTTAAGTTTATCGCTTCTTCAGGAAACTTCCTTCCAGACGAGGATTGGGATATTGGATAAGCATTTTTACAAAGCCGGCGAGCAAAGTTCCATTTCATACCCGGATATGTTTTGCAACTTTTAAGGAACTTCTGTATATTTCTCCAAACAGAGAGGTGCACATGAGAATGCTGATATATATGATTGCGTTGTTAATCCCCATGTTTACCGGAGCCCAGACGCCATTAACGGACCCACTGGCGCATACGTTCTCAATTGTTGCGGTGGATTCTGCCACCGGGGAAATCGGGGCGGCGGTACAGTCGCACTGGTTTTCAGTGGGCAGTATCGTCATCTGGGCGGAAGCCGGGGTGGGTGCGGTTGCCACCCAATCGTTTGTTAATGTCTCCTTTGGTCCGCGTGGGGTGGAATTGCTGAAGACCGGCAAGACTCCTCAGCAAGCCATCAACCTGCTCATCGCAGAAGATAAAGGCAGGGATGTCCGGCAGTTGGCAATTATTGATGCCCGGGGAAATTCCGCTGCTTACACTGGCAAAAAGTGTATCCCGGAAGCCGGGCACCTGACCGGAAAGTATTATTCGGTGCAGGCAAACCTGATGCTGAAAAATACGGTTTGGGGAGCAATGGAGCGTGCTTTCAAACAAACCAGGGCGCCTTTAGCGGAACGGCTGGTGGCGGCATTGGAAGCAGCCCAGGCAGAGGGGGGCGATATCCGGGGTCAGCAGTCCGCTGCGCTGCTGGTGGTGCGCGGCAAACCCACCGGAAACATCTGGGAAGACCGGCTGATTGACCTGCGGGTGGAAGACCATCCCGAACCGGTTAAGGAAATCAAACGGCTGCTAAAAGTCTTTCGGGCTTATGAACACATGAATGCCGGGGATGCGGCATTGGAGAAAGAAGATGTAAACGGCGCAGTGCGGGAATATGGCGCCGCGGAAGCAATGTTTCCTGACAACCTGGAGATGAAGTACTGGCATGCGGTAACCTTGGCAAGCAAGGGCCGGCTGGCGGAGGCTTTGCCGCTCTTTAAAATCGTGTTTTCCAAAGACCCAAACTGGAAGACACTGACACCCCGCCTGGTGCCAATCGATTTACTGACGGTGACGCCGGAACAACTGGAACAGATTATGAAGGCTGATCAGTAATCAGTAAGGCAGTAATCAGTGGGTCAGTCACCAACCGTGGCAGTTGGTTTTGATAGATAGATACATTAGAAATGGTGAAACTCATTCGTTACTCGTTACTGGTTATTCAAATAGCCCGATAGCCAAATATCCGAGAATGAACAATGTACCACATACAAAATTATATAAACGGTGAACTGGTAAATCCAATTAGTGGGCAGTTCATCGATAATTACAATCCAGCCACCGGGGAGGTTTATTCCTTAATCCCGGATTCCGATGAGCGGGATGTGCAGGCAGCGGTGGAAGCTGCCCGTGATGCTTTCCCTCAATGGTCGGTAACGCCGGCTTCGGAACGCTCCCGGATATTGCTACGTATTTCGGAACTGATCACAACACAGTTGGAAGAACTCGCTTTAGCGGAAAGCACCGACAACGGGAAACCGCTCTGGCTGGCGAAGCAGGTGGATATTCCCCGGGCTGCCAGTAATTTCCGTTTTTTTGCCACCGCCATCCTCCACTTTTTCAGCGAATCCCACGCCATGGAAGACCGGGCAATCAACTACACCCTGCGCAATCCCATCGGAATAGCCGGCTGCATCAGTCCCTGGAATTTGCCGCTCTATTTGTTCACCTGGAAAATTGCCCCGGCACTATCTGCCGGTAATACGGTTGTGGCGAAGCCGTCGGAAATAACCCCCATGACTGCCTGCCGACTCTCGCAAATCTGCATCGACGCGGGGTTACCGCCCGGCGTGTTAAACATTGTTCACGGATATGGCAATAAAGTGGGCACTGCCATCACCGCCCACCCGGAAATTCCCTGCCTTTCCTTCACCGGCGGCACCAAAACCGGTGCGGAGATTGCTCGCCGGGCTGCTCCCATGTTCAAAAAAATTTCCCTGGAATTGGGGGGCAAAAATCCCAACATCATTTTCGCTGATTGCCGTTACAATGAGATGCTGGAAACCACCCTGCGCTCATCCTTTTCCAACCAGGGGCAAATCTGCTTGTGCGGCTCTCGTATTTACGTAGAACGCTCGCTGTATGATCGGTTCAAATCGGATTTTGTAGCGCATACCCGGCAACTAAAGGTCGGAGACCCCCTCAAGGAGCACAACAACCTGGGAGCGGTTGTATCGGAAGCTCACCAACAGAAAATACTTTCCTACATCCGGCTGGCAGAGGAGGAAGGAGGAACTATCCTGTGCGGCGGGAAACCGGTTACCGTAGCGGGACGCTGCCAGAACGGTTGGTTTGTGCAGCCTACCGTTATCGAAGGATTGGACCATACCTGCCGCACCAACCAGGAGGAAATTTTTGGCCCGGTCGTCACCCTCACCCCTTTTGACAGCGAAGAAGAAGTGCTGGAATATGCCAACAGTACCCCCTACGGACTGGCTGGCATCCTCTGGACAGAGAATTTGACCCGGGCGCATCGGATTGCCAATCAATTAAAAGCCGGGATTATCTGGATTAACTGCTGGATGTTACGGGATTTACGAACCCCGTTCGGTGGGATGAAAAGCTCCGGCGTGGGCAGGGAAGGCGGTTTTGAAGCCCTGCGCTTTTTTACCGAACCGAAAAATGTCTGTGTGAAATTATAAAGAGGGCTCATCGGTTCAGCGTTCCCTGTTAAGGGTTAGGGGGTGAGGTATTCAGGTTCGAAGTTCATCCTTCGGAAAGTACAAATGGTCGATTCGATTATTACGCTTCACGTTATCCCGTTTCACAAATGTGAATTATCATATCATATAAAATCAGTTGATTCCCATGCGCCATCAAAAATATAAATCATTTCGTGCCCCGGAGCCGGTGGGTCCTTATCCCCATGCCCGGCAGGTGGGAAGCTTACTCTTCCTCTCCGGGATGGGTCCCCGAAAACGGGGCGCTAAAGCGATTCCGGGGGTGGAATTGGATGACGCCGGCAATGTCATTTCCTATGACTTTGAAGCCCAGTGTCATGCGGTGTTCGAAAATGTTCGCTTTGTGTTAGAAGATGCCGGTTCCTCCTGGGAGAACATTGTGGATATCACTGTGTTTTTGACCAATATGAAAGATGACTTTGCGGTATTTAATCAAATCTATGCAGATTACTTTAAGGAAAATCAACCCGCCCGCACCACTGTCGAAGTCAGTAGCCTGCCCACCCCAATTGCGATAGAAGTCAAGGTGATTGCCATCCTCGAATAGCTCACCCTACCTGCACTCAGCCCCAATAAATGTAAATACTTATCTATTAAAATAAAAACCCGATAGTGTAACAAATAACAGGGATGTGTATGCAACGAGCAACATTGAATAGTCGTTGCTTTAAACGATAAGGTCTTAACGATGTCAAGGAAGATGAAAAAAAAGGAATTGGCGGCTGAACTGGAGAAAGTAAGCAGCCAGTTGGAAAGTTGCGTTTCGGAATTAAGAACCGAACGTCAGCAAAAGAAGATGCTTGAGAAAAAAGCCCGTCACCTGGAGCATATCTTCAAAGAATCTTTAGATGTTCAGGTACTCATCAATCCCACCAACAAACAGATCGAAGATATCAGTCAATCCGTAAAACCATTTCTCGGGTATTCACCGAAGGAACTTATCGGCAAGGATTTCTCGGAACTTTTTCCCGAAGAGGAAAAATCGGATCGGGATAAAGTTCTGGCTAAAACAAGAAATTTTGATACCGTCTTTGCCAACCAGACATTCCGAAAGGCAGATGGCTCGATTGCCGTGATGGACCTTACTGCGACCCTGATCTCTCGCAATGGTAAAAAAGCTATTCTGGTAACCTTACGAAAATCCGGGGAACGATGGCAAGCGGAGGAACAACAACATATTCGGGTGAAGAAGCTGGAAAAATATCTTAGAACTGCCAAAAAATTAAGCGGTTTTCTTCCCATCTGTGTGCACTGCAAAAAAATTCGGGATGAAGAGGGATACTGGCAGGAAGTGGAAGAATACATTCGCCAGCGCACCGATGTTGCCTTCAGTCATAGCATCTGCCCGGATTGTATGGAAAAATATTATTCCGGTCACACTCCCAAAGAAGATGATGCGGAGTAGATAGAAAATTCAGTCCCTTGACCATATCCATTTTCTTTCTACCGCATCATTTGTTACCCGCTATACCGGGAGGGTGAATTTTTTTGCGAAAATCACCATATCTCATTTGTGAAAACCCAAAAAAATTTTTACATTAAAACCGTATTTTCAAACGACGCACGTTTTTAACCCCAACCAGGAGGTTTGATCATGGATAAATTCAGTGCATTCAATTTTAAGCAATGGATAGATGAACACCGCCATTTACTGAAACCGCCGGTTGGCAATCAGGTGGTGTATAGCGATACTCAGGATTTCATCATCATGGTCGTCGGTGGTCCCAACTCCCGCAAAGACTTTCATTATAATGAAGGAGAAGAATTTTTCTACCAGATAGAGGGTGAGATTACCCTGCGGGTGGTGGATAATGGTAAGATTGTGGATATTCCGATTCGGGAGGGGGATATCTATCTTCTGCCGCCCCGGGTGCCCCACTCCCCGCAGCGTCCGGCGAACACCGTGGGCTTGGTGATTGAACGAAACCGCACCGAACCGGAAAACGACGGGTTTATGTGGTTCTGCGAGAACTGCGGGGAAAAGCTCTATGAAGAATATTTTCACCTCAGCAAACCCTCGGATATCGTGGAGAAGCTCCCGCCATTGATGCAGAAATTTTATGGGTCTGTGGAGTTGCGTACCTGCAAAAGCTGCGGTACAGTGATGGAACCGCCGGTGAAAGCGAACTGAGGACCGGAGCGTCAACATCCGGAGCGTCAAAATTTATTTTGACAATGCTCGTCGGCGTATAAAGCAAGCCTGTCGTCGGATGTTTCTTATTTTTTTCAAACGCTGTCTGCCAGGAACAAAACAAGTTTTGTTGATCCGGAGCGTCAAAATTTATTTTGACAGCGCTCGTCGGCGTATAAAGTAAGCTTGTCGTCGGATGTTTCTTATTTTTTTCAAACGCGGTCTGCCAGGAACAAAACAAGTTTTGGTGCTCCGGAGCGTCAAAATTTATTTTGACAGCGCTCGCCAGCGTATAAAGCAAGCTTGTCGTCGGATGTTTCTTATTTTTTTCAAACGCTGTCTGCCAGCAACAAAACAAGTTTTGGTGCTCCGGAGCGTCAAAATTTATTTTGACAATGCTCGTCGGCGTATGAAGCAAGCCTGTCGTCGGGTGTTTCTTATTTTTTTCAAACGCTGTCTGCCAGGAACAAAACAAGTTTGGTTGATCCGGAGCGTCAAAATTTATTTTGACAGCGCTCGCTGGCGTATAAAGCAAGCCTGTCGTCGGATGTTTCTTATTTGTTTCAAACGCTGTTTGCCGGGAACAAAACAAGTTTTGTTGATCCGGAGCGTTAAAATTCATTTTGACAGAAAAGAGAACCCTTTATGCTCAAAATCGATATTCACACTCACATCATACCGGAACATCTCCCCCGATGGGCGGAGAAATTCGGTTACAGCGGATTTATTCACCTGGAACACCATAAACCCTGCTGTGCCAGAATGATGATTGATGATCAATTTTTCCGGGAGATACAGCACAACTGCTGGGACCCGAAACAACGGATAAAAGAATGCAACGCTCACGGCGTTCAGGTGCAGGTGCTTTCCACCATCCCGGTTCTGTTCAACTACTGGGCTAAGCCGCAGGATACCCTGGAGGTCTCTCGCTTTTTAAATGACCACATCGCCGGAATCGTTGCCGAATTTCCCACCCGCTTCATTGGTCTGGGCACGGTTCCCATGCAGGCGCCGGAGTTCGCCATTAAGGAAATGGAACGCTGCGTAAACGAGCTGGGATTGGCAGGCGTGGAAATCGGCACTCATATCAACGATTGGAATCTGGAGGATGAGCATCTTTTCCCTTTTTTTGAGGCGGCACAGGAGTTTGATGCTGCCATCTTTGTGCATCCCTGGGATATGATGGGCAAAGATCGCATGCCCAAATACTGGCTGCCCTGGCTGGTGGGGATGCCAGCGGAGACCTCGCTGGCGATTTGCTCCATGATCTTCGGTGGGGTACTGGAACGGCTCCCGGACCTGCGGGTGGCATTTGCCCACGGCGGCGGTTCTTTCCCGGGCACCATCGGGCGCATCGAGCATGGGTTCAACGTGCGCCCGGACCTCTGTGCAGTGGATAATGATGTCAATCCCCGGGAATACCTGGGCAAATTTTACGTGGATTCCTTAGTGCATGACCCGGACGTTTTGCGGTACCTCATTCACCTGGTCGGCGCTGATAAAATCGCCCTCGGTAGTGACTACCCCTTTCCACTGGGTGAACATATCCCCGGAAAGATGATTGAATCTATGGATGACCTGGACCGGGAAACCCGTGCCTGGCTGCTTCATCGAAGTGCTCTCCAGTGGCTGGGGAAGGATGTTCAGCAATACTTGTAGTAGGCATGTCCCCGGAAACAAGCAGTTGAATCCTGTCGAAAGTTACAAATTCCTTAGCAAATTTCTTTCTCACCGTATATATTTATTACCCTTAACGTGAGTTCGACGCAACTTGAAATAGCACACAGACGATACAGTTAACGCTGATTTATACGGATGATTGGTAACAATTAAAAAAACTGCACCACTCCGGGTTATCAGGGTTCCATTTTTCGTATGTCGAACTGACGTTACCCTTAGGTCAATAAGATAAAAACAACTCAAACCACCAAGTAAACCGAAAGGAACAGCACATGGCAGAAGAACATACGACCAACATTATTGCGGCAGATTTTAAGCATGGGAAAAATTTTAAAATCGGGCATCATTGTATTATCCAGGAAGGATGCGAGGTTGGGGATGATGTCACCATTGAGAACTTTGTGCTACTGAAGAAAGGCACCAAAATTGGCAGCAACGTGTTTGTGGACAGCTATGTGAAGTCATCCGGTTCCAACCGAATTGGCAGCAATGTCACCCTGCGCTTTAACGCCACCATTGCCCGGGAAGTCACCGTAGAAGATGATGTGTTTATCTCCCCGAACGTGATGACCATTTATTCCACCCATGAAGGAGAAAAGCGCGGCGGAACGGTCATCGGAAAGGGATGTTTTATCGGCACCAATGCGGTCTTGGGACCCAGTGTGAAAATCGGGGAAAATACCGTCATTGGTGCAATGGCGTATGTGGCAAAGGATTGCGAACCGAATGCCATTTACGTGGGAATCCCTGCTAAAAAGGTGAAGGAACGGAAGTAGAAAGAGGGTTGAGAGGGTATAGGGTATAGGGTGGAGGGGTGTTCGCTGTTCGCTGGGCTGGGTAGTTGAGAACGACTCAACCCCTTCTATTCATCTACCCCCGTTTTCCATCCAGGCGTTATATCAAAAAACAAGGGTAACATGGCAGATCGGGCTGAACCACATCAATTTTCTTTGGAAGAAATCCGGAAAGCACTCTCCGGGCATGTTTATCAAATCCGGGGCAACGCTGAGGGACTTGTCATTCGCAACGCCCGCACGTTGCAGGAAGCAGATGAATATTCCCTGGTGTGGATTTCTCCCAGCCGCGCCATCGATACACCGGAGTTACTTGCCAGCACTCCTGCCAGGTGTATTGTCTGCAAACCCCCGGGAACCCTGCCGGAAGACCTCCTGAAGGAAAAATGTCTTATCCTGACAGATAATCCAAAGCTTATCTTTTCGCTGCTGCTGGAAGCGTTTTTTGTCGATAAACCCCGTGCGGAAGTGCATCCCACCGCGGTGGTTCATCCCGAGGCGGAATTAGCAGCCGATGTGTATGTGGGACCATTTACCTATGTGGGAAAATGCCGTATCGATCGAGGAAGCATTATCTGGGGGAACTGTTATTTATACGATAATGTAACCCTGGGTAAGAATGTAGAGATTCACGCCGGGTGCGTCATCGGAGATGAAGGGTCCGGTTATGCCAAAAATGACAGGGGTGAATGGATTAAATTTCCCCACATTGGCGGAACGATTTTGGAAGATAATGTGGAAGTGGGCGCCAACACGTATATTAATCGCGGCGCATTAGGAAACACTCATATTAAAAAAGGCGCCAAAATCGGGAATTCGGTATGCATCGGGCATAACGTGGTGATTGAAGAAAATGCCATTGTAATCGCCAACTCCTTAGTGGCGGGCAGCAGCCAGGTGGGCAAAGGGGTCTATATTGCGCCCTCGGTCACCATCCGCAATCGTTTGACCATAGGCGACAATGCCTTTATTGGGATGGGTGCGGTCGTGGTAAAAGATGTTCCCGAGGATACCACCGTGCTGGGCAATCCCGCCGAACCGATAGAAGAATTTCGAAAATGGAAAAAATTGAAAGCCAGGCTGTTTGCCATGTTCGAGGAGAAGAAAAAGGAGTAGGGGGTTGGGAAGTATAGGTATATGGTATAAGGTGTAAGGAATTCGAAAGCTGAGAATATCTAATTTACCATCAATCCATTTCACCCTTTCCCTTTTACCTTTTTCCCTCTCACTTTTACCTTTTCGTTTGTACCCTTTTCCATTTTAACACGATATGAAAAAAGTACTCATCATTACCTACTACTGGATACCTTCCGGCGGACCGGGAATTCAACGTCTCATCAAATTTCTCCCCCATTTTCCCCGGTTGGGCTGGCAGCCCATCGTACTGACCGTGGAGAAGGGGGATTATCCCGCCATCGATGAAAGCCTGGCACAGAAAATTCCCCCGGAATGTAAAGTTTACAAGACCCCGGTATGGGAACCCTATCATCTCTACCGCAAGTTAACCGGCAAATCCCGGGATGAAAAAATTCCCACCTACGTGCTAAATCCTTCCGAAGAGGATTCTTTTAAGGAGAAGCTTGCCAAATGGGTGCGCGCCAAGCTGTTCATCCCCGACGCCCGGATCGGATGGCTGCCCCATGCGGTTCACCGGGGAATAAAAATCATCGGCGAGGAAAACATCGACCTGATTTTTTCCTCCTCCCCACCCCACACGGTGCAGCTAATCGCCAGGCGCCTAACCAACAAAACAGGGATAAAGTGGGTGGCGGATTTTCGGGATCCCTGGTCGGAAGCCTTCTGGGTGGCGGAACTGCAAAAAGAAGGGCTGGTGAAAAAACTCAACCTGGCAATGGAGAAATCCGTGTTGAGGCGTGCCGATGCGGTGGTTACCGTTACCCCGGCAATTCGCGATATGCTGGCGGCAAAAGCGCCTAACCGGTACGAGGTGATCTATAACGGATTTGAACAATTGTTTACCGAACCGGCACCATCGGACACATTTCGGATACTCTTCTTTGGCTATCTGAACAAATACCAGAACTGGGAACCGCTATTGCGGGCGGTGAACCGACTGCCGGAAATGCTCCGAAAGGAAATCGAAATCAATTTTGTGGGCAGGGTGTTTGAAGGTTTCCGGGAAAACTTCCGGAAATACGAACACCTCCGGATCGTTTTTCGCAAGTATATGCCTCACGATGAATTGATGCGGTTTGCCCGGGAAGCCAGCATCCTGTTTCGCCCCATGTCCAGCATGGCATACTCCAGCGGCGCCATCGGGGCGAAGTTGTTTGATTACTTAGCCCTACGCAAGCCTATTTTAGCCATCGGGCAAAAAGAAAGTGTAGTGGCGAAAGTTCTGGAAGAAACCGGCAGCGGTCAGGTGTTTGAAACCGATGAGATAGGAGCCATTGCCGAATTTATCACCGAAATTTACCGGAAATGGCAAAACCAAAAGTACGTGCTGTTAGATGACAATCCGCAGTTAGTGCAATACCATACCGCGACCAATGTGAAACGGTTGGTGAGTTTGTTTGAAGAAGTGCTGGAGGGTAAGTAGATTTTGCAAATTTTCTAACATCGACTATCTACTCAAGGGGAAATCATCCATGGATGCCTTTTTATATGGAGGATCGTTGTTTGGTGGAATCTATGTTATTGCCCTGGGTATTAAAGGATTCCGGAAAGAAAAAATTATCGTCGCTGGCAATGTTGTTCAGGGAAAGAAAGCAAAATCCATAAGCTTATTTTTGATAATCTTTGGATTATTAATTTTAGGAAATGTAATTCGTGTGTTTCTAACCTGCCAGATTTGAGGTTGTCAAATATAAAAAATTGAATCTCCCATAAACTACAACAACACAAAATCTTCCGTAACTCCGGCAGTCTGATCAAGTGTCACTGTTTTCTGACATCCACAAAAACGATTTAATCGACCAATGAGGTAGTCAGAAAAATCAGCCTTACCATCTTTGTATCTACGAAATGCTTCCCAGGCAACTTCAGGATTCTCAATGACTAACTCACCGGTCAACATCAAATTTTCCAAAACCTTTAGGATTTGTCCTTTCGGGTATTTATATGCACGACGCAAAACCCAGACGATTTCACATAACACAATCAGTGAGATAAATCCCGGCTGCTCTTCTGTACAGTAGGTTTCTAAAAATGTCACCGCTTTAGCAGATTGTTCAGGATCATCCAGTACTAAATAACGAATAATCACGTTCGTATCAATACCATACATGATTACACTTTTCCGCCTTCTTCGAGGATCGCCTGTTCCATTTCTTCCAGGGAGACCGACTGTTTCGATGCTGGCAGCATTCCCTTCAAATCTTTTAGAGAAACCCGAATCGGGGTCATTTCAATTTTCCCGGCTTCGTTGATACTAAATTTTAATCGGTCGCCTGTCTTGAGCCTCAGTCGTTTCCGAATTTTTATGGGAAGCGTCAATTGCCCTTTGCTGGATAATTTGGCGATCACTTTTTTCACCCCCTGTTATATTTCTTACAAAAGAGTAAGGAATGCAGAACTAAAAAGCAACAAATTTTTCTCGAACTATTTCCAAAAACTTTTCGAATAATTTACGAGCGTCACTTTTTTCAAAGCCACCGATTTACGCGCCTGCATTTTCGAGGGATAAACAAGAATATGATGGAAGAAAAAATGAAATTTTCTGCCTCAGTTAATCAATAACCTCAATTTCCAGTAAAAATATTGTAACTATTCAGTTATATGCCCGTTTGTGTCATTCCGGCATTCTTCCGTGGCAGGGGATTCTCTGAAGGAGTCTATGACCGGTATTTTTCAGCGTATTGCCATAATCATCTGAAACGAACCTCACCCATCCCCCCCTCCCCTTCCCTCTCCTAACAGGAGAGGGAAGGGGAGGGTGCCCCGTTTTTTGGGGCGGGAGGGGTTGGGTGAGGTTAAAAAACAACCACTTAACCACGAATAAGAACGAATGCAATATGAAACATCAAATTTGCAGGTAAAGCTGAATAGTTACAAAACATTTATATAATCACAAACATTTCTCACTTCAACTGTTGGTGAAAAGTTATTGTTTTTATAGGGACGA